>MGUQ01000018.1:15502-15993 GCA_001799975.1 Elusimicrobia bacterium RIFCSPLOWO2_01_FULL_54_10 | reverse complement strand
TAAATACGGTCCGCCAAAGCGTATCTCCCTGTTTCATGGTGGGGAAGGAATCATCGACGGGATTGTAGACGCCGTTTTCAGGGACTCCAATATTTACATAAACATCCGCCACGGGATCATAAATTCTGCCGCCAGCCGAGCGGTTTTGGGTGGCCGTGTCCGTCACGGCGCCCGCGCTCCCATCCGACGCCACGCCGTGGGCCTGCAAAGTGTAGGTGGTGCCGTCATAAGTCACTTTCACCAAATGCCCGCCGTCCGCCATGTCTTTGATGGCGTCCGAGAGATTGGATTGGGACATTTCATAAGAAGTGAGGTAATATTCCGGCGCGGAACTGCCCAACTGGCGTCCGGAAACGTTTCTCAAAGCAATGGAGAGGTCATCGGGCAGGTTTTTGTTGAAGATGCCCTTGTAGGTGAAGTAATCAAAGCGGTTGTCGCGGGTGTTCAAGACCACAAACTTGAAAGCTTTGTCGCGGTCCACTTCCGCCACA
>MGUQ01000018.1:11837-15477 GCA_001799975.1 Elusimicrobia bacterium RIFCSPLOWO2_01_FULL_54_10 | reverse complement strand
CCAGCTGCTTGACGGCGGATTCATTGCCCTGAGCATCGCTGGCTTCAGGTTTTTCCAGTGGAGTATCGGTGCCGTCCAGCATCAGAGACTGGCCTGCGCCCACATCCACGGATTCCCCCGTGGCGGTTTTCATGCCGTTCACGATGCCTTCAAAAACGTTCAAATCCGTCTGGCCGCCTTCAGCCACGCCCACTTCAAATTCCGTTCCGCGCACAGAGCAGACGGCCGTGGGGGTCCTTAAGGTGAAGCCCTTTCCCAGCTTGGAAATCTTGTTGCGCGTGCGGCCCCCGGTCTGCTCCAAACTCACCGGAGCGATCAGGCTGCTCAGGGCCAGGGTGGTTTTGGCTGACACTTGAGTGCGGGAACCGTCTTCAAAAAGCAATGTGGCCTTGGAGCGCGCGCCCGTGCGGATCTTGTCTCCCTCTTTCAGGAAGATTTTGGGCGTTGCCTTTCTCCAAAAACTGGATTTGGCTCCCTGGATTTCCACCGTGCCCGTGAAGGCGGAAAGGATGGCCTGACGGGCGGAAGCTGTGCCCACTCCCAAAAATCCTGCCAGAACCGCGAGGCTCAACAATTTTTTCATCAGAATCTCAGCTTCACCGAGTAGCGGAAGGTGTTGCCCAGGCTGCCGTTGGGCTCCCAGGCGAAATCAAAGGTGAAAAATTTGTAGGTGATGCCGGCGCCCGCGGCCACGCCTGACCCCATGCCTTCAATCTGGCGTTTACGGCCCGTGTCATAGCCCGCGCGAACTGCCGAAGCGGCATTTTCCGACCAGCCATGGACAAATTCAAAACCTGCGCGCCCGGAAGGGTCGTTGTCCCGCGGAGCGTGGAGATCCAGGGCCATCAAAATCCCGGCTTTTCTGTCTTCCGTGGAAACGCCGCTCATCCCCCAATTTTCACCGATCCTGTACGCCGTGCCTGCTTTGATCGTTAAAGGGAGCGGGTCGCTGTCGTTCCTGAATTTCTGCTTGGAGCCTATGTTCTGGACGGCAAGTCCCAAGCTCAATGGAGAGTCCGAAAATTTGTAGAGGGCGCCAAAATCGGCCGCGAAAGCATTCGCAGAAGTGTCGGATAGCGTCTGGCGCACCACTTTGGCCGCCAGACCGAGATGGAGATTGTCATTCAGGTCGTTGCCGTAGGCCAGGGTATAGGCGGAATCGTTCGATGAAAATGTCGAGTCGGCTGCGTCGGTGTCCGCCGTCCGCTTCTCAATGTCGCCGATGTTCATGTTGGAGAGCCCGATGGCGACGGTTCCATAAGCGCCCATGGGATGAGCGAAGGCGAAGAAATTGTATTTGACGTCCTCAAACATCTCCGCGCGCATGGCCACAAATTCGTTTTTGCCGCGGAGGGCGGACAAGCCCGCAGGATTCCAGTATATTGCGTTCACATCGTCTGAGACGGCGGCATAAGCCCCGCCCATGGCGGTGGGCCTTGCACCCGCGCCCACCTTCAGGAATGCCGCCCCCGATGTTCCGGCACTCTTGGAGGAAAACGCGGCGTGCAATGCCGGGCCCGCCCCGAGAAGGACGACCGATGCGAAGAAAAGGATTTTCCCGTTTCTTTTCATGGTTATTTGATAACCGCCATTTTGAAAGTCTTGGTGCGGCTGGAGCCTTCAATGGAGATGCGGCCGATATAGACGCCGCTGGCCACAGTCTCGCCGTTTTCATTTCTGCCGTCCCAGTCGCCGTAGTGATATTTGCCCGTCTGTCGTGAAGCAAAGTCGAGCCGCTTGACCAAATCTCCGGCCACGTCAAAGATTTCGCAGGTCACGCGCACAGAGCCCGCGCCCAGATTGGATGGCAGGGCAAAGCGGATGGCGGTGGAGCCCGTGGTTGCCAGGGTCTGGGTGCCGGAGGTCTTGGTGCCCGAGAATGTAAAGCCCCGCGCTGTGGCATTAAATGGATTGGGGAAGTTGAAGGCCTCCAGTTCGCTGCCCGTGAAATCCGTGGTGCTGGGCACAGTGAGGCCCGCGGTGGTGACTGAGCCTAAAATGGATGCTGAAGTCAGAATGGTTTCGGTGCTGTTGACGACAACGAATGTCGTGAAGTGATTTACATTGACGGAAATCGTGTTGTTGTCGGAGTTGAGCACTTTCCCGTTGGCTTCGAGGCCGTAGCCCCCGGCAGGCACCGTTGCGCCGCTGGTGGTGAGCATGTCGGCGGCCGTATCGTTGAAGAAATAAACATTCATGTTGGAAGTGTCCGCGGTCGATGAAGTGTAGAAAATCGTCACGGTGGCGTTTTTAGCCAGTTGCCGGCGCACGCCGGCTGGGAGGAAGAGATCGTAGAAGGCGGAAAGGACATTGGCGCCTGTGACATCCGTTGCCAAGGAAGCAGCCCCTTTGATGCCCGGAGCGGCCATCACGCGCCCGCTGGGCTCCACTTGCACTCCCTGGATCTCCCTCATGCTTTTCATAGCGCGGGCCAGGACCGGGGGCATGGCCTCATCCAGTTCACTGTCTGTCAAGCTGAAAGCCGGCGCGCCTAAAGCGGTGGTTGTAGATGTTGCCACATCCGAGGCCTTCTGAAGGCCCACGCTGACCGTGGAGGAAACATCCAAATCAGTGCCGTCGGCCTCTTTGAAAGCTCCCGGAGGAATGCCGAATGAGGAGTCATCGCCTTCTATGGCGAGGGTGTCTCCTCTGGACATGTTGATGCTTCCAAGTTTTTGTCCTGCCAGTCCAAGGTAGTAATCACAGGTGAAATTGGCCACATAATAAGAGGTCGAAGCGCCTTCCAGGCCGGAAGTGGGCGCGCGCAGCCTCAATCTCACCTTTGTTGTGGCCGCAGACCCGGGAGTGTACAAGACAATGAGTTTCTTTCTGGATGGATCGATGGGATTTGTTTCGTTGGGGTCGGCGGACAGGGCCCCGCCGGTTCCGCCTGTTTCACTTAAGATTGAGACGACGCTCTGCCAGTAGTCGTCCGACTTTTCAGCGATGGTCTTGTTCCTGAGCGCCTGGGTGAGCTGGAATTCAAAACGGTATTGATCGAATCCGCCCGACTGTGTTCCGGTCTTTTTGGCTTTGACCAGGATTTGGGGCGCAGATTGGGTAAAGGTGAGGTTGAGGGTGGTGTCCGTGGTGATGGCCACGCCCAGGCTGGTCGAGCTGGGATAATGCTCAGGCGGAACAATGGTTTCGCCGTCATGATTGAACATGAGAAGTTGGTAAGTTGTGCCGGATTTCAGGCCCGCCAATGTATATCCGTCGATGGTGCTTGTTTGAGGATTGGTTCTGAGTGACGCAATGGTGAGTTCCGAAAAGTCCGGGGTGGCCGCAGCCAAAACGCTGATGTCGGTTTCCGATATAGGATAGGAACCGTCCGGCTTGCGGATGGTCCCTGAAAGCTCCAATCCCGTTTCCAACTGAACATTCCCGACATCTTTGCTTGTGTCGGTGGAAGCGACATTAACAGTGAATTTCTTGACCGCATAGCCCAAGCTGATGGCGTAAAAATCATAGGTTCCCGCGGCCAGGCGGCTCATGGTGAAAGTCCCGTCCACATCGGTCTGAATAAATATGTCTCCCAGGGGATTGTCGATGGGGATGTCCCCGACTTTATTGGCGACGATCTCGGCTCCCGGGAATCCAATCTGGTCGCCTGTGGCCATTCTCAAGGCCGGCCCTCCGG
>MGUQ01000018.1:577-11730 GCA_001799975.1 Elusimicrobia bacterium RIFCSPLOWO2_01_FULL_54_10 | reverse complement strand
CCACCGTATTCGTAGATTTTCTGATATCCACGTTTCTCTTGACCTTTTCGGCGTAGTCCTTCTGAAGCGCGATGCCCGTGAGACCCGAAAACGCGTCAAAATCAACGGAATTGTCCCCGCGCTCGTCCCTGGCCGCGAAGATGAAATTGTAGTAGCGGGTGTCCGGATTTAACCCGGAGATAGTGAAACTGCCCTTTTCATCGGTAAAAGTGGAGGGGCCGGTCCGGTGGATTCCAACAGGCTTCGTCTCGATTCGGACATTGGCAACGGGAATGGTTGCTCCCAACACGGTCAACCCCTGCACCGAACCCGTTATCGTCAAACCCTGCTGGAGTTCAATGGTTCCGACATCCAGGACCTGGCCGGGGCTCACCGTATACCCCGTCTTTTCGACTGAAGCCACGCTAAGCTTGCCCTGGCCCAGTTCGTTCTGGACGCCGCCGTTATTGGTGTCCGAAGCGCCAAGGAAAAGGTTGGTATCTATATTTGGGAACAACCGGGAAATTCTGAAAGTTCCTTTGGTGGAATCGATCACGAGAGAACAGTTGTTACCCTGGCATTGCGAATCGGGAGTTTTGGCTTCCCGGTTGATGGAATCCTGGAAGGCAAACACCTGAAAATTGGACGGCAAAAGGCTCTTGTTGTTGTCCGTGATCAGTTCCGTGGATTTCACGCCGCTGCTGGAGATGCGCACAACGGCGATTTTGCCTTCGATGAACCCGGCGCGCTCAAGCTGGATGTTCTGGCCCGTGAGGTTGGAGCCCTTGATGGAAACTCCCAATGGCCGGGCGACATATTTTTCATAATTAAAGGCGGCCTGACCGGGGGTGGTGTTTTGAACGAAGGAATCGGGATTGCTTTCATTCCCTTTTTTCTCGTCGTTTAATATCAGGGTATAATCCCCGTCTCCCAAGTTCGTTAGGTTATAGTTTGCGGAGTTTCCATTCAAATAGATGGACTGCCAGCTCACGATTTCCTTGCGGTTGTTCAAAACGACCAGGGTCATGAACCGGGTATCCGAGGCGACATTGGACGGAAGCAAAATTTGCCCGCTCACCTGGGACCCGCCTTCATAAGTAAACTCCAGATTTCCGCCCTGAGGTTCGATGACCGTGATCACACCCATGGTAGATATCAAAACCGTTTTCTGCTCATTGGCAACATCGGAGGCGTTCGTCTCAAAACTTCCGCCCACGGTAGAGGTGTAATATGAGGCCCCCCGGTCCAAATCCACGGGATGCCTCAAGACATAGACGCCCGGAAGCAGGTTGTCAATCGTCCAGTTGCCGGATGAATCAACGATACCAAAGCGCACCTGGCCCGAATTAAATTGCGATCCGCTGAATCCTCCGGCATTCCCCACATTGCCCGAACTGCCTACGCTCACAAAGTTGGATATGCCCTGGCCGAAATTACCGCGATCTTTGGGATGGGCTTCAATGCGCACAATCGGGACATTGATGTTGCCTGATCCCACATAAATCTGTTCAAAGCCAATCTTGCTCCTGTCCACCAGGTCGCCCACGGTATTGATACGGATGCCGGACTGGAAAGCCTGCGTGACTCCATAAGTGAACGCCTGAACCTTGACGGTGCCGGTGACGGTGAAGACATCTTGGGTAAAATCAAAGTGCATGCTCACATTTTGCCCGTTCAAGATGTTCATCTTTTTTGTCAAATACCGGTTCTTGTAAGCAGCTGAAAAGTCATAGAAACCAGTTCCAAGGTTGGGAATGGTGACCTCTCCGCTGGATAAATAATATTTATATGACGGGTATCCCTGAGTCGCACTGTCCGTTGAAAAGCTGACGCCGGTTCCACCCACCCGCAAGGAAATCTTGTCGAATGAACTGGCCAGATTCGAGCCGGTGGAGAAAAACACTTTGGCGGAGCCGGAGAATTTTTTCAGGGTGATGCTCAGGTCCCCGCGACCGTTGACCACGGTGACATTTCTCCGGCTGCCGGTAGAGAGTTCAAACCCTTCCAGGTAAGTAAACATTTGGTATTCGCCGTCTTCCACCCCCTTGATCTCATATCGAACCGTAGATGTGGAACCGTGCGTCGCCACCGTGCTCTGGATGAAAGCATACGAGTAGTTTGTGGGGCTAAATGCGTTGAGATAAAGCGTCATGGGATTGCTCTTGTCCATAGTATCTCCATCCACGGTGATGTTTCCCGTGATGCCCGGAGGAACCGTGGTGCTGAAAGCCAGAGTCACGCCGCCCACCACCTTGTTGCCGCCTTCCACTGTGTTGGTATCGTCCACCTGAAGGGAACCCACGCTGTTGGTGCCCACAAGAACGGATGTTTGAATGGTGCCGATGCCCTGCGCCCGGGCTTTGATCAAATAGGTGGAGGCCAGGTCCACATCCAGGGTGAAGTACCCTGTCCCTTTGGGAGTGATGCCCGCCTGAGGCGCAGGAAACCATGCTCCGCCCCAGGCCGTGGGGAAGGTTTGGGTGGATTTTCTGCCTTCCACGGACACCCAGGTGCCGTAGGAGGAAATTGAATTCGTTGACGGGAGCACGATCATGCCGTAAATTCTGGGCTTTTTAACGAGATTCACGACAAAATCAGCCGTGGAGCCGCCCGCAACGGTGGCATTGAATTCCACGGGAGTGAATCCATAAGCGTCCACCCTGATTTTAAAGCTTGTCCCGCCGCCAGCGGCCGTCACGTTAAGAGTTGTCCAGGAGCTGGGGAAACCCGTGTAGTTCCAGCCGTCGTCGGATTCGAGGCTGTTGTTGGGGATGCGGAGCGAGCCAAACCCCGCGGAAAAGCCGCTGGAATTGTCCGTCACATTCACGCCGCCCCATTGGTCATAGGTGCTTTCCGACCCCAGGGGAAGGCTGGCGTGAACCCGGATGCGGGCGGGCTCGGAAAAGGTCACGGTGCAGGATGTGCCTGTGGAAAAGATGGGTTGGCCGATGTGGCTTCCGTAAAAACTTTTTGCGGAGGCAAAATCATAATAATTTGCGTTGGCCGTCACTATATTGCCAGCTTTCAATCCCCAAATTCGCGCAATGCCGTTGGCGCCCGTGCGGCCTGTCCGATAAATGTAGCCGCCGCCGCTCTGGCCGTTGACCGTGACATCCGCGCCTACTACAGCGGGGCCTCCGCCGCTCTTTTCCACATAAACATCCAGAAATGCCGACTGGATCGTGAGAGTTGTGGAAGAAACCACCGTTCCCGCGGAGTCCTCAAGCCTGACGATGTAGGTTCCGCTGGAAAGCGGGCGTCCGGAGAAATCAGTGCCGTACCAGGTGATTCCCGGCGGCTGGCCATACCCCCACCAATCCAAGAATACGTTTATTGGCCAGGATGATATTGAGGTCGTAAGATTGGAAAGCACAGGGTCCGTGCCTATCCTCACGCGCCACTGCATGTCTGAATTGGTTGGGGTAAAATTGATGTTGGCAAAATCAGCGGCGCCGTCATTGTCCGGGGAAATCGTTGCGGGGCTTACTGTTAAACCGCTGAAGCCCACAGCATTGGGCAGAATTTTCATCCACCTGGAGAAAGTGCTTGTGGACGCGCCAAATGCAAAATCACCGTTATACTCAATCCAAAGCACCGTCTCTCCCCGTGTCGAGGTGCGGTAATAAATTGGTACGCTTGCCGCTCCGGCAGGAATAATGAGATTATAGTAGGTTGGGCGATTCACATTGGACAATGAATAATTCCATGAGGCCGCCTGGAACGCTGCCGTTGAGAATGAAAAAGTTGATTGCTCGATATTCTGAAAAGCATCCTTTGAAATTTGGGCGCTCGTGTCGTATTGCATGGTATAGGTTGTGGAGTCCCATTTCAAAGTAAAAACCCTCAAATACATGTTCCGGTCTGCCGTTGTCCCCTGCCAGGTCTGGTCTTTGGGTTCCACCAAGAGCGGAGGTGAGATTTGGTCAGCGCCCAGAGTGATGAAATTCGTCTCTGTGAAGCCTGCTCCGATGGGGGAGCCTCCAACCACATTGATGGACGGCTGGGAGGCGATGGCCTGAAATGTTCCGGAATTGGATCCCCGGGTTTTGGTCACGAACTGTACATTATTCTGTTTGTTGTATTGGGTATTGACGTTCGAATAGGCAATGTTGATGATGTCGCCGGCGTTCAAAATGGTGCTGGACACTTTGACCATGACCGTGCGGCCCGTATAGTCCGAATAGTCCTGCTCCACGGAGAGTTGGCTCACGGGAATGGATGCCGTGATCGTGCTGACCGTCACCAATCCCGGATTAGGGCCGCACCCAAAGCACGGCGGAGTCCAATATTCAGGAAAACGGATGGAAATTCTGCCGCCGAAAGCCATCGATGAAGCCCCAACCGTGAACCTCATGTTGATGGTTGGAATGTTAGAACTGATGGGGACGGAGGTGAGGATATTGCTTCCGCCAGCGTCCCGGATTTGGATTGAACCTTCGCCGTCCCCGGGCTGGGCCGTGGGCGCCATGGAACGCGCAAAGGGGCTGTTGGAGGGATTGGACACGTTGCCGGATGTGTCCATGGATCGGACTGAAAACCAATAAGTCGAACCTTGTGTAAGATTTCTGACGACATAATTAACAATGGCTCCGGGAAGCACGGCCACAGGTGAATTCTGGTAGAGCGGAAAGGCTTCTACATTAAAAACCGTACCTGTAGAATCAAAATTGGTGGAACTGATGGAAGAAGCCGAGGAGTAGCGAACGAGGTACCCCGAGACGGGGCTTCCTGCATAGCCATCGTCGGCTGGCTCGATCCAGGACAGGTTCACTTCTCCGTTCTGGGCCCCGGGCTGAGCAACCAGGGAGGTGATGGATCCGGGCTTGATCGAATCCGCTGCGCCCAACTGGAAGCGAAGGGTCCCGTTCACCCCAGCCTGCTTCATGACTTGGAAATAGTATGTTGTGCCCTGGATGGCGCTGAAATTGACTCGGGACTGTTGAGTGCCGAGCTCATTATTGCTGCAGCCCAGGCTTGTGCCTGAGCTTGGAATAGGGACATTTGCCGGATTGATGGATCCCGTGCTGCTGTAAACGGTCAACACGGTGTCAAAATTGGAATTGAACGTATTGGCCACATAGTTGGTGGTCGCAGCGGAGATGTATTTGAACCAATAGTTTCTGTCGGTGCCGTAGATATAGGGTCCGCAGGGAGGCGGCCAGTCAGCCCCGGCTCCCGAGGTAACCAATTTTTCGTCGGAATAAGGCACGGAAACAACGGAGGTCGCCAGCGAAAGGGAAAGGTTCGCGGCCGCATCCAGAGTTCCCGGGACAAAAGCCGTGGCGGCGTTGGAGAGACTGGAGTTGAAGGACTCATCATATGTCCTGATAAGGAAATAAACCGTTGTTTTGTAAGGAAGTCCGTATAAATACTGCGTCTGAACAGCCGCCGCTGTGGAGGGGGTGGGGTTCGACACAAATGTGGGAGAGCTTGTAATCGGCGTCATGCTGCTGAAAGAAGTGAACAGGTTGCTTATCGCAATGGTCGCAAAGCGAATGTCATAAGAACTTGCCCGTCCAACACCGCCGTCATCTCCGACTGCGGTCCATTGAAGCTTGACCGAACCCGGATTGACGTCGCCCGTTGCACTCAGGGTGGTGACGGGACTGGGGGGAGTGGCATCCGTATCCTGAAGCGACAGATTGAATTTAAGCTGGCCGCCGTTGCCGTAGTCCGACATCACCTGGAAGAAATAGGTCACGGTGTTCTGCAGCTGGATTGAAGCGTACGCGTCGGAGGTATAGGGATGGCTGCAGGCCAAATCTCCTGCGGTGCTCACAGGAATGGCGTACGGGGGATTGGCGCCCGGAGTTTCGCCCGTGCTTCTCCAGACGGCCAGAATTGTGTTGTGGTTGGACCCCAAGGTGCGGACTTCCAGCCCGCTTGTGGAGGTGGAAATGTATTTGTACCAGACATCCCTGTTCGCCGCCCCGTAGCTGCAGGAAGGGCTGATCTGAGTGGAATAGGTGGCAGAAGTGGTGGTGGAAATGTCCACATAAGGGACATCTGTCGATTTGATGATCTTGGGGTTTAGATAGCTGTCGTTGGGCACATTGGGCGAGGAAAAAATGAAGGTGGAGTTGATCTGGTCAAATGCGGTGCTGTTGCCCGAAGAATCATATGCGGTCACCCGGATAAAGTAGGACGATCCGTCAACCAGTGTGGGCAGATACTTGTCCCATGTGGTGGTGGAAGAATTGACCCCGCTGTAAAGATAGGCGTCACCGGAGCAGGTGGAACAGTTCATCACCCAGGACCAGAGATAAAAATCAAAATGCGAACTTGTGGGCCCCAAGCCTTCGGCGCCCCCGGAACTCATTTTGACGGAAACGCGGCTGACTCCCACATTGTCCGAGACGTTTCCTAATATATAAGGCAGATTGGTCAGGGTGGGGATGTTGGGGCCGGGCTGCTGGATGGACGCTGACGGCGGAGCCAGGTCCTCAGTGGTGGGTGTGAAGGTGGCGGTGAAAACCAGAGTGCCGCCCGAGCCGCCGGAACTGTACGCGGAAAGCTGGAAGAAATAGGTTGTGTTTCTACTCAAAGAAACGTTCGTAATCTTTGATTTGACGTTCCCCGCCGAGTCATCGTCGCAAGCCACCTGTTGCGAAAGCCCCGACATCAGCGCGACCATGGTGGAAGTCGCCTTCCAAACGCCAAGAACCGTGTCGTAATCAGATCCGATGGTGTCCATATTGAGGATCATGGCCGTGGTCGAAACGTATTTGTACCACACGGACCTGGAAACGGTGCGGCAGCCTCCATCCTCTCCGCTTTCTAGAGCCTGGTTGGCGGTGGTTGTGGGGAAAGCGGCGGTGGAAACGACAAAATTTGGAGTGACCGTCGAATAGCTGACCGTGTTTTGATCCCGGAGATCAACCGCGTTCACAATGTTATCGTTGACGGCGGCGGAGGCGGGAGACGCAAAAAAACCTGGGCTTAAAAACAAGCCCAGAACGAGTAAAAACCCGGTGCGTTTAAGTTGCGGTTTGGATTTCATTCTTTTTAGTAATCCAGATATAACATGGATTCAAAACTCTGTCAAGGGATTATTGATGTGCCTTTTGTCACAAAGAAATGTGACTTTTGTCACATCGGAATTATTTGATTTTTACGAGGGATTGGGCGGCATGAGCGCGAATGCGCTCATCCTTGAGGCACAAAAGGAGGGCGGAAACCGCGGGCTTGCCGATGTTGCCGAGCGCCTCGCAAGCGTATTTTCTCACCATCTCGTTTTCGTCTTTGGCGGCCTGATAAAGCGCTGTGACAGCCTCGTCGTCACCGATGACCCCCAGGGAAATGGCCGCTTTCATGCGGGCCACGGGGCTCGTGTCGGAAAGAGAATGGATCAGAGCAGGCACGGCTTCCCTGTCCCTCAGGTATCCCAAGACTCCCGCCACGGTGATGCGGACATCTTCCGCATCATCGTTCAAGGCTTCGATGAGGGCAGGGACGGCGGCTTTGTCCCCGATGTAGCCCAGGGAAACCGCAGCTTTTTCACGGACATATTTTGAGGTGTCTTTAAGGAGGCGTATTAAAGGCTTGACGGCATCCCGGTCTTTCATTCTCCCCAGAACTTCGGATGAAACCGACCGCACAAAGGGATCCGCATCGTCGAGCGAACTAATGAGAGCCGGAGACGGTTTGCGGGCAAGCTCTTTTTCCAGGTTGAGAGGCTCCGGCGCGGATGCCGATGGCGGTTTTGCCGGGCTTGACGGAGACGGCTGGGATGAGGACTTTTCCTGAACTTTCACCTTGAAACCCTTGAACAGTCCTTTGGGAATTTTAATGATCATCACATCACCTACTTTGCCTGCAAAGCGGGCATATCATTGATAATTCACTTCGTGAATAAGTAGGTGATGTGATCATGGGGTCTCCTTAAACTGAAAGATTGAGCCATTCTTCCTGGTTCCCTTTTGCTCCCAGAACAGGGCAGGGCAGGCGTCCTTGCACGGAAAACCCGGACGCCGCCGCAAATTGGACAATGTCTCCCACCGCCATCTCCCGTGCTGCTCCGTCTTTAATGATTCCATGCCTCAAATCCCTTGCTGGAGCTTCAAACTGGGGTTTTACGAGAGCCAGAATCATTTTCGTCTTAAATACCATGATTTTGGGCAGCACTTTTTTGAGCGAAATAAATGAAACGTCCATGACTGTCAAAACGGGTCGCTCTTCCTTAAAATCCGGAACCCATTCCAAAATGTGGGTTTTTTCAAAGAGCCGCACGCGCGGATGATTCCTTATTTTAGGGTCCGCCTGGCCCGTGCCCACATCCACCGCGTAAACTGTTTTAGCCCCTTTTTGCAGCAGACAGTCTGTGAATCCGCCGGTGGAACTTCCGATGTCCAGGCAAACGCAATCTTTGACGGAAATGCCCCAAAAGTCAAGGGCCGCTTCCAGCTTGTCCCCGCCTCGCGAGACATATTTTTGGGCCTACGTCAGGGCAATTTTCAAATCAGTATTAAAGAAGGTCCCCGGCTTGAGTTGTGCGGATATCCCGGGAATTCTCACGCGCCCGGACAAAATGAACGCTTGCGCTTCTTTAAGGCTTGATGCGAGTTGCTTATCTAAGAGGAGCTGGTCTAGGCGGGATTTTTTGGGCGGTTTAGGCAATCGCGGCCGTCTGCTGGGTCCGCTTGGGCAGCAGAGTGCGGATTTTTTCCGCAATCTTTTCGGGCGAAAGGCCTTCAATGTCCCGGAGGATGGGCTGCGTGCCGTGCTCGGTGAAATGATCGTCGATGCCGATGCGGGTGATCTGCACCTGCTCGCCTTCCAGGGTTTCCATAACGGCGCTCCCAAAACCGCCGGCGAGGAGGTTTTCCTCAACGGTGATAAACTTGCGGATGCCGCGCTGGATGAGGGACTTCAAAAGATCTTTATCGATGGGTTTGACAAAACGCATGTTGGCCACGCCCACGCGGAGGCCTTCTTTTTCCAGGGCCTGCGCCGCTTCCATGGCCGGATAAACCATGCTGCCGATGGCGAGGACAAAAGCCTGGTCCGCGGGGTTTTCCTTGAGGATTTCCCCTTTGCCGATGGGAATGAGCTTGAACTCTTTGTCCATTTCCACGCCCAGGCTGGCTCCGCGCGGATAGCGCAACGCGATGGGGCCTTTGTCGTATTTCACGGCGGTATAAACCATGTGCTGGAGCTCGTTTTCGTCTTTGGGCGCCATGTGCACGAAATTGGGGATGAGGCGGATGTAGCCCAAATCAAAAACCCCGTGGTGCGTGGGGCCGTCGTCGCCCACCAGGCCGGCTCGGTCCAGAACAAAGACCACGGGCAGGTTTTGGAGGCCGATGTCGTTCTCCATCTGGTCGAACGCGCGCTGGAGGAAAGTGGAATAGACAGCCACAACGGGTTTTAAGCCCTGCGTGGCCAGCCCGCCCGCAAAGGTGACCGCGTGCTGTTCCGCCAGGCCCACGTCAAAATATCTCTCGGGGATGGCGTCCCGCATTTGGTCCGTGCCGGTGCCGTCGGGCATGGCGGCCGTGATGGCCACAATGCGTTTGTCTTCTTTGGCCAGGCGCACAAGGGTTTGTCCGAAAATCTTGGTGAAGGGCGTGGGGCTGCCGGCGGATTTTTGGATTTCCCCGGTGTTTACGTCAAATTTTCCCGGAGCGTGCCAGCCGAACACGTCTTTCTCAGCGTGTTCGTAGCCTTTGCCTTTCTTGGTGATGATGTGCAACAGGGCGGGGCCCTTGACTTTTTTGATGGCTTCCAGAACTTCCACCAGGCGGCCGATGTCGTGGCCATCCACGGGGCCGAAATAAGAAAAGCCCATTTCCTCAAAAAGGATGCCCGGGAACAAGAGGACTTTCAGGCGCTTGCCCAGCCGCACAAGCCCCGCGCCCCAGAAATGCACGCGGGCCAGGAACTTTTCAAGCCGCTTTTCCCACTTGGTGACGATGCCCAGAGTTAAAATCTTGGCTAAAAATGTGCCCATGGCGCCCACGCGGTGCGAGATGAACATCTGGTTGTCATTCAGGACCACCAGAAGGTCTGCCCCCAAATGGCCCGCGTTCTGCAGGCCTTCGTAAGATTCCCCGCCCGTGATGCAGCCGTCGGAAATGACCGCAACCACTTTGTTGTTCTCACCCTTCACGTCGCGGGCGGCTGCCATTCCCAAGGCGGCGGAAATGGCCGTGGAGGCGTGGCCGCCGCCGAAAGTGTCATGCTCGGATTCTTTGCGCAGGATAAAGCCGGAAAGGCCGCCGAACTGGCGGATGGTTTCGAGTTTGTCGGACCGGCCGGTTAAGATCTTGTGACCGTAAGTCTGGTGGCCCGTGTCCCAGACGATTTTGTCTTTAGGGGATTCAAAAACATAGTGCAGGGCGACGGTGATTTCCGTGGCGCCCAAGGAAGCTCCCAGATGGCCGCCCTTGCGGGACACCACATCCAGAATCCGCTCCCGCACTTCCTTGCAGACCTGAGGCAAAAGCGCCTTTTGAATGGCTTTCAGGTCCTGGGGGTTCTTGATCATTTTAAGAAGAGACATAGTCCTTGTTTTTTCCTTGTGTGAAATTAATAGGCTCTTTCAACCACATAATCGGCCAGGTCGTTCAATACCCAGCCTCTTTTTCCAAAAATCTTGAGCGAACGCTTTGCTCTATCTGACAACTCCCGGGCCATCCGTCGCGCTTTTTCCAGGCCGTACAAGGACGCGTAAGTGAGCTTCTTGTTTGCCGCGTCCGAGCCCTTCTTGCCGAGCAGTTTTTTATCAGCGGTCACATCTAAAATGTCGTCGGCCACCTGGAACGCCAGGCCCAGCGCTGTGCCGTATTCTTTCAAACTTTTGAGCTGTCTTGCCCTGGCTTGAGCCAGGAGCGCGCCGGAAAGCAAGCTTGCTGTGATCAGCGCGGCCGTTTTATTCTCATGAATCGTCCGCAAAACCGCTCCGCGCCGCTTGGGATGGATTTTCTTCCATTTCCCGCCTTCCATTTCAATGTCCATCACCTGGCCGCCCACCATGCCCTCGGTGCCTGCTCCAACCGCGATGGCTTCCACGGCTTTTGGAATGGCGAAGCTGGGTATTTTACCATTTTTTGACGCCAGTTTGAACGCATGGGTGAGCAGGGCGTCGCCGGCCAATATGGCGATGGCTTCTCCAAAAACTTTGTGGCTGGTGGGCCGCCCGCGGCGCAGGTCATCGTCGTCCATGGCGGGCAAAT
>MGUQ01000018.1:0-532 GCA_001799975.1 Elusimicrobia bacterium RIFCSPLOWO2_01_FULL_54_10 | reverse complement strand
GCGGCGGCGACTGTCAAGATGGGGCGAAGGCGCTTGCCGCCCGCGAAAATGGAGTAGCGCATGGCCTTGTGGATGATGCGGGGCTCTTGCGATTCCTTGGGCAAGAGCTGATGTAAGGCGCGGTCCACCTCCTTGCGCCATTTTTCGAAGTATTTTTTGAGGCGAGGGTTCACTCGTTCTCGCCCGCTTCCAGCTCAAAGGCCTCGGCTTTCATCTTGCCGCCGCCCTGCTTGGTCAAGATCTCCACTTTCTTCTTGGCTTCTTCCAGTTTGGAGGAACACTGGCGGTAAAGCGAAATGCCTTCCTCATATAGGGCAAGGGATTCGTCCAAAGCCGCATCGCCCCCTTCCAGCCGCTCCACGATTTTCTCGAGGCGCTTCATGGCATCTTCAAATTTTGCCGGTTTCCCCTCTAAAATTTCTTTTTTAACCATTTTTATTCTCCGTTAGCATGATTCGACAAATAAATGTAGGTACTCCAGCGGGACTTCTGAAGGGAACCTCTCCGTGGTTCCCCTCCACCTTCGGTGGAG
>MGUQ01000017.1:17151-17730 GCA_001799975.1 Elusimicrobia bacterium RIFCSPLOWO2_01_FULL_54_10 | reverse complement strand
GGCATTGCCCTTGCTATGGCACTGGAAATACGACCGAGCGCAGCGCCTATCTCCGTCAATGATTTCTCCCGAGGTTCGATAGGCAAATAGGTCAGGTCCACGTCCACGGACAAGCGTGGCATGTCGCGCACAAAAAGATTGATGGCGGTTCCACCCTTCAAGGCAAAGCATTTTTCAGCCGCAATAAGCGGGAGGGTTCGAAGCATCAGCTCTGCTTGCTTGAAGAAAGGACTGTCTTTCATTATTTTTCCACCTTTGCGGCCTGTTCCAAACGCGGGCCTGGCACCGAGATATTGTATTTTGAATCGAAATGCCCGCCCGCCACGACCACGCGTTTACCTTTCCCAAAATTAACCTTTTTCGTATCTACCTTTTTTACCCAAGGAAGATTGCACGCTTCCGCCAAATGCATGAAGAGACGTTTTACCTTTACTGAACGACAGTTCTTCAATAACGCCTGAACCAATTCCGGGCGAAGCGTGGACAGCCCCTCCATCAGCAGTTTTGCCTCTTCATAAGATTCCTCTTGCGGGACTAGGTACAGGACCTCCATCATAGCGCGTTCAGGCGCAGAAACCT
>MGUQ01000017.1:13062-17135 GCA_001799975.1 Elusimicrobia bacterium RIFCSPLOWO2_01_FULL_54_10 | reverse complement strand
GCCATATCTTCCTGGCTAAAGGAGCGGGGTTATGATACCCCTTTGCCCATCGGCAAAAAGTGCGCATATCCATGCAGTTGAAGCGCAGTTTTTCCACCGGCATGAACCGGCAGATGCAGTTGTTCTTGGATCGCATAAAGGCCTCCGGTCCAGTCCACTTTTTCATTGGGGCGAACATTCGCGTCCCGTCCTATGGTAGACATCCAGGAGTTCTTTTTGTATTTGCTGAGAAGCGGGTTAGAATAACCCCGCTCCTTTAGCCAGGAAGATATGGCAACGGTCCCACTCGGCCAATTGCCTAGAAGCTGGTTTAATTTATTGTGATTTAGATAACCCATAGTAACTTATTTAGCATAAAAATGAACTATTTTCAAGTATCGGTTTAATATTATACAAGTTAATATACCATGAGTATATTTATACGTATAATAATAAACTAATTCCTTGCGCTGATTGCCCCTGAATCTGCTTGAAAACGCCTCTCTCTATAAGAGAGAATCCTCTATAGATAAATCCATCTTCAAGTATAAACTCATCTCTCTTCAAGCATAAACCCATTCTTCTTCAAGTATGAACCAATCACTCCGTTGAGTCCTCTCACTCTCGGGTATTCTAGGTTTTTCGGTCTGTGGGGGATTCATATCCATGACCGTATCTTGAGGGTAAAACTCCCAAAGATGCCATATTGAAAGTCTGGGGCATCAGCTAGGGGGAGGATGCGCTTGAGGAGGAAGTTCTCTGATCCTTTCCTGAACTCGAAGCCGCTAATGCTGGTCCCAGCCTTGAGGTGTTGGGGATCGTGGCTATTTACGATGTAGTACCAGGCGGAGGATAGCGCGTCAATTTCAACGTAGCGGGAGACAAGGAGCCAAAAGAAGGGCGCTCCTCTGGCCTGGTGGCAGAGAAACCATATGCCCTGGTTGCCTGCCTTCTTGAGCATAGGGAGTAGTTTATCCAGGTGATCCAGCGCCGTTGGGACTGGCGGGTAGCTGGAAGGGTAGGTGAGGCAAACCAGCACCCTAGGCGCAACGCGCTTCATCGTCTTGTATATCCGCTTCTGGCCGGAAGGTAACCCATCAAACATGAGGCTGTTCATGGCTATCCTCCTTGCTCTGTGCGCTAGAGAGCTTGGACCATTCCGCAACTACGACTTCCGTGATCGCCCTTCTCCACTCCGCCGTTGCCGGACGGCAAGTGTCCAGATATTCCTTTTCCTCTCCCAGCGGGATTGGCCGGGACGGGAAGTCAACGTGAAACCAACCATTGATCTTTTTGAGAAACAACCCATGAACCACTATTGCATTGTCGTACCACAGATCAAACACGGCAATGGTTTTGTGGGTCCCGTTAGTCTTCCGCATCTTCAAAATGCGGACCTTCTTTTTGGCGTTGTCTTTTATCTCTTCGAGTTCCATCGTTTTGTACCCCCTGCTTAGGATTCCTTGAAGCAACAACCAAGGAGCAAAAGGCGCCGGGTTGAAGCAACCCAGCATTAAACTGCCGCGTCACCTACAGCGGCAGACGATTATTCAGCTTCCTCCTGATAGATTCCCGCTTTCGCGGGAATGACGGACAAAAAATCTTGTGACCAATTTGTGACCAAAATGGACACAAAACCAGTCAAAACGGGTGAACCCGGGTCAAGCAATTTTCAATCCATAAAAATAAAAAAGATCGACGGAAAATGCTGCTTTTCGTCGATCTCTAATTGTTCTCCGGCTTGTAGGGCTTAAGCTTTTTTAAGTCCTGTGCGTATGCCAATTTCGCCACCCGGGCATTCAAAATAAATCTTTAACGCATTATACAAATTCGTTTCGTCTCAACCCCACCACATCCCCCACGATAATCATGCCCGGCGCCGAGAGGCGCTTGCGGTTCTTGCGCACCTTGTCCGTAAACGCTCTCAAACGGCCTGTAATCACCGTCTGAGCCGGGAGTGTGCCGGAGCAAATGAGGGCCGCGGGCGTGGAGGCGGGCCAACCCAAAGCCATGAGTTTCTTGGCTATCTTCTCCGCATTGGTATACCCCATCAAGATCACGAGAGTCTTCTTGGGCATGAAGCGATAGGCCTCCCATCCGCGCTCAGCCCCAAGCTCCGAGTTCTGGCCGGTCACAACCGTCACATGCGAGGCGTATTTGCGGTGCGTAAGGGGGATGCCGGCTGTCGCAGGCGCGCCGGTCACCGAGCTCACTCCCGGCACCACCTCATAAGGAATCTTGGCCCTGGAAAGGGCCTCTGCCTCCTCGCCTCCCCGTCCGAACATGAACGGGTCCCCCCCCTTGAACCGGCAAACAGTCTTGCCTTCCCGGCCGAGCTTCACAATCAAAGCATTGATTTGGGACTGTTCCAGGGCGTGACGGCGGCGGCGCTTGCCGGCAAATATCTTTTCAGTATGCGGCGGGCAATGGCGCAGAAGCTCCGGATTGACCAGAGCGTCATAAACCACCACATCGCACTGCTCGAGACAGCGCTTCCCTTTGAGCGTGAGAAGCCCGGGATCCCCCGGACCGCCGCCCACCAGATAAACTTTTCCGTTAGATTTCATATGGATATCGAGAGAAATTTTATTATAGCAATTGACACCGTTAACTTCACATTGTATGGTGATGCCATGAACAATTCTGATCCGGGGCGGTCGCTTCACCGCCTTGCCGGAATCTTAGTCGCCATTCCCATTCTCATTTGGATGAGCACAGGCCTCTTATTCCATATCAAGCACCGCTACGTTGAGGCCTATGAACAGCTGCAAACGCCCGCAGAACGGTCCAGTTGGGACTTGGTCACTGTGAACCCCGCTCAATTGGTGAGGCAGGAAAAATTGGATGCTGACGGCCCGATTTCACTTTCACGCCATCCTTCCGGGGTCATGGTTTATTTCGCTCATTCCAAGGGCAGGCCTGTGGCAATTGACGGCGCTTCCGGGAAGATCTTGCCGCCTGCCTCGGCCGAAACCGCGCGGCAATGGGCACAAGCCGCTGTGGCCCAGTCCCCCCATGCTGCCCGCTACGGCGCGCCATTGCACCATGAACAAACGGCTGAAAACAGCTTGACAGTCTTTTTCAGCGGCGGCAAGCAAGTGAGCGTGAACCTCCTCACAGGAGAACTCGCTCAGCAAGGTGCTCTCAATAAATGGATTGATCTTACCTATCGTATTCACTACCTGCAGTGGACGCCCTGGCAAGCCGTCAATATTGCCTTTGTGCTGTTTGCAGCTCTCGCCGTTGTGGCGCTGGCCGTGAGCGGCATCTGGATGGCCGTCAAATACTTCCGCGCTTGACAACTTCCCCGCCATTTTTGTATTGTTTGCCCATCTCAGGAACATCATAGTTTAGGGGAAGCCGGTGCAAAGCCGGCACGGTGCCGCCACTGTAACCGGAGACAAGTTTCATTTGTCCCACCGGAAGTCAGAAAACCACCTGAGTCCATTGCGCCTTCATTTCTCTCCGTGAACAGAGGGGACTGGCGACGATTCGCGTGGCTTCATTGCCGCAAGGGCAAATACGGCGCCCCAACCTTAAATCACTTAAGGTTGGGGCATCTTATTATAAAGAGGAAATAGAATGAAAATAGAAAAGTATGCAGGAATTGCCGTATTGTTGTCGTTGTGCGCTCTGGCCTCTGTAACGGCCCAGGCAAAGGAAACCGACGATTCGACTGACAGAAGGGCGGTGATGATGGATCCACTGGTGGTATCCGTCACCCGAATGGATGTCCCCTTCGACGAAGTGGCAGGTTCAGTGCAGGTCATTACGCGCCAGGAACTGGAAGCCAAGCAGGTCAAAAATGTGGGAGATGCTCTCCGAGGATTAGGGGGGATGGACGTGAACCGCTCGGGCGGAGCCGGCAAAGTGACAGACATCTATTCCCGCGGCACCAATTCCAACCATACTCTGATCATGGTGGACGGAGTGGAGATGAACGATCCCGTGACCGTGGGGCGTTCTTATGACTTGGCCCAATTATCCGTCGACAATATTGAAAGAATTGAGTTCCTCGAAGGCCCGCAGAGCACACTTTATGGCTCTGACGCCATGGGAGGCGTAGTCAACATTGTGACCCGGAAAGGCACGAA
>MGUQ01000017.1:11259-13055 GCA_001799975.1 Elusimicrobia bacterium RIFCSPLOWO2_01_FULL_54_10 | reverse complement strand
CACATTTCTGTGGGCCTGGAAGGCGGCTCTTTCGGTACTTTTATGCAAAACCTTCAGGCATCTGGAGCGCAAAATTGGGTGAACCTTTCCCTGGGCGTGTCTCACGCCAAAACTGAAGGCATTTCTGCGGCTTCAGGCAGGGGAAACGATGAAAAGGACGGGAACGAAAACAGGAACATCTCCGCAAGGCTTGGGATCGAGCCTTCGAAGACCTGGTCGGCGGAAGTCATGGTGAGGAACATTGATTCCAAGACCGACATCGACAATGGCGCTGGCGCGTTGCAGGACGACCCCAACCATGTCTCCACTTCAAAACAGAACTTCGTACGCAATCAGATGAACCTGCGGCTCCTGGACGGACGCTGGAATCAGAAGGCGGGCTTCTCCTATTCCGAACATGACAACATCACCGTCAATGAACCGGATACGGCCCATCCCTTGTCGTCTTTGCAAAGCGAATACCGGAGCAAGGTATACGCTTATGATTGGGAGAGCGAAGTCCGCATCGCCGAGATCAACCGCCTGCAGGTTGGAGTCGAGCATCAGGAAGAAAAGGCCGATTCTGAGTTCAGGAGCGACGGTTCTTTCGGCCCCTTCACAAGCATTTTCAGTGAGCAGAGAACCGGGATGACAAGTTATTTTGCCCAGAATCAAATCCGCCTTTGGGACGCCACAACGTTTTCCTTAGGAGGACGGCTGGACAACCACCGATCCTTTGGAAACCAAACCACGTTCCGCGCGGCAGCCGACCATGAAGTGAAAGCTTCAGGCACCAAAGTGAAGGGGTCTTACGGGACCGGGTTCAAAGCTCCTTCGCTGTTTCAGCTTTACTCCTCTTTCGGTAACAGCCAGTTGGGCGCCGAAAAAAGCGAGGGCTGGGACGCGGGCCTTGAGCAGACTCTCTTTGAAGGCCGCTCCTCTATCGGCGGGCTTTATTTCTCGAACAAGCTCGATAATCTGATCGACTTTGACAACGCCACCTTCAAATATAAAAACACGGCTGAAGCCGAAACCGAGGGCGCGGAATTTTTTGTCTCCGCCAGGCCGACGGACCGGGTTTTCACCCGGATCAAATACACCTACATGGAGACCAAAGATGAAACCACCCGCGAGCCGCTTATTCGGCGGGCCCGCAGCAAACTCGGAGCTGACCTGAACATGAGCTTGAGCTCGCAATTGAACGCCAATGTCAATGTGAACCATGTGGGCCCCCGCGACGACCTGGACTTCTCCGCGTTCCCTGCCCCCCGCGTGGAGCTCAAGGCTTACACGACAACGAACCTGGCCATGAGCTACAAGCCCATAAAGTTCCTGGAGTTCACAGGGCGCGTTGAAAACATATTCAATTCGCGATACGAAGAGATCCTTGGATTCAATTCCCCCGGCATCTCGGGATTCATCGGTGCCAAACTTATCTATTAAACTCAAAGTCCTCTGCGCAAGCGCGCTTCTGGCATGGAGCGCGCTTGCCTGCGGGCTGTCTCCCGCCCGCGCTGAAACCCGCACATATCAACGGATCATTTCCCTCGCACCCAGCCTGACGGAAGTCCTGTATGCCGTTGGCGCCGGCAACCAAGTTGTCGGCGTGACGCGCTACTGCATCTATCCGCCGCAAGCCCTGAAAAAACCCCAGGTGGCCGGCTATATTGACCCCAATTACGAGATGATCTTGAAGCTCAAGCCGGACTTGGTTCTACTTCTCCATGAACATCAAGCCCACATCCAGCGTCTGAAAAAGATGGATATTGAAGTGAGATTGATTGACCAGAGATCCGTGAAGGGAATCATCGGCTCTA
>MGUQ01000017.1:7816-11203 GCA_001799975.1 Elusimicrobia bacterium RIFCSPLOWO2_01_FULL_54_10 | reverse complement strand
GCCGGACTGAAAAGCGGCTGGAGCGCATCCGCAAGGAAACGACCACCTTGAACCGGCCGCGCGTGCTTCTAACCGTGGGCCGCCATGCGCAGGTTGGATCTCTCGAACGGGTGTTTGTGCCCCAAAACGGCAGCTTCTTTGGCGAGATGATTGTGTTGGCAGGCGGGAAAGACTCTTACGGCAAGGCGGGCGACCATTTCGATACCTTATCGCGCGAAGGCATTTTGAACGTGGATCCCGATGTGGTGCTCGACATGCTGCCCGACATCAAAGAGCACGGAATAACCCGTGACCTCATCTTGCGCCAATGGGCCGATGTCCCTGGACTGCGGGCTTCGCGCTTGAACCGAGTCTATGTGCTGGACCACTCCCATGCAGTAGTCCCCGGACCCAGATTCATCGAAACTCTGGAAATCATGGCCCAGTCCATTCACCCGGGCTTGAGCTTGGGAAAACCATGACAGAACCCCTGATCGAGGTCACTGATCTCTCATACAAGATAGAGAAGCGGGAGATTTTGAGCAATGTCAGCTTCAAAGTCGAACGGGGAGATTTTTTATCCATCATCGGGCCCAATGGTGCCGGCAAGACCACGCTCTTAAAATGCCTGGGAGGCATTCTTAAGCGCACGAAAGGCCATGTGAGCATTGCGAACCGCCCTGCAGAATCGTTCTCCCATAAGGAAATGGCGCGGAGATGCGCCTATGTGCCGCAATCCGGCCTCACGGCTTTCCCCTTCACGGTGGGCGAATTTGTGCGCATGGGCCGCTATCCCCACACCGGGCCTTTTTCAGCGCTTTCCGCCCACGACATAGAAGCCGTGCGCAAAGCCCTGGCCATGACGGAAACCGAGGAGTTCGAGGGAAGGTACTTGAACACATTGAGCGGAGGCGAGAGGCAAAGGGTCTGGATCGCAGCAGCGGTGGCCCAGGAATCCGAAATTCTGCTTCTGGACGAGCCCTCCACATTTCTGGATCCCAAACATCAGATTCATATCATGGAAATCTTAAAGACCTTGAATTCCAAATTTGGAGTTACCATCCTCTCCGTCACCCACGACGTCAACGGGGCCCTCGTAGCTGGAGGCAGGGCGATGGCTCTGCGAGATGGAAAAGTTGCTTTCTCAGGAGGCGTGCAGGAACTTCTGGTTGGCTCTGTCTTGGAGGACATCTACGGGGTGGCCTTTCACGTCCTGGAACATCCTCATATCGGAAAACGGGTGGCCGCTCATCAAAAATAAAAATGTCTCCCTTGCGGCGTGCCTGGTTTTTTCTGCCGCAGTCGTTTTCATTGCGCCGCTGCTTGGAATGGACGCATTTTCCCCCTCTCTTTTTTTTGACAGATCTCAAGACTTAAACAGCCAGATCCTTTGGAAACTCAGAATCCCCCGTGTTCTTCTGGCATTCCTGGCAGGAGCGGGGCTTTCGGTCTGCGGCATGACCTTTCAGGCGCTTTTCCGCAATCCCCTGGCGGACCCTTCCACCCTCGGCGTATCCAGCGGCGCATCTGTGGGAGCAGTGCTCTTCATCTTCACCGGGCTCATGAGCACGCCCTTTGGCATCCCGGGAATTTCTCTTTTCGCTTTTATGGGAGCCTTGGGATCCATCCTTTTCGTTTACGGTATCACGCGCGTGGCCCGCGTGGAGATGGGAAGCACCATGCTCCTGGCAGGCGTAGCCGTGAGCCTGTTTTTTTCCAGCATCATCATGTTCGTCCAGCATTTGAGCGATTATTCGGATTCGTTCCATATCCTTCATTGGCTGATGGGCGGCGTGGACACTAGCGGATTCACGGATGTTCTGACCGTGCTGCCGTTTGTTTCGGTGGGCGGTCTGGTGGTCTTGAGCCTCAACCGGGAGCTCAACTTGATTGCCATGGGCGATGAAATTGCGCTCTCCCGCGGCGTGAATGTGTCGCGGACGCAGAAGAAGCTTTTTTTCGCCACGTCGCTGACCGTCGGCGGCATTGTTTCCGTCTGCGGCCCCATTGGGTTTGTAGGTATCATGGTGCCCCACATCTGCCGCCTCTGGATTGGCTCTGACCATCGCTACTTGACGGCATTTTCGCTTCTGTTCGGCGGGGCCTTTTTGGTGCTCTGCGATCTCTTTGCGCGCTCTGTCATCGCCCCCGCGGAAATTCCCGTGGGCGTGATCACCGCACTTCTGGGCGGGCCCTTTTTCATCTGGCTCCTGGTCTTCAGATTCTTTGAGGGCCGCGTGGCATGACGCCAAAAATCGTGCGCCTTATCCGCCACGCCTCCACACCCGCAACCGCAGGCAAGCGTTTCGTTGGACGCACGGACATGAGCTTGTCGGACAAGGGGCGGGCCGAAGCCCGGCGCTTGGGAAGGGTTTTCTCGGCCTCCCGCGCGAATATCTGGAGCAGCCCCATGAAGCGCTGCCTGGAAACGGCCGGCCTGGCGGGAGCCGGAACCCGCAGGATTAAAGTTTATGAAGATTTGAGAGAAATCGATTTTGGCCTCTGGGAAGGCCTTACTTTTGAACAGATTTCAAAAATCGATCCTAAAAAATCCAGGTTCTGGCTCAGCGATTTTTCCAGGTTTCAATTTCCGGGAGGGGAAAAGATGCGGAAATTTGATGGGCGGACCGCCAGAATGGCCCGCAAGATTCGCTCCCACCCGCAAGACCAGTTGTACGTGTTGGCCCATGGCGGCGTGATCCGCGGACTCCTGCGGCATCTGCTGGAATTGCCCGCCAACGCACAGTTCAGATTCGAAATTGATCCCGCGTCCGTCACTGAATTGCGCCTCTCCCGCTGGGGCGGGTCGCTTACAGCATTAAATGACAAGTCGCACTTGAGGAGAGGCAAATGAGCGAATTTATATTGATCACCGGCGGAGCGCGGAGCGGAAAAAGCACATACGCGCGGCTCCGCGGTGAAGCCTTGCCCGGCCCGCGGACATATGTAGCCACCTGCCCGGTGGCGTTTGACGCCGAAATGGACGCCCGCATCGCCAGCCACAAGAAAGATCGCGACCCTAAAATATGGCAAACGATCGAGGAGTTAAAAGAACTGCCAGCCGTTATATCGCAGCTCCACATCCAAAAAGTTATTTTGGTGGACTGTCTCACTCTCTGGCTTTACAATTTCATGCGGGAAGCCAAAGCGGGAAAACTGACCTTCGATGAAGACATGGCCAAAGCTTGCTGCCTCGAGCTTGCGGAGGCGGCGCGCAATTTTCCGGGAACCATCCTGGTTATTACCAACGAGCTCGGGTCCGGCATCGTGCCCATCGTGCCGGCAGGGAGAATGTACCGCGACATGGTGGGACGCTGCAACCAGATTCTTGCGAGTGCCGCCAATGAAGTCGTTTTGACCGTCTGCGGGCAGGCCCTGAAAATAAAGGGATAATGACCAAAAACCTCC
>MGUQ01000017.1:0-7799 GCA_001799975.1 Elusimicrobia bacterium RIFCSPLOWO2_01_FULL_54_10 | reverse complement strand
AAAATCAAGCCTCAAAACTCCGAGGCCAGGGCCAAGGCCCGAACGCGTCTTGAATGTCTCACCATGCCCCGATGGGCGCTGGGGCGCCTTATGGATCTGGCGGAAGACCTGGCGGGCATGACGGGGTCTCTGCAGCCGCAGGTGTCGCGCAGGGTGATTGTGACCATGGCGGGCGATCATGGCGTGACGCGGGAAGGAGTGAGCTTGTATCCATCGGAAGTCACCGCGCAGATGGTGCACAATTTCGCCCGCGGCGGCGCGGGCATCAACGCTCTGGCCAGGACTGCTCGCGCCAGCGTTCTGATTGTGGACATGGGCGTGGCGGGCGATCTCTCCGCTTTGGAACGGGAGAAAAAAATTGTTTCTAGAAAAATTGCCCCCGGCACGGAAAATTTTGCCAAAGGGGCTGCCATGACTCGGGAACAAGCCCGCCAAAGCGTGGAAACTGGAATCGAAATCGCCCTGGACATGGCAGAACGGGCCGACATCGTCGGAACAGGGGACATGGGCATTGGGAATACCACTCCGAGCGCCGCAATTGCCTGCGCGCTGACAGGGCTTGCTCCCGATGCCATCGCCGGGCGCGGCACCGGATTGAATGAGGAACAGAGGAAGAAAAAAGTCGCGGTGATTGAAGAAGGCATTAAAATCAACCGGCCGGACGCAAACGACGCTCTCGATGTTCTCTCCAAGGTGGGCGGCTTTGAAATTGGCGGCATTGCCGGATTGATACTGGGGGCCGCGGCCATGAGAAAACCCGTCATCATTGACGGATTTATTTCCACGGCGGCCGCTCTGGTGGCGCGGGGGCTCTGCCCGCAAGCGATGGATTTTGTTGTGGCGTCGCACTTGTCCGAAGAACAGGGGCACGCGCTCATGCTCAAGGCTCTCAACAAGCGGGCATTGCTGGATTTAAACCTGCGCTTGGGCGAAGGCACGGGCGCCGCCCTGGCTATGAATCTGGTGGAGGCCGCCGCCCGGGTGCTCTCGGAAGTGGCCACATTTCAGGAGGCCCAGGTTTCCCAGGCTTCATGATCAGAAATTTTCTGGCCGCGCTCCAGTTTCTGACTCTATTTCCATTATCAGGCGACTACTGCCTGACTGCCGACCGGAAAACCGCCTCCGCCTATTTTCCGCTCATCGGTCTTCTCATCGGGATAGTGCTGGCCGCTCTGGATTGGGGACTGGGCTACATTTTTCCTGTTTCGCTCCGAAGTGCGTGCATCCTTGCCGCGCTTTTTTTGATGACGGGCGGGCTTCACTTGGACGGCCTGGCAGACAGCGCGGACGGATTCATGAGCGGCAAGCCCAAGGAAGATATTTTTAGAATCATGAAGGACTCGCGCAGCGGAGCCATGGCCGTGTCCGCCGTGGGCTGCGCTCTCATCATCCAATTCGCCGCTTTGTCGGCTCTTCCTCGCGCAGACCGTGTAGCAGCAATTGTTCTTTTTCCGGCTGCAGGCAGGGCGGCAATTGTCCTGGTGATGGGCCTCTTTCCCATTGCCCTAGAGGCGGGATCCACGCATCTTTTTAGCGACCGGCCGCGGGCGTGGCTGGCGGTTTTCAGCGGAATGTTTCTAATTGTCTCAGGATGGGCCGGGGCTGGAGCGGCAGGCGCGGCTGCGGCGGTTTTTGTCCTGATTACAGCTTGGCTCGCGGGGTTATATATTAAGAGAAAACTGGGCGGCTATACGGGCGACACTCTGGGCGCTGTCTGCGTGATCTCGGAAATATCATTTCTTCTGGCCCTCATAGCCGCTGCCTTGCCGTGATTGCGCAACGTGCCGGAGGTACTCAATAACCGCCGGCAGGACCGAGACAAAAATGATGCCCAGGATGACCAGGCTGAAATTTTCTTTAACGATGGGCATATTGCCAAAAAAGTATCCCGCATAAAGGCAGACGGCCACCCAGATAATCCCCCCCGCGATGTTGAAAACAATAAATTTTCCGTAGGTCATGGCGCCAATGCCCGCCACAAACGGCGCGAATGTGCGCACAATGGGCACAAACCGGGCCATCACGATGGTTTTCCCTCCGTACTTTTCAAAGAACTGGTGCGTTTTCTCAATGTGCCTAGGATTGATGAAGCGGGCAAAGACTTTTAGTCCAGCGTATTTCCCGATCCAGTAGTTGACCGTGTCCCCCAGGATGGCGGAAACGGCCAAAAGTATAAAGGTGAGGTTGACATTGAGGTCGCTCACGGCGGCAATGGCGCCTGCGGCAAAAAGAAGGGAATCCCCGGGAAGAAACGGAGTGATCACCAGGCCGGTTTCGCAAAAGATGATCAAAAAAAGGATGGCATAGGTCCAGACGCCGAAATCGGCCACAATGGCGGCCAGATGTTTGTCCAGATGCAAAAAAAGATCGACGCCGGTGGAGAGGAATTCCATGCCTGCAAGAGGATATAAATTAATAAGGGGGTTTACAATTGTCAGCCGGCGGCGTTTTCAACAAGAATCTGGATGGTTTCCAGCTCGCCCGCATCGCACCAAATGGCGCCGCAAGCGGAGTTCACGCAACGATCCACGGTCACGGCAGTGAGGTCTGAATGGAACACCTTGGCCATGGGGCCCCGGCAGAGCGGGCATTGAATGGCCGGAAACAGACAGGACTTCTGCAGATCATGCGTTGCGGAACTGCGCCATGCTTTGGCTTTGGCAACGGCTTCCTGCCGGAAGGTTTCGTCCCGGCGCGCCACCAACCGCTCCATCACTCCTTTTTCAAGCAGATGCCCGCCGCAGGCCCCGCAGTGCCGGATGTTCGCGCCTTCATAAGTTTTCGCGCCGAGACCGATCATGCACCTGGGGCAGAGATGTTTTCCTTTGTCTGACGCTCCTGCCGTGAGCCGGCGGCCCAACGCCGGATGTTCCAAGGCCTGGACCACTTCCTGCGAGCCTTCAGGACAGATCCAGGTGGAGGGCTTAATTAAATTCATTGGGAGAATCTGGTCTTCCGTCCAGGGGCCTTTCCAGTCCCCTTCCTGATAGACAAAAAACTTCTGCCCGGCCGCCTGGGGCTGGTTCCCGATGATCTTGGCCACAGGGATTTTGGTATTTTCCACCACGGTTTTGAGCTCCGCCTTGGCCCAGCGAAGAAGCCCCTCAAGCCGCGCCGCCACGGGCGGGTGAGTCGCCAAAAGATCGGGCAGTATCCCCTCTTCTTCATCGAACGCCGACATTGCGGGATTCAGAATGAATGCCGAACCGAATTCCTGGGGCACGGAGATGGAACCGCGGTAGCCCTCGGAAATTTTGTGCAGCGCCTGGGCCAGTGCCAGCGGATCCTTGCACATCTGCACCCCGTGGGAATCGGCCACCAGCTCCCTCTGGCGCGAAATGGCCATGGCCAGGATGCGCGCCACAAAAGAACCCACCGCGGACAAAATCATGACCACCACGGAGATCAAGGCCGCGCGACCCCTGATTCTGCCCTTGGATGCCGTGTTTTGAACCACCTCAAACGATTGGAGAAGGGCCACGGCAATGGTCATGAGCCGGGAATCTCCGTTGGCCAGATGAGCGGCCTCGTGAGCCAGGACCGCGGAGAGTTCCGCGCGGTTCAGATGAACAAGCAGGCCTTCTGTCACGCCGATGGCAGTCTGCCCACCCGCCCCCTCGACAGAAAATGCGTTACTTCCCGGTGAAGGGATGATCACGGGCCGGATGGGGCGGATGTTTGTGGCCGCCTCCGCCTCCGCCACTAAGTTGAGAAAAACTTTGTGGTAGGCGTCTTTGGGGTCGGCGGGGACTGTCTGAATTGCCGAAAGAAGTTCATCCAAATTTTTCCCGCGCGCGGAAATAATCTGGAAAACAGAAAGAATGAGGCCTGCGGCGGCGGAACATGAGAAAACCAATAAGCTGAAATCTGGAACCGATCTCCTTTTGACTTCGGATGCGATGATGAAATGAGCGGCAGAACCCATGAGCCCAAACAATCCCATATAGATGAGGCCCAAGAGCGCAAAAAGAAGGACCGTGTTGCGCTTGGCGCGCGCGCGCGCTTCAAAGACAGTTTCAGCGGGAAGCGGGTGAAGCATCCCTTATTAAGTTAGAACTTGACTTGGGGGTTGGCCCGTTCGGGCTCGGGGACAGTGAAGAACTGCCTGGCGGAAAATTTGCCGATGCTTGCGACAAAATTGGAGGGGAACTGCTGCACGAGGGTGTTGAAATTGGAGACCACGTCGTTGTAGTGCCCTCTGGAATAGGCGATGCGGTTTTCGGTGGTAACTAGCTCTTCCTGGAGCGCGCGGGCGTTTTGATTGGATTTCAAATCCGGATAATTTTCCCAAACCGCCATGAGCCTCCCGAGCAAGCCTGAAATTTCGCCCTCTGCCTTCATGCGCCGGTCCATGGAACCTGCTCCCATGGCTTTGGAACGGGCTTCCATCACTTTCGTGAGGGTTTCTTTCTCAAAATTCATCACGCCCTTGACGGTCTCCACCAGGTTGGGGATCAAATCATGCCGGCGCTTGAGCTGAACATCGATCTGGCTCCAGCCGTTGTCGCACTCCACGCGGTAGCCCACCAGGCGGTTATAGGTCAGCACGCCGTAAACGAGGACCAAAGCCAGAATGCCGACAGAGACGGCTGTGATGATCATGAACATGCCTCCTATTGGGAAGCGCCCAGCATTTTGTTGATGAGGGCGAGAAGCTCTTTCTGCTTGAAGGGCTTGCGGAAAACCGTGACATTGTCCGTGAAGGGGATTTTCTGCGCGATGTCCGAGGGCGGCATGGCGGTCAAGAAAATGACGGGAATACCCTGGGTTTCCACCGATTGCTTGAGGCGGTTGTAAACCGCGATGCCGCCGCCCGCAGGCATGGAAATGTCAAGTAAAATCAAATCGGGCTTGAAGCGGATGGCCTGCATGGTGGCCTGCATGCCGTCCATGGCGACCAGGACTTTGTAATCCGCCTCCTGAAGGAGGTCGCGCAGCATCTCCACAATGGATGATTCATCGTCAACGATTAAAATCGTCTTCATAAGCTTCTCAAAGAATCCTATCAGGAATGGGCGATTATTTCAACCTGCGGGCCTATTTTTGTTCTCCCACCCTGGATCCTTCATAATAGAAAGCCAAAATTTCCTCATAGGTCTTATTCGAGTTTTTGGCCAGACCCGCCGCGCCCGCCTGGCAAAGCCCGATGCCGTGTCCCCAGCCGCCGCCGTAGAACCAGAACTCCGCGGGCGGTCCTGAAGTCTTCGCATGCGCCTCCACCATGAACAGCGTGCTCCGCAGAGACTCTTCTCCCAAAAGATTGCGGATCTGGTGTTCTCTTTTGATCACCGCATTGCGTCGCGTGCCGCGCACGAGCACTTCCGTGAGCCGGCCAGAGGACGCGCGGGACAGGGGAATGATCTCCTTGATCTTTCCCAGCCGGAATTTTCTAAGTTTCCGCTCCAGTGCGCCCGCAGACACGATCCGCAGCCAACGGTATTCAGAATTGGGAATGAGCGCGGGGTCATTGCAGTTGGATGCCGGCACGCTTTTGAGCCACAGGTTGAATTCCCAGGGCGATGTCATGGCCGAATCGGCGCCGCCCTCCAGATCAGCCTTGCCGTGCAGGTAGGCATGGTTCCCCCAGCCCGGCATATCGCGCGAGGACTGAACGACTCCCCCGCAGGTTGAAAAATAATAGGAATAAACCAGTTGATCGCCGAAATAGAGGAGTTTCCCTGCCGTTTCCCGCACGGCCTGGTTTGTGCGCTCCTTCTCAGCCTTCACGCCCTGATAAACCTGGCAATGCTGACTGTCGCAAATGTTGTAATGATTTCTCATGTGGGCCCGCATGCTGCTTTTTTTGAGAAGGGCATAATTCCGCGCGATCACCGCCTGGGCTTTCAGCCCCTCCAGCGGCCAGATCGACGGCATTTCAGAGGGCAGAACGCCCAGGAGATATTCATCCAGAGGAAGCTCGTTGACCGCAAAGAACTTTGCGCCGCGCCGCTCGGGATAAAAAGTAAGGGAGCCCCGGAATTCCCTTGACGGGACCGTTTTAAAATCACCGTCGGGCACCCGAACATCCTGAACAAGGAATGTCGAGGTTGGCCCATCAGGCTCAAAGGCGATTCCGTGCAAGATTCCCTCGATCTGAGTTCCGACTGTCGATGAAAGGGTCAGCCCGTTTTTTGATGCGCGGACTGTCCACCTTTCCCCTGGCTGTCCTGCCGCCAGAATCTTCCCGGATTTAGTTCCCACCACGCGGAACGGGCCTCCAGATTCCAGCTCGAGGACGCCTAAGGCGGGCGGCCTTCCTATGGCAGAGGACCAAAGACCCACCCGGATGGCAGATGTTCTGTCTGCCGTGTCCAGAGGGACGATACTTGTAAGTTTCAATTCGGGCAGTTTTTGCGGGCTCGAGGGCGCCTTGATGATCGCTGATTCTTCTTCACGGAGCGTCCAGTCCCGCCGCAGGGCCAGGGCGTATTGCTGATTGGCTTCTTCGATCCTGCCGATTTTCCGATAGGCCCTGTAGAGAAAGTAAACCGAGCCGCCAAAGTTGGGGCGGAGCTCACAGACCCGTTTGAATGCAGGGACCGATTCTTCCGCTTGACCGCCTTCGAGACGGGACACTCCCAATCCCAATAGCGCGTTCAAGTGGTTGGGTGAAATTTTGAGCGCCTCTTCAAATCTCCTGACGGCTTCAGAATGATTGCCCAAATGGCGCAGGGCCCAGGCTGCCTCGGCCATGATGTCGGGGTCCCCGGGTCTCAAAACAAGTGCACGGTCCAAGGCGTCAAGCGAGGACGCGGGGTCGGACAACGCGCGGAAGGCGCAGGAAAGGTTGAGATAAACGGACGCGGCGTTGGGGTCCAGCTGAAGGGCGTTTTTATAGGCCTGGATGGATTTTGAAATCATTCCCTTGAAAAACAGCGCATGGGCTTTCTGTTCAAGGGACGAAGCCGTTTCCGCGGCCGTCAATTGCGACGCAAATAAAAACAGCAGTGACAGAGATCTAAGAAGCATAGTGATAAATCCTGGAGCTGGGGATGGGGTTTGAACCCACGACCTCCTCCTTACCAAGGAGGTGCTCTACCAGCTGAGCTACCCCAGCGCGAGGCACACATTTTATCAAAATTGCGGATAAGTTGTTAGAGAAGCGTTCCGCGGAGGATCATCATTCCCACAAGGAAATAAATCACCAGGCCGGTGACATCCACCATGGTGGCCACAAACGGCGCCGAGGCTACGGCGGGGTCCAACCCCGCGCGCTTTAAGGCCAGGGGCAGAAGCGAGCCGCAGAGCGTGCCCCACATGACCACAAGGAGAAGGGAGAAGGCGACCGTGGCGGCCAGCAGGAAATAATGCGGGCCATAAATGGCGGAGAACTGGGCGCGAACGAAAATCATGGCGAAGCCGAAAAGCCCCAGAATGGCTCCCAACACAATGCCCGAAAAAAACTCCCTGCGGCAGACGATCCACCAGTCCCGGAAAGTCACTTCCCGCAGCGCCATGGCGCGGACGATGAGTGTGGCTGCCTGGGAGCCGGAATTGCCGCCGCTGGAGATGATGAGGGGGATGAAAAGTGCCAAGACCACGGCCTTTTGTATCTCGCCTTCAAAAAAACCCATGGCCACAGCGGTGACGGATTCGCCCACAAAAAGCACGCAGAGCCAAAGAGCCCGCTTCTGGATCATCTCCAGAAAAGGCACCTGAAGATAGGGCTGGTCCATCACTTCCACGCCGGCGAGTTTATGGATGTCTTCGGTGTCTTCTTCCTGAATGACCTTGATCATGTCGGCCGCGCTTAAGATGCCCACCAGCTGGTTTTCAGCGTTCACGACCGGGGCGGAAGG
>MGUQ01000016.1:18591-19485 GCA_001799975.1 Elusimicrobia bacterium RIFCSPLOWO2_01_FULL_54_10 | reverse complement strand
TCATTCACAGTGTCCGAATCTTCCGCGCCTAACAAAGTCACCGGCTTGACGGTTCTTTCAGCCAGCGTGGCCACGGTCACCCTCAGATGGGTGGCCCCGGGCGACAACGGCAATACCGAAAGCCTTACCTCCGGTTCAAACTTCATTGTGTATTATTCTTCCGGCAATGGAGACAGAGGCACAGGCTGCGCGCCTTGCTATCCTGTCGCTGCCAACGGTGAGCCTGGTATGTTGACATCCGGCGCATCTAACTTCACATTCGCCAACACTTGGGCACAGCATCTGCCTGTAACACATGGCGGTTTGAGAAGCACGACGACCTTCGATACCCCTGGCTTCAATACCTCCACTTCAAATGTCAGAGGATTGTCGGTATCCACTCAGACCATCTCCATCTCTGCGGTGACCATTAGAGCATCCACGGACGGAGCAGCGCTCTCACAATCTTCCATCAATCCCGGTCAGATTGTTGAAGCTACTCTCACCATTGATGCGGGCGACACAGCCGGCCAGTTCTGGTTTGTGGTCCGCGCTCAGGATGAAGCCGGCAACCTTTCCCCCACGGATGTGGTTTATGGCACCGCATCTGCGGTGATCGGCGCAAGCCCTCAGACTGCAACGAACACGATTGACCCCAACGTCACCACAACACTGACCGCATTAGACATTGGCGGCGGCATCAGCAGCGGCGGATCCATCCCCCCTGGCTCTCTTGACGGCGCAGATACCCTTGTTCGGTCGGCGGACAACAATCCTCCTGCGGACAGCGGCGGAGCCGACATCATCGGACCTGCCGTGGACATCACGCTCGGCTCAGGGAACACACAATTCAAAAAAGCCATCACGCTCACCTTCACCCTCTCGGGCGCGGCTCTTGCCGAAATCAACAGCAAG
>MGUQ01000016.1:8388-18568 GCA_001799975.1 Elusimicrobia bacterium RIFCSPLOWO2_01_FULL_54_10 | reverse complement strand
GGTGGCCTTCTTCAACGGCTCCCGCTGGGTGCTCATCCGCGAGTCTTCATTCGACGGCACCACGGTCTCTTGCCAAGTCACGCACTTGACCAAGTTCGCGGTGGCCATTGCGGCTCCGGCTTCAAACCTGGCGTCAGCGACGGTCTATCCGAACCCTTACAAGCCATCCGTGGCTTCCCAGCTGGCTCAGGGCATCACCTTTGACTCAGTTCCTGCGAACACAACCATCGCCATCTATACGCTTGCCGGCGACCAGGTAAGGACGATCAAGGACGATAACGGAGACGGCATTGTGGCCTGGAACGGCAAGAATGAGAACGGCGAAGACGTGGCCAGCGGCGTTTACTTCGCCTTACTGAAAGGCGGCGGCGATACAAAAACGTTAAAAGTCGCCGTGCAACGGTAAGGGGGGTGACGACAATGAAAACTATTAACTCGATCAAAATGGAGAAAAAGATGACGAACAAGATGAAGGGTAAAGTCATTGTTGCCCTGGCAGCAGCCTTCCTGCTCAGCTTCAGCTCAGCGGCCCAGGCGGCTTTCAGAGACAAAGACACCGGAACCCGCGGCGGACAGTTCCTGAAACTTCCCGTCGGCGCCAAAGCCATCGGCATGGGCGAAGCGGCCACGGCCATTGCGGACGACGCAAATGCCATTTATTACAATGTGGCGGGCCTGGCCTTCCTTGACAAGAAGAGCGGCGAATACATGTTCTCCAAGTATGTTGAAGAGACCAGCTATCACTGGGTCGGCTTCGGCATGCCCATATCCGAGACAGTGGGTTCCTTCGGCATCGGCTTTCAGTACTTTTCAGCCGGTGACATCGATGAAACCAACATCAGCGCGGCCAAGGTGGGGACATTCAAGCCCACCGATCTCGCTGTGAACCTGGCTTATGCCCGGCATCTCTTCGGAGCAGAAAACTCCGTGGGCGTGAACATGAAGATCATCAACTCCAAAATCAAGGAAAGCGCGACCGCGGTCGCATTCGACCTGGGTGTTCAAACCCGCATGTTCATGGACGGCAAGCTTCTTTTGGGCGGCGCGGTTCAGAACTTGGGCGGAACCCTCAAGTATGAAACCGAAAAGACCAAGCTTCCGATCATCCTAAAGTTGGGCGCAGGCTACAAAGTGATGGAAAACTGGATGACTGCCCTGGACATTGTCTTCCCTGAAGACAGCTCGGCCAACTTCGCACTCGGAACGGATTACAAGCACATGATCTCCGATGACTTGGCCCTTTCCGGCCGGTTGGGATACAATTCCCGCAACAACAAGGTTGACGGATTCAACGGCGTGAGCATCGGCTTCGGCGCCACGTTCCAGATTGCATCCCTGGACTATGCGTGGATGCCCCTGGGCGACCTGGGCTCCACACACCGCGTCTCCCTCGGCGTGAAGTTCTAAAACCAAGCTTAAGACAAATTCAAAAGAGAACCCCGGTCGCCTAGTAAGGCGGCCGGGGTTCTTGATTTTATGGCAATAACCTGATGCTTAAAGGATGGCTGCTATATGGATTAGTTGTTGAGGTTTAAATCAGAACGATTGCGGCGGGGGTTACTCTTTGCTCCAGAAACTTTTCTTCTTCTTTTTCTCTTCCTTCTCTTTATCCTTCCTGCGGTTCTCTAAAATCTTTTCCTGCTGTTTGATGGGAAGCTTCCGTTCCTCGTCGGTGAGGAGGTCGGATTCGCCGCCGATCAGCTCCTGTCCGGAGCCTTTCATGGCTGAGATTTTTCTGGCAGTCTTGGGCGGGCGCCATTCTGAAAGATTTTGCACAAGATTGTAAACCTGGTCTCTCAGATTATCCGAATAGGCGGATAGGGTGTAATTTTTTTCGTAGAATTCGTCCTTGCTGCTGCCCGGAGGCAGGTTCCACACATAGCAGGGGCTTTTCCAAAAGGGATACATGGGTTCGTAAACGGTCACCTGATATCGGAAAAATGACCGCTCCTTCTTGATGCCCACAATGCAGTCCATGTGAAGGGGCGTACCGCCCTCTTTGACCTGCTTGAGGAGGGTGTCAAAGCCCTGGGGTTTTTCACAGTCGGCGCGCTCCACGCCCAAAGCCCAGGGGCGGTCCTGGCTGCGGGCAATCACAAAATATTCGTCTTCATCCTGATCGTCCACCACAAACGTCTGCCAGGAGGTCTGCCAGCGGGAGGACGAAGCCTGAAATTCCTTTTGAACCCAATCCTGGAAAATAGAGGGCGGCATGCGGGTGCGGATGGACTTTTTGTAAGCAACTTTCTGTTTGATATTGACGTCCTGGAAGGCATAGGCCTTGACGCAAAGCCCAAGCCCAAAAACGCTCAAAAAGATGAGGGTTCGCACTTTCATTAGAGTGGATATGTTAGCAAATATGAATCAGTGTTTGAAGTGGCGCATGCCGGAGAAAACCATGGCCAGCCCGTGCTCATTGGCGGCGTTGATGGACTCCTGGTCCCTCAACGACCCTCCGGGCTGGATAATGGCGGTCACTCCTGCCCTGGCGGCTTCGTCCACGGTGTCGCGGAAAGGAAAGAAGGCGTCGGAAGCCATCACCAGCGGAAGCTTGGTGATGTGAGACTTGATTCCGGAAATCTTGGACGGTGAAACTTCGAGGGGCTCCAGGCGGGCCGCGGCCATCTTTGAAAACGCGATTTTCATGGAATCAATGCGGCTCATCTGCCCGGCACCCACGCCGGCGGTGACGCTGCCTTGGGACAGCACAATGGCGTTTGATTTGACGGCTTTGGCCACACGCCAGGCAAAGCCAAGGGAATAGGCTTCTTCAGGCGTAGGCGCGCGTTGGGTGACCACCTTGTCCTCTGCGCTCAACTGGAGGTCCCGCTCCTGCACCAGAAAACCGCCCGATATTTTTTTGACGTCCAGCTCATAAGGCAGCAAAAGGCCGCTGGCTTGCCTCAAAATCCGCAGGTTTTGCTTTGTTTTGAAGATTTCAAGGGCTTCAGGCGCGTAGTCCGGGGCTATCACGCATTCAAAAAAAGTTTTGGCGATTTCCTGTGCGGCTTCCTTGTCCACCGTGCTGCTGCATCCGATCACGCCGCCAAACGCGCTTATGGGATCTGCCGCATAGGCCAGCTGGAAGGCGGAAAGGGCCGTTTCGGCCACCGCGGTGCCGGAAGGGTTGTTGTGCTTGATGATGACGCAGGCCGCTCCCTTATAAGGCGAGCCCGCAAAGGCGTTCACGATGTTCCAGGCGGCGTCCAAATCCAGGTAATTGTTAAATGACAGTTCCTTGCCCTGCAGTTTTTCGGCATGCACAATGCCCCATGCCCGGACGCCTGTTTCCTGATACAAGGAGGCCTTCTGGTGAGGATTTTCGCCGTAGCGCAGGTCGTTCAGTTTCTTTAAGCCCAGCGTAAGCTCCGACGGAAAAAGGGAGGCTTCATTCTGGATGGGCGTGGTGATTTTCACGCCTGATTTCAGGTTGGAAATGTCGTCCAGCACTTCATGGCGGAAATGGCGCGAAATCATGGCGTCATAGTGGGCCGTGTGGCCGAAGGCCTTGGCTGCCAGGGCGCGCCTGCTTTCCAGAGAGACTTTCTTGTTGTCTTTCAATTCCTGAAGGGCTTTCCCGTAGTCCGCGGGGTCGCAGAGCACCACCACGCTCTCGAAATTTTTGCCGGCTGCCCGCAGGAGCGACACTCCGCCGATGTCGATGAACTCGATCATCTCGGATTTATTCACCTTGTTTTCCATGCTGATCTTTTCAAAAGGATAGAGGTTCACAATCACCCAGTCAATAGGACCGATGTCGTGCTTCTCAATTTCGCCTTTATGCGCAGGGTTTTTGCGGTCGTAGAGAATGCCGCCGAAAATTCCGGGATGCAGAGTCTTGACGCGGCCGTTTAAGATTTCAGGGAATCCCGTGACATCGCTCACTTCAAGACAGGGAATTTTGGCGTCGCGGAGCTCTTTGGCGGTGCCGCCGGTGCTTACCAGCTCAAAGCCCAGCTGGAGCAGCTCGCGGCCCAGATCCAGCAGGCCGGTTTTGTCGGATAGGGACAGTAACGCTCTCATTGGATTTTCATATTTTATCAATTTCTTGACGCTCTCTGCCATAGCGTTCAAGCGCGGCGTGAATGATTTCAGGGTCGAATCCCCTGCGGGCCAGAAACCCAAAAAGCCTGCGCGCCAGGGCCTGCGGGCTGCCTTTTTGCGTCTGCCGCCAGCGCTTCACAATGAGCTGGTAGGCGCGCTCTTCTTCCGACGGAGAATCCTCATTCCCGGCAGCATCGCTCACCGCCCGCCGCGCCTCGTCGCGCGGTATGCCTTTTCTGATCAGATCCTGTTCGATGCGGACATTGCCCAGAAGGCGGTTTTTAACCCGGGACTGCGCCATGTCCGCGGCCAAAACCTTATCGGAAAGAAGGCGGTTATTTTTAAGCTCTGTCACGACGGCGTCAATCGTTTCCGCGGCCATCTTTTTTTGGGCCAGGCGCTCGCGCAAGGCCTTCTCGGAGAAGGCGCGGCGCGAGAGCAGTTTGTAGGCGATTTGCAGGGACTCTTCCAAATCAGGCATGAGTTTTAATTATATCAAGAAAAAGGTAAAATCATTTTATGGCCGCAGAGACCCAAGAACTTCAGGAAGGCGCCAAAGCCCCGGATTTTTCCATGAAAGACCAGGACGGCAAAACCGTCCGTCTGGCGGACTTGAAAGGCAAGAATGTCGTGCTTTATTTTTATCCCAAGGATGACACTCCGGGCTGCACCAAGGAATCCTGCAGTTTTAGAGACAATGAGAAGCGACTGCAGGCGGCTGGCGCGGTTGTTTTGGGCGTGAGCCTGGACAGCGCGGAATCCCACCAGAAATTCATCAAAAAATTCAGCCTTAATTTTCCCCTGCTCGTGGACGATGACGCCAAGGTCTCCAAGACCTACGGCGTTTACCAGAAGAAAGGGATGTTCGGCAATCTCTTTTGGGGCATCGTGCGCTCCACATTTGTGATCTCGCCTGACGGAAAATTAAAGAAGATTTTCAGCAAAGTGAAAGTGGACGGCCACACCGACGAAGTTCTGGATGCGCTCAAAAACTGATGGCCATCTCCAAGACCATTGCCCTCATCAGCCCGGACCTCTGCTCCGGCTGCGAAGCCTGCCTGTCCGTGATGCCCCACAAAGACTGCATTGTGAAGCTGGCCGCGCCGCCGTCAACGCCGTTTGCGATGGTGGTGGTGGATGTTCAGAATGATAAGTGCACAGGCTGCACCCTGTGCATGAGGATTTGTCCCTGGGACGCCATCACGATGGTGCCCCGGCCCGCCTCAGCGGTCCCTAAAACTTAAAGCCCGATATATTGGTTGGAACGCAGCAGAGTGTGGATGGCGTCGTTGGCCACCCGCAGGCGGTTGCTGACTTTTTTGAGGAGGTTTAAGAGGAGTTTCGTGCCCATGCTGGGGTGCTCGTGGATAAGTTTGATCAAATCTTTTTCATCCCACACCCAGATTTTTATTTCCCGGGCGATGGAAGCGATGGCTGTGGCGCTGCGCGGCTCTTTGTCAAACAAGGCCATTTCGCCGAAAATCTCGCCTTGCTTGAGGCGGGCCAGGCGGCTGCCTTTCATGTCGTGGCCTTCGGATTTCCAGATCTCGATGATGCCTTGCACCACCAGATACATCTTGTCGCCTTTGTCGCCCTGGCGGAACACGATGGTGTCAGAAGGTAAGGAAACTTCCTGGGCCGTTCTCTGCAGATGTTCCAGTTCATGGTCTTCCAAGCCCGCGAAAACATCCACGGTGGAGAGCAGGCTCAACAGCTTTTCTGATTTAGTCATGGCCTCAATAATATAGGCGATAATCCCTAAAAGTTCAAGGGTTTTCGATAATTTTTTTGAATTCCCTCTCGGTCAGCACCCGTACGCCCAGCTTCTGCGCTTTCTCCGCCTTGGACCCGGGGCTGGCCCCCACCACCACATAATCTGTTTTCTTGGAAACACTCGAGCTTGCGCGCGCGCCGAGAGCCGTCACGCGGGCTTCGGCTTCGGATCTGGAAAAGCTTTCCAGCTCGCCCGTGAACACAAAAGTTTTCCCCGTAAGGGCAGATTCCACGATTTTCCTCTTGGGTTCAAGGAAATTGACTCCAGACTCTTTGAATTCTTTCACCATCTTGACCGTGCTGGGCAAGCGGAAAAAAGATGCCACGGACTCCGAAATGACAGGGCCCAAATCAGGGATTTTTTCCAAATCCTCCGCGGACGCACGCGCCAGGGTGTCCAATGAGCCAAACCGCTCTGCCAGGAGGCGCGAGGCGCGTTCGCCCACATGGCGGATGCCCAGGGCGGCAAGCAGTTTCGAGAGCGGGCGGGTTTTGCCCGTCTCAATTTGTTTGAGGAGGTTTTCCGCCTTCTTGTCGGCAAAAAGCTCCAGCTTGAGAAGGTTCTCCTTATTTAAGGTGAAAATGTTCGCAAAATTTTTCACAAGCCCCTTTTGCACAAGCTGGGAGACAGCGGATTCACCCAAACCTTCAATGTCCAGGCCGTTGCGGCTGGCAAAGTGGATGAGTCTCCTTTCCAGCTGGGCGGGACAGAGAGGATTGACGCAGCGGTAGGCCACTTCGCCGTCTTCAGCGCGGAGCACCTGGCCTCCGCAGACGGGGCAGATTTTGGGCGGGGCGATTGAAGATTTCTTTCCCGGCCCCTCGATCACGCGAATGACTTTCGGGATCACGTCTCCCGCTCTTTCAATCAAGACCTTGTCGCCGATTTTGACGCCCAGACGTTCAACCTCGTCGAAATTGTGGAGTGAGACGGAGGAAATCGTCACGCCGCCGCATTCCACGGGCGTCACTTTGGCCACGGGAGTGACGGTTCCCGTCCGTCCAACGGAATATTCCACGGCTATGACAGCTGTTTCGGCCTGGGAAGCGGAAAATTTAAAGGCAACAGCCCAGCGCGGGCTTTTGGAGGTCATCCCGAGGGCTTTTTGCAGTTTCAAGTCGTTGATTTTTATGACCACGCCGTCAATTTCATAAGACAGCGACTGCCGGCTCGCCAGCCAGCGGGAATATATTTTTACGGCTTCGTCCGCGTTTTTGGCTGTCTGAGTGGGTGTGGCTGTGACGGGGAGGCGGAGTTTTCGGCAAAGATCGATAAATTGGGCATGTTTTTCAATGCCGAGTGATTCCGGGAGGGTCCCGGCGGAATGGACGGCGAATTTGAGAGGGCGGGAAGCGGTGATTTTTGAATCTTTTTGCCTTAAAAAACCTGATGCGGAATTGCGCGGATTGACAAACGTTTTACCGCCGTCGCGCAGGGCTTGACGGTTGAGCTCGTCAAAGTCCTTTTTGTGCATGTACACTTCTCCGCGGCACTCGAATGTTTCCATCTCTGCACCGGCGGAACCCAGCCGCAAGGGAATGGAGCGGATCGTGCGGGCGTTGGCTGTGACGTCTTCCCCCACATTGCCGTCTCCGCGCGTGGCAGCCGACGCTAGAACGTCATTTTTATAGACCAGGGATAAACTGGTGCCGTCCATCTTGGGCTCCAGAGTGACTTCAAATTGGGTTTTACCCCCCAGGCCTTTTTCCGCGCGCGCCCACCATTGGCGGAATTCTTCCTCAGAATAAACATTGTCCAGAGACAGCATGGGTTTGGAATGGCGGATCTGAGCGAAGGCAGATGAGGCTTTGCCTCCCACTCTCTGCGTGGGCGAATCCGGCGTGACCAGTTCCGGGTGGCGGGATTCCAGCGCTTCCAGGCGATGGATCAGGTCGTCGTATTCCTTGTCGGTGATTTCCGGAGCGTCCAGCACATAATACAAGTGCTCGTGCCGCTCGATCTCCTTGCGGAGGTCCTGGGCTTCTTTTTGCGGAGCCCCGCTCATGAAGCGGACGCCCGCTCCGATTTGATCTTGTCCAGAATGCCGTTGACGAACTTGCCGGAATCATCCGTGGAGAATGTCTTGGCCACTTCAATGGCTTCGTCAATGATGACGGACAGGGGTGTGTCCGTGTCAAACAGGATTTCGTAAGTGGAGAGGCGTAAAATGTTGCGGTCCACGGCGGCCATGCGTTTCAAGTCCCAGTTCTGGGCATATTTCACGAGCAGCTCGTCAATGCGGGGCTTGTTTTCATTGACGCCGGCGGCCAGGTGGCTGGCGAATTTTTTGACGGAGCTCTCAGCTCCGGTTTCGGAAAGCGTGGCTGTGAGCGCATCTTCCAGACTCATGTTGCAGGTTTCAGAGAGGTAGAGGACTTGAAGAGCCATCTCTCGCCCTTCCCTACGGCTTCCCATGGGCTCAGCCTTCCAGGATCTTGAGCAAAGACGCCATTTCAAGCGCCGCTTCGGCGGCTTCCACGCCTTTGTTGGCGGTGCCTTTGCCGGAGCGGGCCTTGGCTTGCGCCAGGGTGTTGGGTGTGAGCACCCCAAATGCCACGGGGACGCCTGTTTTAATGATGACCTGCATCAACCCCTGTGCCGCGGCTTCGGCGATATATTGATTATGCAAAGTTTCCCCCTTGAGCACGCAGCCCAGGGCAATGACGGCGTTGTATTTCTTGCTTTGAGCCATTGCCAATACAGCCGCAGGCAGTTCAAAGGCCCCCGGTACCCAGACAACATCATTAGACTGCAAGATTACTCCGCGCTTGATGAGAATAGTCATGGCGCCGTCCAGCAGGCCCTGAGTGATGTTCTGGTTGAATCTTGAAACCACTACGCCGATGCGCATCAGACCACCTTGAGCAAGTGACCCAATTTGCTTTGCTTTGTCCTGAGATAACGCGCGTTATTGGGATTGGCCTTGATTTGCAAAGGCACTCTCTGGCTGATGCTGAGATTGTATCCTTCAAGCCCCACGATTTTGCGGGGGTTGTTGGTCATGAGGCGGATGCTGGACAATCCCAAATCGGACAGTATTTGGGCGCCAATGCCGTATTCCCTCAGGTCCGGGGCGAAGCCGAGTTTTTTGTTGGCCTGCACCGTATCGAGGCCTTTGTCCTGGAGCGCGTAGGAATGAAGCTTGTTGGCCAAGCCGATGCCGCGGCCTTCCTGGTGCATGTATAGAACCACTCCGCGGCCTTCCTGCTCCACTTTTTTAAGTGCCGCGGTGAGCTGTTCGCCGCAGTCGCAGCGCAGGGAATGGAGCACGTCGCCCGTAAAGCATGACGAATGCACCCGGACCAGCACGTTTTTGCGGCCGGCCACATCGCCCTTCACGAGGGCCACGTGGGATTCGTGAAGGACGGCGTCTTCATACAGATGCAGGGTGAAGTCGCCGTGGCGGGTGGGCAGAGCCGTGGACACAACGCGCTTCACCAGCTTTTCGGTTTTGCGGCGGTAAATGATCAGGTCCTCAATGGAGATCATCTTTAGCCTGAATTTTTTGGCGAAGCGCGTGAGCTCGCGCATGCGGGCCATGGAGCCGTCTTCATTCATGATTTCGCAGATGACGGCGGCAGGCGTCAAGCCCGCGAGCTTGGCCAGGTCCACACCCGCCTCGGTGTGGCCGGCCCGCACCAGCACTCCGCCTTCTTTGTAGCGCAAAGGAAAAACGTGCCCCGGCCGCGAGAGATCATCCGGCTTGGCCTTGGGATGGATCATGGTTTTGATGGTGAGAGCGCGGTCGTGCGCGGAAATGCCCGTGGTAATGTTTTTTCTGGCGTCAACGGAAACGGTGAAGGCCGCTTCTTTTGTTTTGTCCGGGCGTTCCACCATGGGAGAGAGGTTCAGGGCATCCAGGCGGTCCCCCATCATGGGCACGCAGATGAGTCCTCGGCCGTGCATGGCCATGAAGTTGACCAGCGCGGGGGTCACTTTTTCTGCCGCGCAGACCAAGTCCCCTTCGTTTTCGCGGGAAGGATCGTCCACGACGACGATCATCTTACCCGCTTTGATGTCCGCGAGTGCCTCAGGAATTGAGAAGAGTCGCATGGTGTACCGCCGTTTTGGCCAGAATGTCGGCCTCAAGATTTACAAAGTCCCCAGCGTGTTTGAAGCGCAGGGTTGTGGCTTTTTCCGTATAAGGCAAAACTGAAACAGAAAATTCGCCGTTTTTGACATGGGTGATTGTGAGTGAAATCCCGTCCACGGCCACGGACCCTTTGGACACCAGGCAGGGCTTCAATGACGGAGGATAGGAGAAAGTATACACCCGGGAATGGCGTTCAGCGGAGATTTTTTTTAATTTTCCCGTGCCGTCCACATGGCCCTGTACGATATGTCCGCTCAGATCGTCTCCGG
>MGUQ01000016.1:3081-8319 GCA_001799975.1 Elusimicrobia bacterium RIFCSPLOWO2_01_FULL_54_10 | reverse complement strand
CCTTGAGCACGGTTCCAAAATTTCGAATGATTCCCGTAAACATTATTTTTTTACCCTGGCCCAGACCGCGATGTCCTGCCCTTGCTTCCAAGTCTCTACGCCTTCCAATCTGAGCGCATCATTCATTTTTTGCGCCCCGCCCAGCAAAATGGGAGCCACAAAATATAAAACCTCGTCCACTTCCCCGGCTTTTAAAAACTCGGAGGCGGTTTGGTCTCCGCCTTCCACCAGGAGCCTCGAGATGCCTTGGCGCCCCAAGACGCTCATTACCTCTTTAATGCTGCCTTTGAGAACCCAGGTTTGAGCCTTGCCGTCAAAAACTTTGGACTTTTTGGGAAGCTTGCCGCTCTTGCTCAGCACGATCCGTACGGGGTTTCGTCCAAATCCGTGGGCGGTCAGGGACGGATTGTCTTGCCGCACGGTCTGTCCGCCAACTAGGATTCCATCCACTTCCGCGCGAAGCCGCCGGGCAAAATTGCGCGATTCTTCCGAGCTGATCCACTTGGAATCCCCGTTCCCTGCGGCGCTCTTGCCGTCCAGCGAGAGCGCGGACTTTAAAAACACATACGGCTTACGCTCGCGGATAAATTTGATGAAGGAGCGGTTCAAATGCCGCGCCTCAGATTCGACGACGCCCGTGATAACCTTGATCCCGGCTTTTTTAAGCGCTGCAAAGCCTTTGCCGGCCACAAGCGGGTTGGGGTCCCTCATGGCGGAGACCACTTTTTTAACTCCCGCGCGGATCAAAGCCAAGGCGCAGGGCGGGGTTTTTCCCCAGTGGCTGCAGGGCTCTAAATTGGTGTAGACTGTGGCGCCCTTGGCTTTATGTCCCGCCTCCTTGAGCGCATGGACTTCGGCATGCGGCCCGCCGAAATATAAGTGAGCGCCCTCGCCGACGGCCTTGCCGTCCTTAACGATGACGCAGCCCACATAGGGATTAGGGCTGGCTCCGGCAAACCCCCGGCGCGCCAGTTCGATGGTGCGCAAAATCCATTCTTTATCTGACTTCGAGCGGGATGAGGGCAATTTCGATTCTCCGGTTCTTAGAGCGTCCGTCCGCATTCGCGTTGTCGGCCAGAGGCTTGAACTGCCCGTAGCCCGCTGCGGAAACAAAATTGGGATTGACGCCGCAGACTTCGGTCAAATAGCGGGCCACGGTGGTGGCGCGGGCGGCCGAGAGCTCCCAGTTAGTGGCAAATTTTTCCTTCAAGACGCCGCCGATGGGCACATTGTCCGTGTGTCCCTCGATCCGGATTTGCTTGTTCTGCACTTTCTTTAAAACGTCAGCCACCTTGAGAAGGACTTTTTTGCCTTCGGTGTTCACGTCTGCTTCGCCCGAGTTAAAAAGGATCTTGTCCACCATGTTCACGGACAGTTTGTCCTTGAGCTGGGTGATCTGGATGGAGCCCTGCTCGATTTCGCTTTTCATGCCGCTCATCAAATCTTCATAGGTATTTTTGAGCTTGTCCACCTCGGCCTGCTTTTGTTTTTCAAGTTCGAGTTTCTGGCGCTCAATTTCTTCCTTCTCCTGCGTCATCTGGGCCAGTTTTTTCTGCTGGTCGCTCTTGCTGGCATTCATGTCCGCCAGGAGGGCGTCATGCTTGGCCTTGGCCGCTGCGGCTTCCGCGTCCATCACTTCCTGAAGGCTCTTTACATTCTCGTTAAGCTCGCCCACGCGCACACTGCAGGCATTGAGCTCGCTCACCTTGGCGTCATAATCTTTTTTTGGGACCCGGCCCATCGCCTGGGCCTGGGCACAAGCTAAAATCAGGAATCCAACAGCCGAAACAATGACGGATTTTTTCATGAGGTTCTCCTTATGGGTCTTATCTACCGTAACTCAGGCGTTCAATCAAGAAAAGAGGGAGGCTAGCCTGCTTCATTTTATCCTGCACGGCGCGGATGTCATATTCTTTGCGCACCAGGGTGACTTCCCGCGTTTCAGTGTCGTAAATAAGGCCGCAGGCGCGGGTGTCGCCGTCTCTGGGCTGGCCCACGGAGCCCGCGTTCACCATCACCTTGCCCTGGGGGTCAAAACTGAACGGCACGCCTTCTTCCAGCGGCTTGTGCTGGATGACGCCCAGCGAATCGGTGAAAAAGATGCAGGGCACATGGGTGTGGCCGATAAAACAAATGGGGGTGCGGAAAAACTCCAAATTGTCCAGATACTGCCGCGCGGTGAGCAAGTATTCGTCCGTGGGATCCCGCGGGCTGCCGTGCGCCATGGTGAACATGGAGCCGTCAATCAGACGGGGCAGACGCATCAGGAAGCTCCGGCTTTCCTCGTTGAGCTTCCGCTTCGTGAAGCTGAGCGCCCGCACGGCCATGTCGTTGAACCAGGTGGTTTCTTTCAAGCCCACTGCCGCGAAATCGTGGCTGCCGCCCGTGGCCTGCAGTTTTTTTAATGCGGCGATGCGCTCCACGCATTCATTGGGATTGGGCCCATAGCCCACGATGTCGCCCAGGCAAAGGAACGATTGGATCCTTTCTTTTCTAAAAACAGCCAGCACGGCATCCAGTGCCTCCAGATTGGAGTGGATGTCGGAGATAACTCCGTAGCGCATAACTTATAATTTTATGAAATAGGCCTTGAAATGGCAAGGAAAACAGCCCTCGCCGTAAGGGCTGCGCGTCGGAACCGCCAGGGTTCCTGCAAGCAGCGGAAAAGCCATTCAAGGCCGACCCGCCGCAACCAGAGCGGAGAGCGCCTCAAATTTCCCGAAATCACGTCAAAACTTCCCCCCACCCCAAGAGCCGCAGCGCCCTCCAAAATCTTCCTGTTTTGGAATATCCATTTTTCCTGACGTGGAACGCCCAGCGCGGCAAATATCAATTTGGGGTTTGATTTTTTTATGGTTCCCAATGAATGCCGCTCTTCATCATCTGACAAATATCCGTGAAACACGCCTGCAACGATCAGGCCAGGATACCGTTTCCGCAATTCCTGAACGGTTTTTTCTCCCACTCCCGGCTTGCCGCCCACAAAGCACACAGGCCAGCCGTTTTTTTCCGCCATGGCGCACAGGTCCGCCATAAGTTCAATGCCGGGAATTGTTTCCTGGATGGGGATGCCCTTGAGATGAGCGATGATGGCCATTCCGGCGGATTCCGGCGCGCAGAAATGCGCCTGGCTGAAGATCTCGGCCAGCGCCGGGTCTTGGGATGCCGCCTCCAGCATGAGAGGATTGACGGAGAGGATTTGGGTAAAGCGCCCTTGGCGGATCCTGCCTTCAATCCCGCGCAAAAGCTCGCGGCGCGAAAGAATGTCGATTCTTCCGCCCAAGATCCGGTACCGTTGAAAATCAGACAGAGGCGAGTTCTTCTTTTTGGGCGGGCGCGGAGGTGTCTTTCTTGAGCTTCATGGAGAGGATCTTGGAAATGCCGAACTCCTGCATCGTTACGCCGTAAAGTACGTCCGCCATTTCCATGGTGCGGGGGTTGTGCGTCACCACGAGGAACTGGATTCTCCCGGTGAATTCCTTGACCAGATTCAGGAAGCGGTTCACATTGGACGGGTCCCAGGGCGCGTCCACTTCGTCCAGAACGCAGAAGGGAGAGGGCTTGACCATGAAGAAGGCGAAAAGAAGCGAGATGGCCGTGAGCGCTTTTTCTCCGCCGGAGAGCAGAGCGATGTTCTGCAGTTTTTTGCCCGGGGGCTGGGCCACAATGTCGATGCCGGTTTCAAGCAGGTTGCTCTCGTCCGTGAACACCAGGTCCGCCACGCCGCCTTCAAAGAGAGTTCCGTATATTTTGCGGAAGTTTTCGCGCACTTTTGTGAAGGTTTCACGGAATTGCTCCCGCGTGGTGCCGTTGATCTGGAAAATGGCGGATTTCAAGTCCTCGCGGGCTTTCGTCAAATCCTGCGTCTGCGTGGTGAGGAAATTGTAGCGCTCGGACAGGGCGGCATGCTGTTCCGGGGCTTCCAGGTTGATGGAATTGGACATGGATTCCACCCGTTTTTTAAGCCGCGCAATCTCTTCGGGATCTGCGGGTTCAGCCTTGAAATCTTTCTCAATCTGCTCCTGCGTGACCTGATAGGTTTCTTCCATGCGGGAGAGGATGTTTTTCCTCTCGCTCTGGATGGTGCGCAGGTCCAGCTCCAGCGTGTGCAGGGCTTCTGTCAGTTGAGACTGGCTGTCCCTGGTTTTTTGAATTTCATCCAGGAACGCCCTGTTCTTTTCTTCGCGCTCGGTTTTGGTCTGCAGAAGGCCTTCAATCACCTGGCCCAGCAGGTTTTTGTCCTCCTGAAGCTTCAATATTTTCTGGGCTTCTTCGGCCTGGCGGGCGCGGCTGTCTTCCGATTTTTTTGTGCAGGCGGCAATTTCCGCCGCAGACTGCTCTTTTTCGCGAACGGACCGTTCGAGGTGGGTTTCCCATTCTTTCAGGGATTGGGCTCGCTTTTCATAGTCAGAATTAAAAGTTTCAAAACGGACTTCCGCTTCTTTTGCGGACAATTCCATCGCGTGCTCATTAGCCACGCTTTCGTCAATTTGAACCTGCAGGCCGTCTCTTTCGGCTTCTTTGACGGCCATCCGTTCAGTCATGAGGCGGGCGGTTTCCGCCAGGGATTCTGCCTTGGCTCGGATTTGCGCCATTTCGCCTTCCCCCGCGGTTCGGGATTCGGTCAGGAACGCCGCTTCCCTGCGGGCAAGATCGATCTCTTCTTCTTGTGCGGCCATCAGGTTCTTCCAATGGTCTTCCTGAAGAGACAGTTTCCCGAGCTCGCGGTTTCTTTCCTCCACCATGGTTTTGAAATGCGAGGCATTGGCCTGTGCCAGGAAAAATTCCCGCTCGAGGCCCTTGAAAAGTCCAGTGTTGGCCGCAATTTCCTTTTCCAGGTTGCTCAGGACCAGGAACTCATTCTGGAACGTTTCTACGGCGTCGTTCTTGTCCGGGTCCGGCCGGGGCACGTCGCTGCCTCCGTCAATCACGCCGGTGTCATAGAGAGTTTGCCCTGCCAGGAAGGACTGCCCCAGGAGAAATTTCTTAAGCGTCTCTAGTGCGGGCTCGCAGCGAACCAGGTTCAAAAGAGAATTGGCGTTGGGCATGTGGCTCAGGTCCGGAACCGCGATGTCGGGCACTTTTTCCAAAATAATGCAGCGCGCGCGCCCCAGCTCCCGTTCTCGGATCCAGTCCAGCGCCTCGCGGGCCTGGTCCATGCGGTCAAAAACGAGATGGTTGATTTTGGCTCCCAGCACGGATTCCACCCAATGGGCCATGTGGTCAGGATAGTTGAGC
>MGUQ01000016.1:0-3040 GCA_001799975.1 Elusimicrobia bacterium RIFCSPLOWO2_01_FULL_54_10 | reverse complement strand
CAGGATGCTTTGGGTGCCTTTATGGTAGGGGTCTCTGTGAAATTTTACTTCCAAAACTTCTTTTTGGGCCCGGGCGTGGGCCAGGGCGATTTGCAGGGACTGCATCTGGCGTTCGAGGGATTTTTCCTTCTCCAGCACTCCCTCCAAGCCCGCTGCGGCATTGCGGTTTTCCGCGCGCAGGATTTCAAGAGCGCCGGCGGTTCCTTCCAGGCTTTTTTTCTTGTCCTCAATCCCGGTCTGGATTTTTAGAATTTCGGCATCAAGTTTTTCCGAGTCGCGCACGAAAGCGGCCAGGTCGGATTCCAGCCGGATCATCCGGGATTCCTGGGCATTTTTATCGTTGGCGGCAGCCGTCAGGCCGGAAGCCGCTGAAAAGATTTCTTCGGAAATTGATTTTTTGGCGCTTTCAAGGGTTTGCCTGGCTGCGGAGGCGCTTTCTTTTTCCTTGCGCGCACCGTCATAAGAATCTTTGAGGGCGGCCAGACTTTCGGAGGATTTTTCAATTTCATCGCGCGATTGACGGCAGCGGGCTTCCAACTCGCCGCCTTCTTCTTCCAGCAGATTTATTTTTTCGGAGAGAGCCTGGGCGCGGTCCTGAAATTCTTTTTCGCGCTCTTTTTCGGTGCGCACGGCGCTGTCGGAGGCGTGAATGGCTTTATCCAGTTCCAGAACAGACACCTGGTTGGCATACAGCTCTTTTTCCGTCGCGTCCTGGTCGATGTGGTATTGCGTCAGGGCCGCCTCGGCTGTGTCCACCTGGGTTGTAGCCTTCTCGAATTCCTGCCGCAATTCTTCCATGCGCTTGCCGGAAACGGTGATTTGTTCATCCATGGAAATCATCTTGTGGAGCGCGTCGGTGATTTCAAGGTTTTTCAGGTCTTCCTTGACCTTCTGGAAGAGTTTGGCCTTGCGCGCGGCGGCTTCGAGCGCTTCCATCTGCTCTTTGACTATTGATATGAGATCGTTCAGCCGGTTCAGGTCCAGCTCCACTTTTTCCAGCTTGCGGAGCGCCTCTTCCCTGCGGGCTTTGTATTTGGATATTCCCGCCGCTTCCTCAAAAAGCTCGCGCCGTTCTTCCGGCTTGGCGTTCATGACAAAATCCACTTCCCCCTGGGCCAGGATGCTGTAGCCTTCGTGAAGGCCCGTGTCCATGAAGAGATCGCGGATGTCTTTGAGGCGGCACTGGGTGCGGTTCAGAAAATATTCGGATTCGCCGCTGCGGAACAGCTTGCGGGTCACCTGGATTTCGGAGAAATCAATCGGGAGGATTTTATGGGTATTGTCGAAAGTAAGGGTCACTTCGGCCAGGTTCATGGGAGCGCGGCCGGACGCGCCGGCAAAGATGACATCGAGCATCTGCTTGGAGCGCAGGGAGCGGGCGGACATTTCTCCTAAGCACCAGCGCATGGCGTCCACAATATTGGACTTGCCGCAGCCATTGGGGCCCACCACGCCGGAAATGCCCGGCTTGAGCTCCACCGTCGTGCGGTCGGCGAAGGATTTAAAACCCACCATCTCGATGCTTTTTAAGTGCATGTTTTATCTCCCTGTGTCCTTCTATTGCTGTCTTTTGCCATGTATTACAGTATCAGAATCCTCATTTCCTGTCAATAAAAAAACCGGCCGTTCACCCTCGGCCGGTTACCCTTTGAAGCCTTCAAGTACTCCCTTAAGGTTGTTCATTCAGCTTCCCTGTGATACTACACCATCCGACTAAGACCTGTCAAGCGAAATATTGGCAATATTTCGCTCGAGACTTCATATAATATGACAATGGCAAACACAGAAAAGACCGTTTTCTGGATTCTTGTCTTTCTCCTGATCATTGGCGTGGCGGCCAAGTTCTATAAACTGGAAAAAAATGTACCGGAAGCCATTTCATTTTCCCGCAAGGCAAAGATAGAAACGGCCAAAATCCCCAAGGCGGCAAAAAATAAATCCAAAGCCCCATCAATTTTGAATTTAAACAATGCCACTGCCGCTGAGCTTGAGAAACTCCCCCACATCGGCAAGGCGACGGCAGAAAAAATTGTGGCGTATCGCGCCGCTCAAGGCCCTTTCAAGGAAAAATCAGACCTGCTCCGCGTGGATGGCATTTCCATCGCCCGCTACAAACAAATCGAATCCCATCTTACCGCCCCATGAAATTGCGTCCTGTGATATGGGCGGCGGCCGGGCTTTGCATTGCCATTTTCCTTGTTTCAAAAATTTATTTGAGCCGCTCCCCGAAAGACTACATCCGCTTCCAGCGCGCCCGCGCCGAACGCGAAGAAAGCCGCCTGCAGCCCATCCGCCAATTCATGAAGGATAAAATCAACCGCCAGGTTCCCCCGGCCTTAGGCTCCATCGCCATTGCCATCCTCTTGGGCGACCAAAAAGACATGCCCTTTGAAGTGCGCCAAAGTTTTTCAAAGTCAGGCACAGCGCACTTGCTGGCCATTTCCGGCGGCAATATCGCCCTTGTGGCCGTGAGTTTGATTGTGATTTTCCGCCTGCTGTCCGTGCCAAGGCGGTGGACTTACGCGCTTTCCATCGCGTTTCTTGCCTTTTATTGCGCTCTCACGGGGGCGGCTTCCAGCATTTTGCGCGCCACCATCATGGTATCCATTTACCTTGCCGGATTTTTATTCCGCCGCGAGCCTGAAATCCTCACCTCTCTGGCCTGGGCCGCAATCCTGATTCTCCTGTACGATCCGCTTCAGTTCTATGACTTGGGTTTTCAGCTTTCATTCATTTCCGTTTTTATGATCGGGGCGTCTTCAGAGGGTTGGGAAGAAGTGGAGCCCGAAGCCAGTCCGAACGCTTTCCAAAAAGCGCGGATCTATCTGGAAAACTCTGTGGTCGTGTCTCTGGCCGCCTGGGCGGGGGTTACGCCGCTCATTGCCTCGGTTTTCGGGATGATCACGCCTGTGACGATATTTGCCAACCTGGTGCTGGTGCCTTATTTCAGCGTCCTGCAGATTGCCGGGTTCTTGTTTCTGGCCCTGGGCTCATTGAGCGGCTGGCTGGAAGAAATTTTGGGAATATCCCTTTATCTGCT
>MGUQ01000015.1 GCA_001799975.1 Elusimicrobia bacterium RIFCSPLOWO2_01_FULL_54_10 | reverse complement strand
TGCCGAAAAAGTGCGGACGCTTATGGCCGCCGGAGCCGAGAAAAAAAATGTAAAATATGTTCGACGGGCCGTTCGAGCGTCTGATCTCAAAAACTGCGACCTTGTTTTTTGCGCCTCCGATGACGAAACCTGCAACCGAAGCGTCAGCCGCCTGTGCCGGGCCAGGCGGATCTGGGTCAATGTCGCGGACCGGCCGGAACTGTGCAGCTTCATTCTGTCCTCCGTGTTCCGCAGGGGCCGGGTCACAGCGGCGTTTTCAACCGGTGGAGCCAGCCCCGCGGTGGCCAAATTCTTGCGCAAACGGATGGAAAAATATGTCGGCCCGGAAATCGACCGGCTCGTGCGCATGCTGGCCAAAAAAAGAAAGATGTTGTTAAGTCTGAATTTCAAAGAGAGGCGCGCTTTGCTGGACAAGTGGGTGAACGAAGCGGCGCTTCATAAAATTAAAAGAGGGCAAAAAATTGGAAACATTTGAAATCTATATTTTTAACGCTGCTTATCTGGCCTATACTTTGGCGACGGTGGCCTATCTTGTTTGCGCATTCACCAGAAAAGAATCGTTGGGACGCGCCGGATGCCTCTTGGTGGTTTTGGGTGCGGCGCTGCATCTGGCGGATTTTGCCTTGCGCGCCTACATCGGCCGCGTGGACCACGGCCTCAAGCATTATGTCCCCTGGTCCAACTGGTTTGAGAGCTTTTCCCTCTTTGGTTTTGTGATCGCCGCCACTTTCGTCGCGGTGCAGAAAATTTCCAGGCTCCATATTTTGGGAGCTTTTGTGATGGGGCTCCAATGGGTCATCGTCACTTTTTCCATGACCTATCCGCTGTTCAGCAGCTGGGACAAGGTGGAGGGAACCTCCCAAATCTGGCAGGCCGTGATGGCGTCCCGCGCCATTCCCCAGCTCATGCCCGCACTCCAATCCATCTGGATGGCCATCCATGTGCCCGTCATGTTCATCTCGTACTCAGCCTTTGCCGTGGCCTTTGCCGTGGGCATTGTCTACCTGTTGCAGGAGAGGGAGCTCAAGTCCAGGCATCCGGGGGTCATGTCAGGCAGTCTCCCAGATTTGGAAACTCTGGATTTGCTGATATACCGCCTGATTGGCTGGGGGTTTCCCTTGCTCACTTTGGGCGTCATTCTGGGAGCGCGCTGGGCCTATGACGCCTGGGGCCGCTATTGGGGTTGGGATGCCAAGGAAACCTGGGCGCTCATCACCTGGTTCACCTACGCCATTTATCTGCACATGCGTCTGGTGATGAGCTGGAAGGGCAGAAAGACCGTCATCCTTTCTGTCATCGGCTTTGGCGTTGTGATTTTCACCTACATCGGGGTCAATTATCTTTCTGAGCTCCACGGGTTCCTCTCCAACCGGGGATCGTAGCTGCCGTGGCGTTAACTTTGGTCGGCATTTCTCATAAGACCGCTCCCGTGGAGCTGAGGGAAAAGCTCAGTTTCGGCGAGGAGGAAATTAAAAAGGCTCTTCAAGAGCTGCGCCAATTTCCGTCTGAAGAGGAAGCCGTCCTCCTTTCCACCTGCAACCGCACGGAACTTTACATCCACTCCCATGATGCGGAACACTCCGCCCGCACTGTGAAATTCCTTAAAGAACGGTTCGGGGAGCCCGGCCTGGACTCCCACCTCTACTTCAAAGAAGGGGAATCCATGGTGCGCCATCTTTTCAGCGTGGCTTCGGGCCTGGATTCCCTGGTGCAGGGAGAGCAGGAAATCCAAAAGCAGGTCAAAGATGCCTATTCTTCGGCCCAGGCCTTCAACCTCACCTCCAAACTTTTCAATGTTTTGTTTCAGAGGGCGCTCTATGTGGGCAAGCTGGTGCGCACTCACACGGGAATCGCTCACGGGGCCCTTTCCGTGGGGAGCGTGGCGGTATCCCTGGCGGAGAAGATATTCGGGGACCTGTCCCGCAGCAGCGTGCTCCTGTTCGGGGCGGGGGAGATGGCCGAAATTTGCGCCCGCCACCTCATCAGCAAGAAAGTGCGCAACCTGATGGTGGCCAACCGCACTTTGGAAAATGCTCAGACCCTGGCCCAGGATTTCAAAGGCGAGGCCCTTTCCCTGGAAGCGGGTCTTGAGCGCGTTCATTCAGCCGACATCGTGATCACTTCTGTGGCGTCAGAACGGCCCATTCTGACGGACTCGGCCATGAAGGAAGCCATGCGGCGCCGCGGCAACCGCTCCCTCTTTGTCATCGACATTGCCGTGCCTCGCAATGTGGAGACTTCCGTGCATTCCCTGGACAACCTTTATCTTTACAACATTGACGACCTGGAAGCCATTGCGGCTGAAAACCTGAGATCCCGCGGAGGCGAAATTGAAAAAGCCCGCGCCATCGCCAACCTGAAAGCCACAGAATTCTGGGATTGGGCCAAGTCCCTGCAGGACGGCGGCGAGCGGAGTTTTAAGCACAGCTTAGCTTGAAAACCCTTCGCATCGGCACGCGGGCCTCCGCGCTGGCCTTGATTCAGACGGATGCGGTGGCTGAGCGGATCCGCAAATGTTTTCCGGATCTCGTCCTGGACATCATCCGCATCCAAACCACGGGAGACAAGATTTTGGACGCGCCTCTCTCAAAAATCGGGGTCAAGAGTCTGTTCACCAAAGAGATTGAGGAAGCGCTTCTTGCCAATAAAATTGACATGGCCGTGCATTCCCTGAAAGATTTGCCCACGGAACTGCCTGCAGGGCTTGAAATCGGGGCGGTCCTTAAAAGGGAAGATCCTCATGACGCTCTGGTGGCTGAAAAAAGGGCCACTCTCAAAAGCTTGCCCAAGGGCGCGCGCGTGGGGACCAGTTCCTTAAGGCGCGCGGCTCAGATCAAGGCCCAGCGGCCGGACTTGGAAGTGGGAAACCTGCGGGGGAATCTCGATACTCGGCTCAAAAAACTGTCCGGAGGCGAATTTGACGCCATTATTTTAGCCCAGGCGGGCTTGGATCGAATTAAAGCAAAAGTTAACGCAACTCCAATCCCATTTGAACAAATGCTCCCCGCCGTGGGCCAAGGATTTTTGGCTGTGGAAGTGAGAGACGGCGACAAACCAACGGCGGAGATTGTTCGAACACTTGAAGATGCCCAATCGAAGACCGAAGCGATTTGCGAAAGGGCTTTTTTAAGAGCACTCGAAGGCGGCTGCCAGGTTCCCATCGGGGCCTTGGCTCAATCAAAAGGGTCAGAGATCGCCCTGGAAGGAATCATATGTTCCCTGGACGGGAAAACGTCATACAGAAAAAAGATTTCAGGGAAGATTGAAGACGCCGAAAAAATCGGGCGGGACCTGGCGCAGATCTTGCTAAATATGGGAGGAGACAAAATCCTTGAGTCGATTCGAAATTAAGGGCAAAACGGTTGCCATCACGGGCGCCACGTCCGGCATAGGTCTGGCCTGCGCCAAAGCCTTTGCGAGCGCGGGAGCCAAAGTGGCGGTTGTGGGGCGGAACGCGGCCAAGGTGGAGAAAGCCGTCAAGGAGGTCAAGGCTTCCGGTGGAACGGCGGAAGGGTTTGTTCTAAACTTCAAGAATGCTTCCGATATCGCAAGTCGGGTGCGCGCCATTGAAAGCAAACTGGGCCCCGTAGATATTTTGCTGAACAACGCCGCCTATGCGGTGGCCGGACTGATTGAAGACTGCCCGGTGGACAAATATAAGGAAAACTTTGAAATCAATTTCTTTGCTCCCTTGGCGCTCATCCAGGCCGTGATTCCGGGAATGAAGCAGAAAAAATCCGGCCAGATCATCAATATATCATCGGGCGTGGGCCGGCGCGCTCTCCCTGGATTTTCCGCCTATTCCAGCACAAAATTCGCCTTGAACGGGCTCACGGAAAGCCTGCGCGTGGAACTGGCTCCCTGGAATATTGATGTGATTTCCATTTCTCCGGGTCGAGTCTCTTCCAATTTTCACAACGGAGTCGAATTTTACGGGCGATGGAAGTTCCACATTCCCGAGATGAATATGCGGACTCCCGAACAGATTGCAAAACTCATCCTGCGCGCCTCAAAATGCCGTAAACGAGAAGCTGAAGTTTTTGGGCCGGGCCGCATCGGTTACCATCTGAACTATTGGGCGCCGCGGCTTGTGGATTGGCTTCTCGCCCGTAAGTACCCCGTCAAATGAGCCTCCCATTCGCGCGCCTGCGACGCCTGCGCCAGTCCGCCCGCCTGCGGGATTTATTGAGCGAAACAACTCTCTCATGCCGCAATCTTATTGCGCCTATTTTTGTGAGGCCGGGAAAGAATGTTCGCCGCCCAATACTTTCCATGCCGGGCCAATTTCAATTTTCCATAGACCAGGTCGTGAAAGAAGCCAAAGAGTTGAAAAAACTGGGCATTCCGGCCGTCATCCTTTTTGGAATTCCTTCCAAGAAAGACACCACGGGTTCTGAAGCTTATGCCCGGGACGGAATCATTCAAACGGCTGTGAGGGAATTGAAAGCCAAGGTTCCTGGACTCACGGTGATTACAGACCTTTGCTTTTGCGAATACACATCGCATGGTCATTGTGGCGTGGTGAAAGGCAAAAGCATCGACAACGACGCCACGTTGAGCTTGATCAGAAAAACCGCAATCGCTCAGGCAGAAGCGGGCGCGGACATCATTGCGCCTTCGGGCATGATGGACGGGGCAGTTAAAACCATCCGTTCTGCCCTCGAGCAAGGCGGCCACGACCAGATCATCATGGCCTATTCGGCAAAATACGCTTCGGCGTTTTATGGGCCTTTCCGCGACGCGGCCAAATCGCCTCCCCAGTTTGGCGACCGCAAAACCTACCAGATGGATTTTAGAAACTCCCGGCAGGCACTACTGGAAGTGGAGCAGGATTTGAAGGAAGGGGCCGATATCGTGATGGTCAAGCCGGCCCTGGCTTATCTTGACGTGGTCCGCCAAGTGAAAGATAAATTTGATGTTCCCGTGGCCGCCTACAATGTTTCGGGCGAATACGCCATGGTCAAGGCTGCGGCAAAGGCCGGCTGGATTGACGAAGAAAAAATCATTTTGGAAATCCTCACCGGCATTCGCAGGGCCGGGGCGGATTTCATCCTCACTTATCATGCCAAGGCTGTTGCCAAAATCCTTGAGCGGTGATATAATAACCGACTTAATATTTTTATAAGGTGGTTTGCACTTGAAGAAGAACGTGAAAATAAAGAAATTTAAAGCACCTGTAACGGTTGCCGTTGTGGGAGCCGGTGCCGTGGGCAAGGAAATGATCCGCATCCTTGAACAACGGAAGTTTCCTTATAAAGAAATCCGGGTGCTTGCGCGCTCCTCCCGCATAATCCAAGTTGACGGCAAGAGTTATCAAGTGCTGGAAACCACGCCGGACGCATTCAACGGCGTGGATATCGCTTTATTTGCGGGAACGGAAGGCGAGAAGGGCGCCGCGGTTACTTTCGGCAAGGAAGCCATCCGCCGCGGAGCGGTTCTCATCGACAACGGCTCAGATTATCGGATGGATCCCAAGGTGCCCCTCGTGATTCCTGAAATTAATGAGCATGATTTGGCCTGGCACCAGGGCATCATCGCCAACCCCAATTGCACGACGGCCGCCATGCTTGTGCCTGTGGCCGCCATTCACCGCAAGGTGGGCGTCAAAAAAATTGTCATCTCTACGTATCAAGCCGTTTCCGGCGCGGGAGCCAAGGCAGTTGAAGATTTGAAGGTCCAGTCCAAGGAACATTTGGAAAAAGGGGCTGTGAGTGATTTTGGGGTGTTTCCGGACCAGATTGCCTTCAATGTTCTGACGAATAACTGGAAAATTGAGGAAGACGGCTATTCCAACGAAGAATTAAAAATCATCAAGGAAACGCACAAAATCATGGGAGACAAGAAGATCCAGGTGGTTCCCACGACGGTGCGCGTCCCAGTCTATAACGCCCATTCGGAGTCGGTCTATATTGAAACCAAGAAAAAAATCACTCCCGCTCAGGCCGCCCAGATATTTTTGAAGACGCCCGGCGTGCGGTTGGTGGACGAAAAGCATCCTCTGGAGGGGAAAACTTGCCCGATGCCCATCCTGGCTTCAGGAAAAGATGATGTTCTGGTGGGTAGGATCCGCAAGGACCTTTTTAATCCGAAGGCTCTGGTTTTCTGGGCGGTGGGAGACAATCTGCGCAAGGGCGCGGCGTTGAACGCGGTCCAGATCGCCGAATGCCTGGTGGAGCGCTCTCGCCCTTAAGGGGCTTTGGTTTTTCCAAGAACTTTCGCCAAATTCCTGGCAATCACCTGATTGCCGGGAGCCAGCTTCAAAGCCTGCCTGTAGAAATCCTCGGCCTTTTTCAAATCCCCGCGGTCTTCATGAATCCGGCCGATATTGTTCAAGATCACATGGCTGTCCGACGTGAGCTTCAAGGCTTTCTCATAGTGCTGCAAAGCTTTGTCCGGCTTGCCTTGCTTTTTATAAAGCAACCCCAGGTTTACATGAGCCGGCGTCTGTTCGTATGAAATGTCGAGGGATTTGAGCAGATTTTTCTCCGCATTTTTGAAATCCCCGGCTCTCGAATAGGCAGCGCCCAAATTGCTGTAAGCGTCGGACGCCGCAATCCGTCCCTCGCGAGTGGAAAGGTCTGCCTTGCGGATGATGTCCTCGCTTTTTTCCTTTTCAATGGCCGCAAACGCCTGCAGCTGCTTCTCCGGGATGACCTGGCTGTCGGAAAGATTTGTTTTCCCCAGGCGCCAGAGCCCTTCTTTGGCAGATTGTATGACGCTCGCTTCCGTCATCGGAAAAGTCTTGCTTAGCTCAAGAATTTTGTTGTACTGGTCTTCAGCCGCCTTGGCATCAACCTTTTCAAGAGTGATCCCCAAATTCAGTCTGCCATAGGGGTTGTACGGGTTAATGTCCACCGCTTTCTGAAAATGCTCCCGGCCTTTTGCCAGATTGCCGGATTCGGCATATAAAATTCCCAGAGTCACCCGCATCTTGTCATAATCCGGGGCCAGTGCCACGGATTTTTCCAGCTCAGACGCCGCCGCTTCACGCTGGCCTTGTTCGCTGTAGAGAACGGCCAGGTCATTGTGCACTTCAGCCGGACTCAGGCCGTCTTTAACCGCTTCCAGATAAAGCGGAAGGGCTTTTTCATAATTTTTTACGGAATGAAAGGATTTGGCGGTAAAGTAATTCTTTGGGAACTGTTCGGCATAGCTGAAATTATACAGGGGAGCGTTAAAAAGGGCAGCGCAGGCAAGAAAAATGCCCGCAGGTTTGGCCAAGGCGGCCCAGGATTTTTCCCGAATTTGCCGCACAAGGCGAAGCGCTCCATAAGCTCCCAACATCGCAAAAAAAGGAATCACGGGAATGCGGAACCGGGCGCGGACATGGAAAATGAGAAACGAAGCCATATAAACTGCAATCATAATGCCGATCCAGACGGCCGCCTCTTTTTTCTCCTTGAATGCAAGGGCTAAGCCCAAAACGGCCAGAGGCGCAAGCAGTCCAAAGGGAAATGAAAAACTTCCCAAACGGAACATCAGGAACCGAAGCACAGGCGATTCATCCCTATAAAGGTTGACCCCTTCGTTGGGCATAAACTCATAAGAACCCCAAAAGAGCATGAACTTCTTAAACATAATCTTGAGCCAGCTCCCGGGATTTCTCAAGATGAAGCGGAAGGTTTTGGCATGATACCACCGCGAGGCCTCTTTAGAGCTCGTGATGCCTTCTTTAAGAAGCGGCATCCGGCTCAACTGGTCATATTCAATGCCGGGTTGAAGCGTGGTCCAGCGGTCCATTTGCGGCTGATTGCCCATGTAAAACCCGAGGCCGCTTTGCGAGGCGACAAACACGCGCTCTCCCGTGGCCTGGAAATTTTTGTGAGAGACAAAAGCCACAAGCGCCGCGAAAGGGAGAAAAAACACGAGGCTTGTCCTCACCCACAGAACCTGTTTTCTCTTCTGCCAGATAAGAAAAAGCAGGATCGGAGCAAAAAGCAGCATGTTTTCGCGGATAGACACGCAGGCGGCATAAGCCGCGCCAGCAGCCAACCAAGCGCCCAGGGAGCGGCTGTCTTTGGCGCGCCAGAGCAGAATAAAGCAGGCCACGGCGGCCACAGCCAGAAGCGGCTCGCGGTAAAAATCACCCTCATAAAATATCATGGGCCCGTAAAACGCTAGAATCAGGGATGAAAGAATGGCTGTGGGTTTGTTAAACAGCAGCTTTGCCATGTGATAAAGCAGAACAACATTGAACGCGCCAAAAACCACCTGCACGACATGGGCTGCGCTGCTGTCGCCCCCAAAAACTTTGTAGACGAAAGCCAGAAAATAGGAATATCCCGGGGCCTGATAAAAAGCGGTGGAGCGCAATGCCTCCTTGGCGGTGAGCAGCATTCTGGCCAGGCGGTCATATTCCAGGGGGTCAATGATGGGTTGGCTGAAGAAGGGAATGTCTTTGATCTGGAACAGATAGATCAGCCGGATTAAAAGTGCCGCGATGAAAAGAAGAAGAGGAGTCTTAAAATCGCGAGTGGAAGGGGAGATTGGCTTTTGCAATTTAGAGGATTTTGCTCAGACGGTCGGGATAATTGGTGGCGATGCCGTCCACCTTGCAAGCAATGAGCTTTTTCATTTCCGCGGGTTCGTTCACTGTCCAGGTGGCCACGGCGAGCCCGTTCATATGCGCTTTCTCAACAACGGACCGGGTCACCAGGTTACGCCGTGGAAACAAGGCGTTCGCTTTCATGGAAATTGCCCTGGCGACGGGATCTTTCATCTTTTTGTCATAAAGAATGCCCGTAGCGATACCAGAATTGATGCTCTTTAGACGTTTGACAGCACTGTGATCAAACGAAATGGCAATCACGCGGGATGTCATGCTGGCCCTTTCAATGACCTCTGAAAGTCGCTTCTCGAGTCCAGGGTATCGCACGGGTTTGTTTTTGATCTCGATGACCACGCCTAACTGGTGTTTGAAAGCCCATGTCAGTAGCTCTTTAAGCGCGGGGACTTTTTCACCTTTGAATTTTTTGGAATACCAGGATCCGGCGTCCAGCTTTTTGATCTGTGAGAGCCGCAAATCTTTAATGAGGCCCGCACCGCTGGTGGTGCGCTCCGCGCGTTCATCGTGAATGACGATCACTTCTTTGTCTTTAGAGAGATGGACATCGCATTCCACAAATTCAGCTCCCATTTTGCGTGCCAGCTCAAACGAAGCAAAAGTGTTTTCCGGAGCATGGCCCATGGCGCCGCGGTGTCCCACCAGCCAGCAGGGACGAGGCGAGGATTGTTTTAGAGAGAGCATTTATACTCTAATATACTAAATGAAGGAAAAGTATTTAAGGACGGCGGTGCATTACAAAGGCCGCGCCGTGGGCTTCCGATCTGACGAAGTTCTTTTGCCAAACGGCAAAAAAGGCGTGCGGGAGTATTTGGACCACCTCGGAGCCGTGGCCGTGGTGCCCTTCCTGGATTCTCCGTTCAAAGTGCCGCTGGAGAAGGCGCGCGTGGTGATGGTCAAACAGTATCGTTACCCTGTGAGGAAGATTACGGAGGAGCTGCCCGCGGGCAAGCTGGACAAGGGGGAGAACATCCTCTCATGCATCAAAAGAGAGTTGAAGGAAGAAACGGGGTATACCGCCAAACGATTTGAGAAACTGGTTTCTTATTGGCCCACGCCGGCATTTGCCAATGAAGTCATCCATATTTTCTGGGCCGACGGCCTCACGGAAGGCAGGATGAAGCCGGACGAAGACGAATTTTTGGAGCGGTTGGTGCTGCCGTTTGGGAAGCTCTTGGAGAAGGTCAGGTCGGGGGAAATTCAGGATTCAAAAACGATGCTGGGCCTGCTCGCCTGCGCCCAGTTTTTGGGCCGTTAAAGCTTCCAACGGTGGATATCGGCAAGGATGGGAGCCGCGCTGTCAACGGTGAGAGGCGTGACTGAAATTTTCTTGGATTTGATGGCCCAAATGTCTGTACCCGGCTCCGGAATACCTTTGGGAATGTCCCCCGCCAGCCAGTAGTACAAATGCCCCCGGGGGTCCACTCCTGAGGGAATCACTTTCCCGTAAACTCTCCGCCCCAGGCGCGTAATTTCCACTTTGGGTTTTGAGCCGTTAACATGCGGAACATTGATATTTAAAAACACCCGGCTTGGGAGCTTGTCGCGCAAAATCATGCGCGACACTTTTTGGGTGATGTTTGCCGCGGCCTCAAAAGATTTGTGGTGGCTGTCCACCACGGAAACGGCCAGAGCGGGAATGCCTTGCATGGCGGCTTCGCGCGCCACGGCCACGGTGCCGGAATAAATGATATCTTCGCCCAAGTTGGCTCCATGGTTGATCCCGCCTACCACCAAATCCACCCGCTTATGCTTGAGCAGCTCCAGGAGGCCAAAGCGCACGCAGTCGGAAGGCGTGCCGTTGGAAATATAGACATGGAGAACGTCGGACTTGGACAGCTCCATGGGCAAGGTCTGGATGCGGAAAGGTTTGTGCAGAGTAATGGAATGGCTGGCCGCGCTCCGTTCGCCGTCCGGAACGATCACCACCAGCTCGCCCAGGGGGCGCATGGCGCGGATCAGGGGTTTTAAGCCCTGGCCGTAGATCCCATCGTCGTTTGAAATCAATATTCTAGGCATGTTTCCTTATAATCTCCAACATCTTCTGAACGGCTCTTGCGCGGTGGCTGATCATGTTTTTTTCTTCCAAGCTCATCTCAGCCAAAGTCCGTCCTGTGTCCTTCACCAAAAAAATGGGGTCGTATCCGAACCCGTTTGCGCCGCGCGGTTCCCTCGTGATTTCGCCTTCCAAAGCGCCTTCCACCGATTGGATTTGTCCGGTTTGGGGATCATATAAGGAAATGACCGTTTTAAAAACCGCTGTGCGCTTGACCGAGGGCCCCAGCTCCTTTATGAGCTTGCCGCAGTTGTCCAGGTAGCTGCAGTGCTCGCCTGCATAGCGCGCGGAATACACTCCCGGCGCGCCGCCCAGAGCCTCCACTTCAAGACCCGTGTCGTCCGCCAGGCAGGCCAGCTTTGTGAGTCCACCATAAGTATTGGCTTTTTTCCGGGAATTTTCAAGTAGGGTCTTGCCATCTTCTTCAACAGGGGGGATGTGAGGGAATTCATTCAAATCTCGGGCGGCAATGCCAAGTCCAGCCAGGAGCCGCGAAATTTCTTCCGTCTTATGACGGTTGTGGGTGCCGATGAGGATTTCCCGCATCAAGAGGGTTTTTGTTTGAGGAGGTTTAAGGCCGAGCCGGCTTTGTACCATTCGATCTGGTCTGAGGTGAGGCTGTGCTTGAGCATGATTTTCTCGGTTTTGCCGTCGGCATGGTGAAGTACGGCCTGCGCGTCTTTGCCGGGAGCCAGATCTTTCAGGCCCACAATGCTGATCTTGTCCTTTTCCTGCACTTTGTCATAGTCCGCGGGATTTGA
>MGUQ01000014.1:20135-20905 GCA_001799975.1 Elusimicrobia bacterium RIFCSPLOWO2_01_FULL_54_10 | reverse complement strand
CAATATCCGCGGCGGGGAAAGCGTGGTCCGCGGCCGCGCGGTCAAGGTGAGCGTGTCCGCGTCCCAATCGATGTCGCAGCCGGCAGCGTCCGAAAATTTATTTCCGGTAAAGAAACTTATCGGCGCGTATGATGTCCCGTTGATTGTTTTTGTCCCCGCCGGCGCCGGGACTTGGGCTTTAAAGGCCAACGACACAGTTTTCAGAGGGAGATAATCCGTGTCTTTGAGGTTCACATGATCGGTTTTTTGCACCACAGTCCCGTCATACACAAGCGACGCTTTAGCCGCAATCAACGGTCCGGCAGAAAAAAAGAAAAGGAGCGCGGCGAGTGCGGCTGTCATTGGAGCTGGCCGCAGGCGGCTTCCAGGTCCTGCCCCTGGGGCTTGCGGGTATGCACATTGAATTTGCGGCGCCTGAGCATGTTAAAAAAACTCCTCGCCCGCTCTACCGTGGCTGGCGCAAGAGCGATCCCAGGGACGGGGTTTTGCGGGATGAGGTTGATCTTGGGCAAAGCCGGCAGCCGGGCCTTTTCCAGAAGGTCCGCCAGCGCCTCGGCGTGGACCTTGGAATCGTTCACGTCTTTCAAGAGGATATATTCAATTGTAAACTCTGAGCCGTTTTCCCGCCAATATTTGTTGCAGGCCGCCAGGATGTCGGCAATGGGAAACTTGCCGGACTTGGGCATGATTTTGAGCCGGAGAGCGTCATCAGCCGCGTGCAGGGAGAGCGCCAGGTTGACCTTGAGTTTTTCCCGGGAGATTTTCAAAAT
>MGUQ01000014.1:18825-20101 GCA_001799975.1 Elusimicrobia bacterium RIFCSPLOWO2_01_FULL_54_10 | reverse complement strand
TGCCCATGAAGAGGACGTTTCGGATTTTCTGCCCGGTGGCCTCCTCGGCCCAAAAGATCTGGTCCAGCACTTCTCCCGGCGAAAGGTTTCTTTCAAAGGCGACCAGGCCTGAAGCGCAGAAAGTGCAGGCCCAGGCGCAGCCTACCTGCGTGGAGATACAGAGCGATTGGTAATGGCCGTGCGGCAGGAAAACGCAGGGAAACTGCTGGCCCTCCGTTGTCTCATGAGTGAGTTTGGTGGCGCCGTCCAGGCGCGATTCTTCTTTTTTGGCGATTTGAACTTTTCTTAAAGCGTAATTTTTATGGAGGTCCTGGCGCAACTCTTCAGGCAGGCTGGTCATTTCCAAAAAACTTTTGACGCGCTTTGAAAAAATCCAGTCGCAGACTTGCTGCGCGCGGAAAGAGGGGAGTCTCTTTTTGAGCTCCTCAAAGGAAAGATCCAGAATATGAGGATGGCTCAATAAATAAGTTTGGGGCCGGCGGCCATGTCTTCAAGCCGCTTGACGCGCTCGGAAGTGGGAGGGTGAGTGGAGAAAATGGAAATGAACGATTTTCCGGACAGGGGCGAAACGATGAAAAGATGCGCCGTGGCCGGGTGGGCGTTGTCGGGATGCCGTTTCACTCCGGTTTCCAGTTTTTTAAGTGCGCTGGCCAGAGACATGGGCAGCCCGGTCAGGCGCGCGCCGGATTCGTCCGCAGCGTATTCGCGGGAGCGCGAGATGGCCATTTGGATGATCATAGCCGCCAGAGGAGCAAGAATAGCCACCAAAATCATGGCCAAAGGATGTCCGCCGCCTTCGCGATCATCCCGGCTTCCCCCAAACCAGAGTGCGCTTCTGGAAAGCATGGAAATGGCGCCGGCAATGCCTGCGGCAATGGTGGAAATCAGGATATCGCGGTTTTGCACATGGGACAGCTCATGCCCCAGCACGCCGGTGAGTTCTTTTTCATCGAGTATGTTCATGATGCCCGTGGTGACGGCCACCGCCGCGTGCTCGGGGTTGCGGCCCGTGGCGAATGCGTTGGGCACGGGCGAGTTCATCAAATAGATTTTTGGCATGGGCATGCCGGCTTTTTGCGTGAGGTTTTGCACAATGCGGTGAACCTGGGGGAGCTCCTGCTCGGTGGCAAGCTTCGCGCCGTACATCATGAGGACAATCTTGTCGGAAAACCAGTAGGAAACGAAATTGATGGCGAGGCCGATGACAAAAAACGCCGCCATTCCTTGCGGGCCGCCGATGAAATGGCCGACGGCGGTCATGAGCAGGAGCAGTCCA
>MGUQ01000014.1:18397-18797 GCA_001799975.1 Elusimicrobia bacterium RIFCSPLOWO2_01_FULL_54_10 | reverse complement strand
TCAAAAGTGTTTAACATATTCATAGATATACCTCTTCTTACTTAGATACCGCTCCGGTGAAAAAGATACATATTAGCTGAACCGGGCGCCCGGCTTGAAAGCATGGCCTTGAAGATACGCCCAGGCATCCATCTCATTTTTCCCTTCGGGCCGGACCCGGAGGACCAGTAGACTGCCTTGACCACATTTTATCACAAAGCCCTTCTTATCCTCAATGCCGGCCAAAGTTCCAGGATCCAGGTTAGGCGAATTTCCCATCGGCCTGGCCGCCAGGATTTTGAGGTTTTTTCCGTCCGGGGCCGTGCAGAACGCTCCCAGACGCGCCAGGGCGCGGATTTTACGGTCAATGTCCAGGGCCGGGGATGACCAATTGATTTTTGCGTCTTCTTTTTGGATGCGG
>MGUQ01000014.1:17165-18345 GCA_001799975.1 Elusimicrobia bacterium RIFCSPLOWO2_01_FULL_54_10 | reverse complement strand
GGGAATCAGTTTGGCTTCAAGCGAGACTGCTGTTTCGTCTTCAGCCAGCGCCACCTCGCGTTTCGAAAAGATTTCTCCCGTATCCAGTGTTTCCGATATCTTGAAAGAGCAGACGCCGGATTTTTTCAGCCCGCGCAAAATGGCCCATTGGATAGGCGCTGCGCCGCGCAGATCAGGCAAAAGGGAAAAGTGGATGTTGTAGATTCCTTTGGAAAAAACCGCAATGGCCGGAGGCGGCAGAATGCGCCCGTAGGCAACCACAACGCCTGCGTCCGCGCCGGTTTCTTTGAGGGAAGTTATGAACGAAGGATCTCTTAAATCTGACGGTTGGAAAACCGGAATTCCATTCTTTTCCGCCAAAAGCTTGACGGGTGATTTCTGAACAGACTGGCCCCGATGGGCGGGCTTGTCCGGCTGGGTGACGACAGCCTGCACCTGATGGTTTTTTAAAAGCCGCTCCAGAAATGGAACGGCGGTCTCGGGCGTGCCCCAGAATACGACTTTCACCACGGGTGGGTTTTCTTGTATTTGCGGATGGCGGCGTGCATTTTGAGGCGCGTCAAAAGAGAAAGCCGGTCCACATAGAGTTTGCCGTTCAAATGGTCGGTCTCGTGCTGGAACGCGCGGGCGAGCAGCCCCTCGCCTTTAAGGGTGATTGGGAATCCTTTCTCGTTCAAGGCTTCCACTTTGGCCTGGGCATACCGCCTGGTTTTGGCCAAAAATCCCGGAATGGAGAGACAGCCTTCTTCCTCGAAAAGCCGTCCTTTAAGCTCCACGATTTTAGGGTTGATGAGCACGATGGGATTTTTTTTGCCGTCTGCCTGCAGGTCGATGACGGTCAAATTAAGCGGCACCCCGATCTGGTTGGCGGCCAGGCCGATGCCGGGGGCGTCATACATGGTTTCAAACATGTCGTCAATGAGCTGGAGGATTCCCTTGTCGATGCGTTTGCCGGGAGGGCACTTGCGCCTCAAAACCGGGTTCCCGTGCTTGACGATTTTTCTGAGCGCCATGGCGTTTTATCGTCCTGCGGGAATGTGGGAGAACTGGCGCAGCGCCTCGTAAACCGCCACGGCCGCGGAGCTGGAAAGGTTCAAGGACCGCGCAGGGCCGGTCATGGGGATCTTCACGAATTGGGCGCCGTACTCCGAAATGATGTCGTATGAGAATCCGCTGGTTT
>MGUQ01000014.1:11539-17136 GCA_001799975.1 Elusimicrobia bacterium RIFCSPLOWO2_01_FULL_54_10 | reverse complement strand
TCCCGTCCTTTTCAAAAAAATGAAATGTGGCGCCTTCTTCAACAGACGAGCAAAATTCAAGCCAGTTCTTGTGGATTCTCAAATCCACCTGATGCCAATAGTCCAGCCCGGATCTCAAAAGATATTTGTCATCCAGGGAAAAGCCCATACGTCCCACGAGGTGGAGCGTGCTGCGCGTGGCCAGGCAGGTGCGGCCCACATTGCCCGTGTTGCCCGGGATTTCGGGTTCCACCAGCACCACATGCACGCCGCTTTGACTCATTGCCCCTCCAGATCGAGCTGATCGGGTTCTATGATATCCGACGGGCTCCCCTGTTTCAAGGCATCGATTTTGCCTTCCACACGCCCCAGCTTTTTTTCAGCCTCGGTGAACTTCTTTTGGGCATTGTCGATGTGGGTGCCCACCAGCTGGAATTCACGGGTGAATTTTTCCAGGTCTCCCTGCACGCGCGTCAACTGTCCCAAAATCTGCTTGGCCTGCGCCTCGATTTTCAAGCCCCGGAAGCCGAGAGCGATGGTCATCAGATAAGGATAAATTGAATTGGGAGACACCGGGAAAACATGCTTTGTTGCCGCGAACGAATAAATGTCCTCTGCGGCGCTGGTGACATCCTCCCGCACGATCATTTCATAGTAGATATTTTCCGCGGGCACATACATGAGGGCAAAATTCAGCGTGCCTTCATCTGGCAGAATATACTTGCGGGAGATATCGTCGATGTGTTTTTTCACGTTGGAGATGAACTCTTTGCGGAACAGCAGGCGGTCCGTGTCTTTTTGGGCTTCAAGCATGCGCCGGAAATTGTCGAGCGGAAATTTGGCATCGATGGGGATCATTCCGTCTTTGAGACGAATGATCGCGTCCACCACATCTCCTGTCTTGAACTTGTGCTGCATCTCATAAGAATCTTCGGACGGGAGAATGTCCCGCAGCACGTTTTCGAGCAGGATTTCGCCCATGCCGCCGCGGAGTTTGGGCGGCTTTAAAATATTTTCCAGTGTAGAGAGGTTGCTGGTGGCCTCAAAAATCCGCTCCGTCGCCTGAGAAAGGGAGCCCAGTTGGTGGGAGACGGTCTGCACCACTTTAGAGGCGTTGTCGAGCCGCGTGTTGATATTGCCGGTGGTGGTTTGAAAACTCTGCTGCACCGTATCCATTCGCCTTTCCACCTGCGCGCCCACGTCCGCGATCGATCTGGAAATTTGAGTGCGAAGCGCCTCGATCTGCTGCTGCATGAGAGAGGCCTGCATGTGGGCATCAGAGGGCTGGTTTTTTGACTGGCGAATCATCCACCACAATACAACGCCTGCAACCAGGAAAAACCCGGAGGCCAGAGCAATGCCCAGCAGCCATATTCCCCAGGAGGCAGTCATGACCTATCCCTTCCGGAGCGCGGGGCAGATTTTTTCATACGGGCAGTTTCGGCATTCATAGCTGGGTAACGGCTCAAATTTTCCCTGTTCGATTCCCTGCACGGCTTTGGCCATGTCATCCAAAGTGTCCTGCAGCCATTCAGGGGTGGGGCGTACGGACCCCTCAATGCCAAATTTTACAAAATGAAGGGTGAGTTTGTCGGGCAATTTGCCAAACTTCTTTTCAAACGCCAGGGCGTAGATGCCGAGCTGGCGGCTTTTTTTGGCCCGGGCCGCGGCGGCTTTTTCGTCTTTGATGTCGGAGGTTTTGTAATCGATGACGGTGGTTTCGTCGCCTAAGTCAATGCGGTCCCACCGCCCGAGGATCTTGGCCCCCGCCTCGGCAATCCTGAAATCTTCCTCCACAAGAGCCGGACGGCTTTTTGATTTTTGCTCGCGCGCGAAATGGGCTTTGAGCACCTTGAGCCCTTCCTGGAAACGCCGTTCCTCGTGTTCGCGGGAAATGAACCCTTCGCTTTTCCACGAGTTTGTGAAAATGTCCTGGAGGCGTTTGAGCGTGAATGTTTTTTGGTCCAGCCGTGCCAGGTGATAAGCCTTGAGAGCATCATGCACGGCCACGCCGAAAACCGCCGTGTGGTGCATGAGCACGGGGATTTTCACGACCTTGCTGAATTTGAATCGCAGGGGACAGCGCAGATAATCTTCCAGTGCGGTCACGGAAAGCGTCCGCTCTTTGTGCTCTCCGTTGGCAGGAGGGTATCGGCGTGCGGGAGTTTCAGGCGCACCGGCATAAATTTTCAGACTCTCGAGGGGTTTTGCTGCAGCTACCTTTTCGTCGGCCAGAGGGCGGTCGAGGGCTTCCAGAACAAACCGGGACGGTTTCCAGGCTTTTCTGCCGCCCTGGTCCCTCGCGGAGGCCAGAATGAGCTCTTTTTTGGCGCGGGTCATGCCCACATAAAAAAGCCTGCGCTCTTCCTGAATGTGGTAATCGCCTTCGGGGAGAATGTCGCGCACAATCGCTTCCGGAATTTCGATACGCTCACTGCGATTGCGCGCGGGGAAGTGTTCCTGTTCGAGTCCCGCCATGAATACCGTGTTGAACTCGAGGCCCTTGGCTGCGTGCACCGTAAGCACGCGCACGGCATTCTCGTCATGGGACAGCTCCGCGCTGGCCGAGTCTTCGCCCGCCTGCCGCAGAGATTCCAAATAACTCACAAAAGAGTGCAGGCGGTCATAGCGGCTTACTTCGGAAAAGCGTTTGATCATTCCAAAAAAACTCTGGAGGTTCTGCGCCTCACGGGTGGCTTGGGCATCAGCGGATTCTGCCAGCCTCTGAAAAACGCCCTTTTCGTCCAGAAATTGATATAAGAGCACGCCGGTGGGCACTTTCAAAGCCAGTTTGCGGAACCGCTCGATATCCGCGCAGATGCCGGCTGTGCGGGGGTCTTTAAAAATTTTGGAAAGCGGCTGTTTGGTTTTTGCAGAAATCTGGGTGAGCTCATGCAAGATTTCGGCGTCAATCTGGTAAAACGGAGAGGCCGCCAGAAAGTATAAACTGGCGGAATCCTCCGGATCGTCAATGGCGCGCAAGAAAGACAAAATCGTGCGGATTTCGTCCAGCTCACATAGCCTCGAGTTTCCGGAAAAACTCCAGGGTACTCCCGCGAGGTTGAGCGCTCTTAAAATAGGTTCTGCCGTATCATTGGTGCGCACCAGAATGGCAAAGTCTTTGGGTTCGGCCTCACCTTTGCGCACCCGCTCGCCGATGCTGGAGGCGATGTGCTCGCATTCCGAGTAAAGCGTGTCAAAATGGCGGTGCTCCACCTGCGGGCCTTGGGTTGTGCGCCCGATGAGCACTTTGTTGAGTCGGTCGCGGTATTCCAGCCTGTCCGGGTTATTATGCTGGATCAGCCGGTAGGCCGCGTCCAGGATGGGCTGGGTGGAGCGGTAGTTTTCCTGGAGCACAATTTGTTTGGCATCGGGATATTCTTTTCTGAAGCCCAGGATGTTGGACAGGCAGGCCCCGCGGAACTTGTAAATCGACTGGTCGTCGTCGCCCACCACCGTGATGTTTCTTTTTTTGCCCGCCAGCACTTTGAGCAGTTCAAACTGGGCAAAATTGGTGTCCTGAAACTCGTCCACCACGATGTAGCGGAACTGGTCCTGGATTTTCTTTAAGACGGACGGCTGCTCGCGCAGGATTTTGAGCGCCAACAATACCTGATCGCCAAAATCGATGAAGCCGCGCTCGGTTTTCAGTTTTTCATAAAATTCGTATGCCTGAGCCGCCTCCATTTCTTTGGCGGCTCTTTCCTTGTCGTCTTGGGTCTTGGCTTTTTTTGCGTTTTGGCGCGCGGCACGGATGTAATCTTCAGGAAAAGCTTCTTCATCTTTGGCGCGGCTGATGGCTGCGAGCAGTGCCTCGATGAACTGCGTGGGGTCTGCCAGCGGACGGTAATGCTTGAGCTTGAAGCGGAAAAGATTCTCCCGCATGAAAACCGCGGCCTCCGGGCGGGAAAGCACATGCATATCGGGCGAGAGGCCCATGTCCAGGGAATTTTCGCGCAGAATGCGGTCGCCGAAAGCATGGAAGGTGGAAATGGCCACGTCGTTAAATCCGTAGGGAACCAGCCGGTCCACGCGGTCCACCATTTCCTGCGCGGCTTTGTCCGTGAAGGTGAGCGCCAAAATTTCACGGGGAGCCGCGATTTTCTTGGAGATGAGGTGGGCGATTCGGCGGGTGATGACCGTGGTCTTGCCGGTGCCGGCGCCGGCCACAATCAGGAGGGGGCCTTCTCCGTGAAGCACAGCCTGCTTCTGGCGCTCGTTTAAGCCTTCAAGGATGCTGTCCATCGTTGTCCAGCACCCGCTCCGGGTGTTTGAGCGCCTCCTCAATGGACTTCAGCAGTTCTGTGTTTTCCGGAGGCACAGTTTCCCGGGCTCGCTGCAGGAGTTTCAGCGCCGCGTCGTCTTCATCCTGTAAAATGCAGATGCGGCCCAGTTCATAAAGCCTGCGGGTATCATGGGATGCATACGCCAAGGGGAGGATTTCGGCGAGGAACGAGTCAAAGGCCTTCTCGTTGCCAAGCAGGTGGCTTTCGCGGACCTTTAGATTGAGGTAACGCCACCGCAGTTCCGGCGGGCAAGAGAACCCCTTCATCAAAAGAAATGAATCATTCACATTCGACAGGTCCAAGAGCTTATCCGCAAACGCCAGGAGCAGATTGGGATGCCGCTTCAAGGCCGCCTGCACTCTGGCCCGCGTTCCTTCATCTATAAAGCTCCTTGTGCCTGCGACCGCGGTCGTTTTCCGCATGGCGACGGTGATCATCATGGGACGGGTGGAGAGATCGAATAAATCGCTCAGAGCGCTCTCGGGCATGGCGGGGGGTTTTTCAAAACCTTCGACAAGATATTCGAAGGCCCGGCGGCTGTTGCCCCGGGCAAGATAAATCCGGCTTAAATTAAGATACGGTTCCGGCCGCGCGGGATTTAAGTCGCGGGCAATTTCAAAATTGATGATGGCCTCATCGGTATTTTTCCGGGCATCGTGCGCCTGCGCCCGGCTGAAGGCGTCATCAAAAGTTACTTTTTTGTTTGAGGAAAGGCATCCCAGGAGGAGAAATGCGAGAAATGCGGCCCGCATTTAACGCCTGTGATAGATCCAGACAACGACGGTGACGATGGAGAAGAAAAATGCGTTGGTGATTCCAAAAATGCGCAGCACGGGATCGGCAGACAGTATGGCGGAGGGAACCATAAAGAGAACGCAGATTTCCACGCCGAATACCCAGGCCAGGCTGATGTCGTCGGATGATTTTCTCTTGACGATCCGGGCGATCATGGGGATGTTGCATAGCGGCATGCAGAGCGCCCCGATCAACCCGAGCGTCTGCGGCCAGGATTCGGGCATCATCGGACTTTTTCGGTGGATTGCCCCACCACGAACCGGTATTCCACTTCGCCCGGTTTCATCAGGCCCAGCTCGCTTCGGGCAATCCGCTCAATGGCGCGGGGATCGGATTTCAAGCGCTCCACTTCAAGAGCGAGGCTGTGATTGGACGCTTTGATTTCGGTGAGTTTCTGTTCCATGTGCCGGAGATGTTTTTTTCGCTTCCAGTAGGACCGTGAGCCCTCGCTGGAGAAGAAGAGACCCGCCAGGAGCAGCCCCAGCAGCACCCAGCGGACTTCGGGCCGGTTCAGCACCGACGCTCGGAGTCAGGCCG
>MGUQ01000014.1:0-11464 GCA_001799975.1 Elusimicrobia bacterium RIFCSPLOWO2_01_FULL_54_10 | reverse complement strand
TGGCGGAGCCCGTCTTGATCTGGTCGGCGTTGGTGGCCACGGCCAGGTCCGCAATGAAAGTGTCCTCGGTTTCGCCGGAGCGGTGCGAGATCACGGCGGTGTAGCCGGCCTTGTGGGCCATGGTGATGGCTTCAATGGTTTCGGAAAGCGTGCCGATCTGGTTGAGCTTGATCAGGATGGAATTGGCGATGCCTTTGCGGATGCCCTCCGAGAGCCGCACCGTGTTGGTCACAAAAAAATCGTCGCCCACAAGCTGGATTTTTTCCCCGAGCTTCTCCGTGAGGAGCTTCCAGCCTTCCCAGTCGTTTTCCGCCAGCCCGTCTTCAATGGAGATGACGGGATGTTTGGACACCCATCCTTCGTAGAACTTGACCATGGCGGCGGAATCTTTGACCTGGTCGGAGGATTCGCCGTCCAGCCGGTATTTGCCGTCTTTGTAAAATTCGCTTGATGCGGGGTCCAGGGCGACGGCGATGTCGGTGCCCGGTTTAAACCCGGCCTGGCTGGCCGCCTCCAAAATGACGTCCACCGCTTCCGCGTTGGATTTCAAGTCCGGCGCAAAGCCGCCTTCGTCGCCTACGGCGGTGTTCAATCCCTTCTTGTGGAGCACGCTCTTGAGGGAGTGGAAGATTTCCGCGCCCCAGCGCAGCGCCTCGGAAAATTTCTTGGCACCCACGGGCATCACCATGAACTCCTGAAAATCAACATTGTTGTCCGCGTGGGCACCGCCGTTCAAAATGTTCATCATCGGCACGGGCAGTTCATAGGTTTTGCTCGGCAGGCCGAAATTCTTGCGGAGGCTTTCGTAAAGGGGGAGGTCTTGCGCCTGGGCCGCGGCGCGGGCCACTGCCAGGGACACGCCCAGAATGGCGTTGGCGCCCAGATTGGCCTTGTTCGACGTTCCGTCCAGGCCGCACATTTTCTTGTCGATGTCCTGCTGGAGCGACACATCCATTCCCGCAATCGCCGGGGCGATTTTCTGGTTCACATTCTGCACGGCTTTCAAAACGCCTTTGCCCTTAAATCTGTTTTTGTCGTTGTCGCGGAGCTCCACGGCTTCATGCTCGCCCGTGGACGCGCCCGACGGCACCGCCGCCCTCCCAAAGATGTTTTTTTCGGTCAGCACGTCCACTTCCACCGTGGGGTTGCCCCTGGAATCGATGATCTCTCTGGCCTTGACGCTTAAAATCTTGTTCATGTCAGTTCACTCCGATGAGTTTTTTGCCCTGCGCTACCAGAGCTAGGGCCTTCTTTTGCGAATCGCTCTCAACATAGAGCCTCACCACGGGCTCCGTTCCGGACAGCCGGATGCCGAGCCACGACTGGTCTTTGAACATAAATTTGAAACCGTCCAGGTCCACGATCCGTTTGACGGAAAACTCGCCGATGCTGGTGGGCGGGTGGGTGGCCAGGCGGTCTTTCAGGGAATTCATTTTTTCCGGCGAGAGGAAAAAATTGAGCCGTTCGGTGTGGAAGAAACCCACTTTCTTTTGCAAATCTGTGAGGCACTGGCGCAGAGGCTTCTTGGCAAGGGCGCGGACTTCCGCCATCAGCAGGCAGGCCAGAATTCCGTCTTTGTCCGGTATGTGGCCCTTGATGGTGAGCCCGCCGGATTCTTCGCCGCCGACGATGAAATTTTCCTTCATCATGATCTCGGCAATGTATTTGAAGCCCACCGGGGTTTCGCGCACTTCGATGTTGTTCATTTTTGCGACCGCGTCAAAGAAATGGCTGGTCATCACTGAACGCGCCACAACGCCTTTCCACTTGCGGGTCTTGATCAAATGATCCAGCACCAGAGGCAAAATTTCGTTGGGAGTGAGGAAAGAGCCGTCCGAATCCACAATGCCGAAGCGGTCGGAATCGCCGTCCACGCCCAAGCCCAGTTGGGCTTTCTGTTTTTTCATGGCCGCAATCAAGTCTCCCAAGTTTTCAGCGGAGGGTTCCGGGGCGCGCCCGCCGAAAAGGGGATCTCTCCAGTTGTGGAGGACCGTGGTTTTGCATCCGGCTTCTTCCAGAAGGGTGTCCAAATAGCCCCGTCCAGTGCCGTACAGCGGGTCACAGACAACCTGGAGTTTGGATTTTTTGAGAATCTTGAAATCGATCAGGCTTCGGATGTGTTTTAAGTATGCGGGCCCGGGGTCTATGGAGACAACCAAATTCTTTTTGCGGGCTTCGGCCATGTTCATGCGCGAAATGGCCTTGCCTTCGCCCTGATGATGGAGGCAGCGCTCTTCGAGCGTCCGCGTCACTTCCGGCAGGGCGGGGCCGCCCCAGGAGGTGGAAAACTTGATGCCGTTGTATTCGGGCGGGTTGTGGCTGGCCGTGATGTTGACGGAGCCGGAAGTTTTGAGTTTCAAAATCTGGAGAGCGATGGCGGGTGTGGGCATGTCTTTGTTGCAGAGGAGCACTTGCACGCCGTTGGATGCAAGCACTTCTGTGACGGTGCGAGCGAAATTTTCCGACAGGAAGCGGGTGTCATAGCCCACCAGCATTTGCTTGTGGTGGAGCTTTTCTGAGCGGAGGTAATCCGCAATGGCCTGGGCCACAATCCTCACATTCCCAAAGGTGAAATCCTGGGCGATGAGGGCTCTCCAACCTGCTGTTCCGAATCGAATGGGGATCATGTCAATTTAAGGTGATAAAAGGTATCACTTTCCCGTGCCCGTGTCAATCAAGAGCCCTTGAGCTTTTGCGATAAAATTTGGTTCACCAGTTCCGGGTTGGCCTGGCCTTTTGACGATTTCATCACCGCGCCCACAAGAGCCCCGATGGCCTTCTCTTTTCCGGAGCGGAATTCTTCGGCGGCCTTGGGGTTTTTGGCGCTGGCCTCTTCCGCCCAGGCCACAATCTGGCTTGAGTCCGAAACCTGGGCCAGCCCTTTTTCGCGGATGATGACCTCCGGATCGCCGCCCTCCCACATATGTTCAAAAACCGTCTTGCCGATTTTACCCGAGATGGTGTCTTCCGCGATCAGGGCCACAAGCCGGGCCAGGTTGTCCGGTGTCACAGGCGACTCTCCGATGGACTTATTGGCCTGGTTCAGGCGCCCCGTGAGCTCCGTGGTGATCCAGTTGGACAGGAGCTTGCCCACGGGCTTTTTCGTGAGCACTGATCCGCGCGCCAAGGCCCTTTCATAGTAATCGGCCAGGGCCCTTTCCCCGGTGAGCACTCCGGCATCATATTCCGTGAGTCCGTAATCGCGCACCAGCCGCGCGCGCTTTTCCTTGGGCAGTTCGGGCAGATCTTTGCGGATGGCTTCAATTTGTTCGCGGGAAACCAGAAGGGGGAGGAGGTCCGGCTCGGGAAAATAACGGTAATCATGGGCCTGCTCTTTGGAGCGCATGGGGCGTGATTCGCCCTTGTCAGCGTCCCACAAGCGCGTTTCCTGCACAATCCGTTCGCCCGCTTCCACCGCCCGCGTCTGCCTCTCAATCTCAAATTCGATGGCGTCCCTCACGCCCCGGAAGGAATTCATGTTCTTGACTTCCACTTTGCTTCCCAGTTTTGTGTCGCCCGCCGGCCGGATGGAAACGTTTGCGTCGCAGCGCAGAGATCCCTTTTCCATATCGCAGTCGGAAACATCCAGATATTGCAGGATACTTTTCAAGTTAGTCAGGTAATTCTGGGCTTCCTGGGCGGAGCGCATGTCCGGCTCGGAAACAATTTCCATGAGCGGCACGCCCGCGCGGTTCAAATCCACCAGAGAGCCGTCCAGCTCTAAAGATCCCACCGTGTGCACCAGCTTGCCCGCGTCTTCTTCCAGATGGATGCGGGTGATGCCGATGACGGAATCGCCCACTTGCAGTTTGCCGCCTTCTGCGAGCGGCTTTTCATACTGTGAAATCTGATAATTTTTTGGGAGGTCCGGATAAAAATACTGCTTGCGGGCAAAGATGGATTCTTCGCGGATGCTGCAGCCCACTGCCAGGCCGGCTTTCACAAGCGATTCCACGGCCCTGCGGTTGAGCACGGGAAGCACGCCAGGGTATCCGCAGCAGATGGGGCAGATGTTGGAGTTGGGAGGCGAGCCGAAAGTGACGGCGCAAGGACAGAAAAGCTTGCTTTCCGTCTTAATCTGCACGTGCACTTCAAGACCGATGACAGTTTCAAATTTCATTATGTTATATAATAGCCCAAATGCAGGAAAAAAGAAAACCGTACAAGGGTAAAGTGGCGTTCGTCAGCGGCGGTTCCCGCGGCATCGGCCTGGCAGTTGCCGACAAGCTCGCCCAAAGAGGCGCCAACATCGTTTTTACATATCTGCGCAGCCGCTCAGACGCGGCCAAAGCAGAGGAAAAGCTGGCCGTCCACCATGTGCGCGTGCTCTCATTGCGCGCCAACATGGGCAACGAAGATCAAGTTACAAAGGTCTTCGAGATGGTCAAATCAGAATTTGGCGCGCTCGATTTTCTCATTCATAACGCGGCCACCGGAGATTTAAAACCTGTGCTGGGTATATCAACTGATGAATGGCAGAGAACGCAGGATATCAATGTGCGGGCGCTTCTGCAGTGCGCTCAGCTGGCCGCTCCACTGATGCGCGGGCGCCACGGGCGCATTGTGGCCATTTCCAGCCACGGCTCCAGCCGCTGCCTGCCGGATTATTCCGCCGTGGGCGTGGCCAAGGCGGCCATGGAAGCCCTCTGCCGTTACTTGGCCGTTGAGCTCGCCTCGCGCGGTATCGGCGCCAACGCGGTCATGGCCGGCACCACAGACACCCAGTCTTTGCGCGGCATCCCGCGCCATGAAGAGATGATCCATTCGGCCAAATTCAAAACTCCTGCCGGGCGCATCGGTCACCCCGAAGACATCGCCCAGATTGTTGCCTTTCTCTGTTCCGAGGAATCGCGATGGATTGTGGGCCAAACGATTGTGGCCGACGGCGGCTATTCGATCGTTGCCTGAAGCCGCTTGAGGATTTGCTTATCAGACGGGTATTTAATTAAGCGCTTGGCTGCGGCCAGGCCCGCCCAGCGCACGCGCCGGATTTCCTTGGGGTCTCTGGAACCCGTTTTTCGGCCCGGAGCCATCCAAAACCAAACCACTTTTTTTCGAATGGTCGATTTTCCCCGCCTGAAAAAATACTGGACTTTAAGAAACGGTTTTCTGGCGCGGGGGGGGATTTTACAGTCCCAGCCTGTTTCTTCCAGCACCTCGCGTACCGCCGCTTGCGCCGCAGTTTCGCCTTTTTCAAGATGACCCTTGGGGAACGTCCAGACGATTTTGCCGATGAGGTTTTTGACCTGCACCATCAGCACCTGAGGGGGATTTTTTTTGAGCACAATCCCGCCGGCGGAAATTTCAGTTTTTTGCAGAGCCATTCCGAAATTCTACCAAAATTCATGGGGTTGACAATAATGATGCTTTCAGGGTATATTTAACGGACATGGGAATCGTGCAGAAACGGCGCACCATTGAGGAAATCTTCCTTCAATCGGGCCTCCTGAACCAGGAAACTCTCAAGAAGGCCGAAGAAGAATCAAAAAAATCAGGCGAAGTTTTGCAACAGTCCATTCTGGACGCCGGTCTGGCCACCAAGGCGGAAATCCTCCGCATTCTCTCCCGCGAATGGCGCGTGCGCGCCGTGGACCTCTCTGAGATGGACATCGATCCCGATGTCGGCAAAGTCCTCCCCAAACAGCTTTCAAAGCAGAAAATGGTCATCCCGTTCGCCAAAGAAGAAGGCATGCTCCTTTTAGCCATGCGGGATCCCCGCGACGTTTTTGCCGTTGAAGACATCCAGCTCCGTTTCGGCATCCAGGTGATTCCCTATCTTGCCATGTCTTCGGACATCCGCGCCGCCATCTCCAAAGTGCACGGCGGGGACGAGCCCTCTCCGGAAGCCATCGAGGAAGAGGAAGATGCAGGCGCGCAGCAGCCTCAATCTCAGAGCACCCAGGCAGAACTGGCGGAAGAGGCGCAGGAACTCACAAAAGAACTTCTTGAAGGATTGAATGCTACAGCAAGCGCCGGCGGCGTCGAAGTGGACAAAGGCGTCGAAATGGAAGACATCATGCAGGTGGACACTTCCGCTCCGGAAGTGGAAAAGCTGGTGAACGCCATCATCCTGGAAGCCCTGCGCTTGAAAGCCTCCGACATCCACATCGAACCTTTTGAAAAGAAGCTGCTTATCCGTTACCGTGTGGATGGCGCTCTGCGCAAAAGCACATTCAAAGTCCCTTTCACTTTTAGAAACGCGCTCATGGCCAAGATCAAGATCATGGGCGGCATGAACATCACCGAGCGGCGCATTCCTCAGGACGGCCGCATCCAGATCAAGGCCCAGGGCAAGCCCTATGAATTCCGCGTCAACATCGTTCCCACAGTGTTAGGCGAATCCGCTGTGATGCGTATCTTGGACCGTTCCGGCGCCAACCTCACTCTTGACCAGCTCGGTTTCCTGCCGGACACCCAGCAGAGATTTTTAGATTCTCTCGCCAAGCCGTATGGGCTCATCCTCGTTTGCGGCCCCACGGGTTCCGGTAAATCGTTCACGCTTATGGCCGCCCTCGCTGCGGTGCGGGACCCTGAAGAAAAGATTTTAACCGCTGAAAACCCCGTGGAATACAATCTGGAAGGCGTCATTCAGGTGCAGGTCAATCCGGACCTCTCCTTGGGAGAAGGAAAGAAATTCGATTTCGGCGCCGCTCTCCGCGCGTTCCTGCGGCAAGACCCGGACACCATCATGGTGGGCGAAATCCGCGACGAGGAAACCGGCCACATCGCCTGCGAAGCGGCCATGACGGGCCACTTGGTGCTCTCTACCATCCACACCAACGATGCTACTTCCGTTTTGGGCCGCCTCTCTGAAATGGGCGTGCCCGCCTACTTGATCGGCTCCACTCTGGAATGCGTTCTGGCCCAGCGTCTCGTCCGCACGCTTTGCAAGAACTGCAAGGAGCCCAATCCGGACCCGCCCAAAGACCTCTTGCTCGCTCTGGACGAAATCAAAGTGGATTATTCCAAGGCCACATTCATGAAGCCCAAAGGCTGCCACAAATGCGGCAACAAGGGCATGAAAGGCCGCACGGCCATCCATGAACTCATGATCATGAACGATGAAATCAGGATGATCTGCAAACCGGGCGTCAAATCCGAAGACATCCGTGTTCTCGCCCGCAAAAACGGGATGCGCACGCTCATGGAAGACGGGTTCGTGAAAGTGACCCAAGGGGTCACCACCTACGAAGAAATTTTGGCCGCGGCCAAATAAGAATGGCTATCCTTGCCAAATGCTCTGCCTGTGAAGAGCCGTTCGAACGCCTATTCAAATTCTGCCCCAATTGCGGGCTTTCCGTGGTGGGGGCCGGCTTCACCGACAAAGCCGGCGTGGCCGTGCGAGACCTCTTCGACATCGCCAAGACCTTTTCGGCAGTTTTAGACCTGGAAGTCCTCCTTCAAAAAATTTCCGCCACCGCCGAAAAACTCACCCAATCGGAAGCCTCCAGCGTCATGCTGCTGGACACCAACAAGGAATATCTCTATTTTAAAACCGCCGGAGGCGACAAGGCGCACGCGGTCCAAACCATCAAAATTCCCGTCCAGCACGGCATCGCCGGCTGGGTGGCCAAGAACGCCCAGCCCCTGCTCATCGAAGACGTGGCCAAGGACCCCCGTTTTTCCGCCGCGCTCGCCGATGATAAAAGTGGTTTCAAAACCCGCTCCATCATCTGCGTGCCCATGATATTCCAAGATGAAGCCATCGGCGTCATGGAGGTCCTCAACAAGCGGCGCAACGCGCCGGGGGGGAAGTTCATGCAAGATGACCTGGACATCTTGCAGAGCCTGGCGGGGTTTGCCGCAGTCTCAATCGTCAATTCACGGCTCACCCAGGACCAGAAAAATTTTTTCGCCAACACGATGGAAATTTTGGGCGCGGCCATCGAAACCATTTCCAAGAACAGCCCCGGGCACGGCTGGCGGGTGGCCCAGACCTCCTGCACCATCGCGCGCCGCCTCAAAATCACCGGGCTGCAATACAAGACCATCTATTATGCTTCACTCCTGCACGACATCGGCTATATCGGCGCGCACAAGCAGATGATCCAGAAGAGCGGCGCCATTTCAATGGAAAAAGTCGAGTTAACTCATCCCTCTGTCGGGGCCGACATGGTATCCACCATCCGTCTTCTGAGTGCCGCAGGCCCCTTGATTGAGGCCCACCATGAGCTTTGGAACGGTTCTGGTTTTCCGCAGGGATTAAAGCAGGAGTCCATTCCCTTGGGCGCCCGCATCATTTCTTTTGTAGAACAGATCGAAAATGTGCGCGACAAGGCCAAACAGGCCAATCCCAAGATCACAGAACCTGAGATTCGCGCCAAAATGGAGCAGTACGCCTCCGAAAACATTGACATCCTTTTCGATCCGCAGGTGGTTGCCGCATATCTGGTTGAAGTCTCGCCCTCCCTTACATAAAATAAATTAGCTTCTCGACGGTAAAATGCATAAAAATGGCCTTTTTTTGGGCTTTTTTTGCGTTTTAAGGCCCTAAATCGTGCTAATTATGGTCTATTTTTGAGCATTTTCCGATGCTGCATTTTTGATAGCCCTGGCATTTGATATGGCCCTGGACACACCATGAAAGCCATATTGGCTCTTCATGGTTTTTTTAAGAGGTCATTCGTGAACTCATTCATTGGCAATTTTTGTTTGATCGCTTTTTCGAAAGGCCTAAAAACACCACGAAACAGCTCGAAGGGCTTTGATGGTTTTTTCGGCACCTCTACATTCGCTTGAAATTTGTCCAACGATCTTTGATGGTATTTTGAAGGCTAACCCGGATCAGCTCCAACTTCCTTAAAAACAGGCCCCGGGCTTTAATGGTGTTTTTGGGACTTTACGAAAAGCCCGTTTCCAGGGTACTGGGATACCCTCGGCCACTCCAAATTGGGAGGTGGTATATTTGGGGTTGGACCCTTCCTGACCCCTAGCAACCTTAAAACAGGGTATGCCAAGGTCTTGGGGCCTGGGTGGGGTGGTTGGTGTTTTTGGACCTTTATTTTCGGCTGCCCGGCCGGACACCATGAAAGCCTTTGTCAAAAATGTGTGAGAAATTTCCGGGGAAATTTTACCGATTTTCAAAAAATCAATGACTTCTTGAACTTCCGAGCCCGCCAGATTTACAAAAACAGAGTGCTAACATAAAAATATAAAGAACGCGTCTTAAGGCGTGTTCGAAAAAGCCTATTGTATGGGCGAAAGAAGTATAAATATGATGCCGCACTACGTGCAAGCTAATCAGGGGTTGCCATATCTTAAACAAGACATAATATATATTATCCGCACTTGCGAAAGACAAAAAGGATGCGTTTGGATTAGATGTCATTGGCAATTGAATTTGATACTTTGGCAACTCAATTTGATACTTCCACCCGATAGGCTCCGCCCCCCACTCACCCTTAAGCCCACGCTAAAACTTAAATAGTTTGATTCCAGCCCCAGCAAGTATGAAACCGGGTCTTGGGTCCGCCCTCACTCATCCCACTTCAAATTTCCTCCTCACTTAGCTATACTTTCTACCCCTGTCTCAACAATACTTAAGGAGGAATACGCTTATGCCAAACACAAACTTCAATTGTGGAACGAGGTTTATTTACAAGGGTGCGACGTTCGTCGTTCAGGAGCAGATCCCGCCATTCCAGATCATGGCAAAGGATATCGGCACCCGTAAAAGTAAGGTTCTAAATGTGAGGGAAATTTACGCGAGCCCGGAATTCCGGCTTGAAACCGCCCCCTTGGTCATCTCAAATCCAGCGGCAAACCTGGACCTGTCGGATGTTCCCGAAAAATACCTGGCTGTTGCAAACAGGCGCTATGAGATCGTTACAAGGGTGGCAAAAAGCTCTAAAAAAGAGAAATTGGAAGCTGCCGCCAAAGAAGGATGTGGAATAATGTCCCTATACCGATGGATCAAAGCCTATATTAAGGATGGCCTCCGCGGTTTGATACCCGATCATTATAAAAAGCGGGCCTGCCAAAAATCTAGGTTTGAGGATGCTACGGAAAACATCATGCGCACGGTCTTTGAAAATGAATGGGCCAGCCTTAAGAAATTATCCAAGATCGAGATCTACAGGATTATTGATCACCGCTGCAGGATGGAAGGGCTCAACCGGATACCATCTCGCAGGACTGTAAATAACCGCATCTTGAAGCGCTCGCAGTCCAAGGACATCCTGAAGCGCCAGGGAAAAAAGGCTCACGCAGGCCAATATGAACCGACTCCTGGGACTTTCGCCAACAAAATGAGCCATTCCCTTGAGTGCATCCAAATCGATCACAAACGCATGGATGTCATCGTGGTCGATTCGGCGGGCAATCCCATTGGGCGGCCCTGGCTGACTTTGGGCATTGATGTTTTCAGCAGGTCTATCTGGGGAATCCATCTCGGGTTTAATGCTCCTTCCAGTATGTCCGTGGCCATGTGTCTTTATAACGGCATCCAGTTCAAAAATGACATTAATGAAAAATTCAGACTGAAGACGCCCTGGAGGATGTACGGGTTGCCGGAAAGAATCGTAGTAGATAACGGCAAGGAATTCCACTCCATTCATTTTGAGTCGGCTTGCGCTCAACTGGGAATCAAGTTGGATTACAGGAAGCCTTACACCCCGAGACATGGTGGGGTGGTAGAGAGATTTTTTGAAACTCTTGATCAGAGGTTGGTCAGCACGCTGGAGGGGAAAACGTTTTCTCACCCTAAAGAAAGAGGGGAATACTTGTCAGAGAAGGAATCCTGTCTGACCCTCGAAGACTTGGAAAAAATGATTTACATCTTTATTGCGGAGCTGTATCAGGAGGGCTTCCATTCAGGGGTTGGGTGCATGCCTAATCGTAAATGGGAAGATGGCGTCCAGGTAGCCCAGCCGGCGCTGCCGAGCAATAGGGACGACTTGATGCTTTTTCTAATGAAAGAGGAGAAAAGAATCGTAAATCGGGCTGGGATTGTCTTTAATGGCATCCGATACTGGCACGACGATCTGATTCCACTTATTCGCAAAGCGGTCGGGTTCCGCTATGACCCCAGGAACATATCTTTTATTTATGTCATTAACCCAGAAAACAACCAATTTCTGGGGATCCCCGCCAGACCTGAATACAATCATCTGTCCGGATTATCGGTATGGGAAATTCAGAAGATCGGCAAACTCTTGTATCAAGAAAGAATGAGGCCGACATCGGCCAACAGCCTCATGGCCAGGGAAAGGCTGGAACTCATTCGCCGAGAGGCAATGCGGAAAACCAAGAGCGCCCGGAAGGAGCAGAAAATCATCGAAAGCCATAGTCAGGCTTTCCAAACTGCCTCGATTGGACAGTGTCAGGGTGGGATCGTTAAAACCGCCGAGCCGTGTGCGGAACCGAAAAGCTCGGAGGTTCTGGAAGACTACGAAATTAGCATTGAAAAATAAAATCAATTTACATAAGGAGCATATCATGACCAAGCATCAATCAAAGCAAAAGC
>MGUQ01000013.1:4531-6270 GCA_001799975.1 Elusimicrobia bacterium RIFCSPLOWO2_01_FULL_54_10 | reverse complement strand
GGCCCGCAGAAAGCTTTTTCTTCTTTGACTCCACCAGCTTATCCAGCGTTTCCTGTATAATTTCCTCGTTCATTTGGAGAAAAATGACCGGGTATCCCCCGAGATACTTTCCTAGCTTACTATTCAAGCAACCGACGAGATTCCGCCTGTCACTAGGGAAAAAGACATCCACGCAAAACCCCCCATTCCTGTCGTACACGAAGAAATCCGCCCGAGTTCTGCTGTCGTCCGTGAAAAAGTACTCACGATGGACGAATTCTTTCCCGAATTTTTTCATTAAAAAATCATACACATCGCGCTCGACCGCGTTCGCTCGGGAATTGATTTTGTAAGCCCGCGCAGACCCGCGTTCGCCGCTCCGAAAGTCCGCCTGTGTCTTCAGTTTAAGATCCCGCCGCAACGCCACGAGGCCCCCGAAATTCCGCTGAATCGAGCGGGCGGAAGGCAGATACGGGCACGCGTCCATCTCTTGGGTCGTCGGATATCTCTTGTTGTTTTCATCATAAAACCGCTTCAGGCCCTCGGATATATCCTCAAGGGACCATGAACTCCCTTTTCCTCTCTTCCCTTGAATCCTTAATGCCATGACCTCATTATACTCCCGTATAAATGCTCCCCACCCTTTCAAAAGTTTTTACTTGATATAAAAAACTTACTTATGCACTCCGAAGCATTGAGAGTTCACAGGAAGACATTACTGTTAATTGGTCAAAAAACTCATTTCAAATTGTATGCTGAAATAACAATTACAAGGAGGATAAATTTTATATTCTAAAAGCAGTGCTGGAAATCAGTTGTGGGTGCATTAGGAATTGAAACTGGATTGCGAGTTCGATTGCAACGAACTCTGAAACCTAGCTAGGTTAGCGGAGTCACGCCCGCCATTTGTTCTTAATACTTAATGCCCCCTCAACTGTTCTTCAGCCACTCCCCTCTTAATTTCACATAAAGTCGCTCGTTCGCTCTATCTGATAATGTAAGAATAAAATTCTTATCTACCTATTTGTTGAAGTTGACGTCTCTACTTGTTGTTTAGTTTGATTTGCGAGAAAAAGTGCGTAAGCCATTTCAAACTTATCATTCATTTTTTGTATTTCAGTATTTTGTGCATGAATTTGATTAATTAAATCTTGGTATGTGCTTGAACGAAATCGCCAAGCATCAATTATGGGACTTAAGGAAGTAACTAATAAAGTAATAAATCCTAAAAAAAGAACTCCTACAATTGCTGCCATAAGGCGATTGAGTTTTTCGGTCTCTTTTATTAAAAGAGTTTGAACATTTTCAAGATCTCCTTTTGTTGCGGGACTTGATGGATCTAATTCAATCATGACAATTTTTTATTTGCCTCTTCTTCAATCCACTTAGCAACGAAAAGTCTAACCTCCCCAGTTTTTGAATTTACAAAAACAACCAATAGCGTGGATTTACTAGTTGAATTCACGCCAAATCCTTTCGGACCCTCAGTAATTTCTGCTTTTGAAAGTTTAGAATAACCCGGAACACGATACCAAGGTCGATTTGGATCGTTTCCGTTTAAAAGTGCTATTATTTCATCGATACTACTAATAAGTTTCGCCATTGCATTTATTTTAGCATATTTCTTAAATCTAAAAATACAGAAAATCAATAATATCGTTACCAGGTAAGCATATAGAAAAACAGGACGGTCTTGGCCAGACCGCTCTTCCATGGGAAATTCCCTGCGGAAAGTCAATTAAATAGGAATGAGGTCCAGG
>MGUQ01000013.1:3964-4413 GCA_001799975.1 Elusimicrobia bacterium RIFCSPLOWO2_01_FULL_54_10 | reverse complement strand
GTTCCACGGCCGCGCCGTCCATCTGACGCACGCCTTCTCCCAAGGGCGCCTTGGAAATCTCTATATCTTGGAATTTCGGAATGGCCTGGCGCACCTGGTCCACTACGCCGGGCGGTATCGCGCCCTCAAGGCCCTTGAAGGGGTTTTCCTGCGCAAAAACGGGGCAATAAAGCCCCGCAAATACGATTGCCGATACGAATAGGACAAAGGGACCTTTTACCCTTTTCATTGGTATTATCATAGCACAAAATTATTGAAGTCCCACTTCCTAACGGAAGAACGACTTCAATAATTTTTAGGATGGAGGAAGTTTTAAAGAATTGAAGTATAAAAATTTATTTCCTTTATTACTTTATACCATGCCGGAAGTCCCACTTCCTAACGGAAGAGTGACTTCCTTTATTGGATATCCTTCATTACGCGTTGGAGCTCCTCGCGGACCACTCCCC
>MGUQ01000013.1:2587-3928 GCA_001799975.1 Elusimicrobia bacterium RIFCSPLOWO2_01_FULL_54_10 | reverse complement strand
CCTCGGCGCCCGGCGCGATCTTTTCGGAAATCGCCGATGGATCGTCGTCGAAGGGGTCGTCGGTCGTGAGGATAACGATGTCCGCGTATTTCCCGGAAACCTCGCCCATTATCGGCAATTTCTTCACGTCCCTGCCGCCGCCCTGCCCGCCGAAGACGACGATAAGCCGCTTCGGCGCCGTCTTCCTCAAGGAAGAAAGTATCGCTTCCAAACTCACCGCATCGTGGGCGTAGTCCACATACACCTCGTAGGGCTGGCCCGAGCGTATGGGCTCCATGCGGCCCGGAATCCTGTCGAGGGCAATCCCCTTCCGGATGGCTTCGCGAGGGAGGCCGTACGCGAGGCATACGGCGATAGAGGCAAGCGCGTTCTGTATATTGTATTCGCCGGGAATTCCCAAATGATACTCAGCCCCGCCCGCGGAAAAAGCCGGTCTCCCCTCTTTCAAATGGACGCCTTCCGCGCGTATGTCCGCGGGAGAGTCAAGCGCGTAGGTCACCTTCACATCCGCCCGGTGGCGCATGAAGCGCTCGCGCTCCTCAAGGTCATTATTCACCACGATGACTTTCTTCGCGGGCGCGTTATTCAAGATCTTCACGGGCTGACCCGAGAGCTCGCGGAAGATGACCTCGTGCATGTCCTTACATCGCTCGTAGTCCCATCCGTGCACCTCCAAGTATTCAGGATACATATTCAGCATCACCGCCGCGTCGTACGCGATGCCCTTGTGGCGGAATTGCTCCACTCCCTCGGACGGAGTCTCGACGACGGCAAAGGCGCATCCCGCGTCCGCCATTTCGCGCAAAAGCTTCTGAAGCGTGAACCTGCCCGGCATCGTCATGTGATACGGATTCATGCGCTCTTCGCTTCCCACGCGGATGTTCGCTGTGCCCGTAAGCCCCGCCTTGTATCCCGCGGAAGAAAGGCACGCCCAGATGAGATTCGCGGCGCTCGTCTTCCCGCGGGTGCCGACGATGCCGATCACCACCATGCGCCGGGAAGGAAAGCCGTAGACGAGAGCCCCAAGATACGCCAATGCGAAATGATAGACGCGCAAAATAAATCGCGGAGTTAACTTCTTGAGGAATTTTTTGAGAAAGTACATGATATTTAAAATTCAAAATATTGAAGTCCCACTTCCTAAAGGAAGAACGACTTCAATATTTAAAAATTCGAAACTTTAAATTTTATTCGAAATTCGAATTTCTTCATTCAAAATTCGCTATAACGCCAGGTATTGCCTCGGGTCGAGGTCACCGCCGACGGGCATCGGCCCGCACACGCGGCTGGCTTGCGTCCCTTCAGGGAATCCGGAGGAGGCGGGCGGAATGGTGTTCGAGG
>MGUQ01000013.1:0-2551 GCA_001799975.1 Elusimicrobia bacterium RIFCSPLOWO2_01_FULL_54_10 | reverse complement strand
TATGCGCCCTTCCTGCAATACCCGTCCTGGTCTATCGCGGCCAAGACCCTCCCCGCTTCGGCGGCGTATATGGGAGTGCCGACCTGGGCGCCGAAATCTATGCCGTTGTGGCGCTGGCTCGAATAGGCGCGCTTCGCGAACGCCGTGAACCCGTAGGCCTGGGTGAGCTTTGCTCCGGGCAAGGGATTCTCAAGCACTCCCCTCCCCGGAAGAAGCGAATTGTCGATGCGCTTCCGGAGCTCGGAGGCGATGCGCTCTATTTCGGCGTCCACCTCGGCCTGCAATTTCTCCAGGGCCGTGAGCTGGGCCTGATAGGACTTCTCCTGGTTCTTCGTCTCCGTGAGGAGCGTCTGCTTCCCCTTCTTTTCGTCCTCCACGATGTATTGGCGATTCTTCAGGTTCTCCTGCTCGATCTCCCTCGTTTCCTTCTTCCCCTTCTCGCGCTCCAATTGCTCCGAGAGCGTGCCCTTCAGGGCGTTCAATTCCAAAAGATTGTTGCGGAGCTCCACGGACACGGACTCTATGGACTGCGCCGCCGCAAGTCCGTCCGAGAGATTCTCGCTCTTCAAAAGTATGGAAAGGAGGCTCTGGCCGTCGTTCTGCTGAATCTCCGCGAAAAGCTTCCCCATTGTCGCCTTCTTCAAGCGGATGCTGTCTTCAGTGGAAGTGATGTCGTGGCCGAGGGAGCTGATCTCGAGATTCAGCTTTTCTATCATCGTGCGGTTCTCGCGAATAGAGAGATTCAGCTGATTGATAGTGCCATTTATCTTTGCGAGCTCGTCCGAGAGCTTCTTCTTCGAGCCCGAGGTCGCCTCGAGCGCGCGCTCCACTTCGCGCTTGCGCGCCTGGATCTCCTCGAGCTCCTTCGTCTTCTGGTCTATCTGCGACTGCAATACCTCCTGCTCGTCCGCCTCGGCAATGATACTGAAGGAAAAGAGGCCGGCAAACACCGCGCATGCGGCGAGCGCGGAAATGATCGCTTTTTCGAGCGGGGTTTTATTTTTCATGAAAGTTTTTCAATGGCTATTGTGATTCGGCGGAGCGTTTCCGCCTTTCCGAGAGCCTCCGCGCATTCGAAGGGGCCGGGAGACGCCTTTCGGCCCGAAAGCGCCACGCGGAGGGGCCAGTAGAGCTCTCCCTTCCCATATTCGGCGGCGAGCGGGGCAAGCGCGAGCGCCACTCCCTCCTTCTTGAAATCGGATTCGCGCACCTTCGCCAAAATCGCGTATGCCTTCTTCAAAACCGCTCGCGCGGATTTGAGGGGCGAATCTTTCCAAGCGAGCATTTTCACGTCATACTCGGGCGTTTCGAAGAAGAACGAAATCTCCTCCTTCAGGGACGCGACGCCCTTCAGGCGCTCGCGCTCGAGACGGAGCACCCGCTCGAACTTTTCCTCCTCCGCGAGCCATTCGCGCGGGAGGCGCGTGGCGAGAAGCGCGCGAAGATCCCCTTCGGGCAGCGCGCGGAGGTAATGGCCGTTCATCCACTCCAATTTCTCCGCGTCCATCACGGCGCCGCTCTTCTGCACGCGGTCGAAGGAAAATTCGCGCACCATCTCGTCTACGGAAAGCGTTTCCTTGTCCCCCTTCGGATGCCATCCCAAAAGAACGAGGAAGTTCAGGAGCGCCGAGGGGAGATACCCTTCGTCGCGGTAATCAAGAATGGACTTCGCGAGGTCGCGCTTCGAGAGCTTCTTCCTGTCGGGGCCGAGGATAAGCGGCAGGTGCGCGAAGGCGCGCGGGACGGAAAATCCGAGCGCTTCTGCGACGGCGATCTGCTTCGGCGTGTTCGAAATATGGTCCTCTCCGCGGATGACATGCGTGATCTTCATTTCCTCGTCGTCCACGACGACGGCGAAATTATACAGCGGCTCTTCGAGCCCTTTCGCAATCACGATATCGCCGATAAGCGCGAGGTCGAACACGACCTCTCCGCGGATGAGGTCCTCGAAAGACACCTTCTTGTCCGGCATATGGAGCCGTATGACCGAACGCTCGCGCTTCGCGCGCCCCTCGGACTCGTCCTTCGCAATCCCCCGGCATTTCCCGGAATACACCGGAGGGAAGCCCGCGGCGACCTGCGCCTCCTTTTCCGCTTCAAGCTCGTCAGGCGAGCAGAAGCAGCGGTATGCCTTCCCGCTTGCTAATAGGGACTTCAAATGCAAAACGTAGCGCGCCGTGCGCTCGCTCTGGCGGTAGAGCTCATCCCAATGGAGTCCGAGCCACTTTAGCCCTTCTAAAATGCTCTCCTCATAGGCCTTTTCCGAGCGCGCGCGGTCCGTATCCTCCATGCGGAGGATGAAGGCGCCCCCGTGCTGCCTCGCATACAGCCAATTGAAAAGCGCCGCGCGGGCGGTGCCCAAATGCATTTTTCCCGTGGGCGACGGAGCGAAGCGCACGCGCACGCCGTTCGCCTTCATTTTTTTCGCCGCGGACATCATTGCCTTTTTGCTATTCTCACTATCTCCTCGGCGATGAGGCGGGCGGCGCCGGGCTTCGAGAATCCCTTCGCGGCGGCTTCCATCGCCGCCTTCCTTCCCGGCGAATCCGCT
>MGUQ01000012.1:16315-31012 GCA_001799975.1 Elusimicrobia bacterium RIFCSPLOWO2_01_FULL_54_10 | reverse complement strand
ATCCGTAAAAGGCGAACATGCAGCCGATGCCCACGGCCGCCAACGATCCAAAAAGATCGCGGGCGTCTCCCGCAATGGCCACGCAGCGCCAGAGCAGGATCAGGTAGAGTAACAACACCATGCCGCTGGCCAAAAACCCCAGTTCTTCCCCCAAAACGGAAAAAATAAAGTCCGTGTGCTGTTCTGGCAAAAACCCCAGCCTCCCCTGTGTGCCGGAAAAAAGGCCCTTGCCGAAAATTCTGCCAGACCCCAAGGCCACTTCAGACTGAATGACATGGTACCCCGCCCCCATGGGGTCCAGACGTGGGCTGAAGAACACGGTAAGGCGCTTTTTTTGATATTCCTTGAGGGAATTGAGAAAGAGAGAGCTGGACGACCAGCCGGCCAAAGCAACGAGAAAAATGACAAGAAAATAAATGCCCGGAATTCTCAGCCGCAGCTCCCGCGCAATCCAAAAGGCCCCAAGCATTCCCGTTGCCATCACCAGCTGAAGAATAAGGAATGGCTTGCCGATTTTGGTGCCTCGATAAATGAAATTCCAAAAAGCGTGGTCTTGCAGAAAGTCCGGCACAAGCGAAAAGCCCACATGGGTGGCCAGCACGGTGACGGCCACAAGTCCGTAAAGCAGAATGATGAACAGATAGAGATAGCTTGTTCCGGCCACATAGAGGATGCCCAAAAGGACCGGAAAATAAACCAGGGTGGACCCAAAATCAGGCTGCAGAAGAATGAGAGCCACATGCGCCAGAATGATAAAAAATGGGATCACCAGGCCTTTCAGACGGTGAATTTCCCTCACATTGTTGGCGCACCACACCGCCAGAACAAGAATGGCCAACAGCTTGCAAATTTCCGAGGGCTGAAAAGCAACCGGTCCCAGAGAGAGCCAGGCTTTCGTGCCGCGGGACGTCTTGCCCGCCAATAACACCAGGGCCAGCAGAGACAGGGAGAAGGCAAAAAGGGTTTTGGGATATTGCCCAAAAATCTGATAGTTGACGGTGGCCAGGATAAAAAGAATGCCCAGCCCCAAAGCGAACGCAAAAAGCTGCTTGCCAAAATAAAGTTCCGGATGCCCGAACCGCAGGCAGGCGGAATAAACCATGGTCATGCCCACCAGGCAGAGTGCAACGACATCGAAAAACAATATCCAGTCGAAATGCCGCACAAAGCGGTGAAAGACGGAATCGGAAGCGTCCGCTCTGGACTGGAAAACTAACGGGGAGAGGGAGGAAGGCATATGAAATCAGTCTCCGCTAAATTCCCTGGGAATGATGGGCACGGCGATTTTTTCGTCAGCCACCACTTCAGAAGGAGCCAAAGCGGCCAGAAGGACCTTCCTGGCGATCGGGGCCGCGGCCACGGAACCTTTCTTCCCGTGCTCAATCATGACTGAGACGGCGATAGAGGGGTTTTCCACCGGCGCAAAGGCCACAAACCAAGCGTGGTCGTCTCCGTGAGGATTTTGGGCCGTGCCCGTTTTGCCGCCTATCCGAATGCCCGGGATCTTGCTGATTTGACCGGTCCCTTTTTCCACCACATCAGCCAGCGCTTCATCCAGAAAATCCCAGGTAGCTTTGGAAAGGTGGATTCCCCGCACCAACTCCGCTTTGGTCCGGCTGAAAACCTCACCCGTCGGATAACGGATTTCTTTCACCAGATGAGGACGGAAAAGCTTTCCGCGGCTGGCCACCACGCTGGCCATTTGAGCCGCCTGCAAAGGAGTGAAAAGGATGGTGCCCTGGCCAATGGCCATGTTGAGGGTGTCTCCGTCATACCAGCGCCTTTTGTCCGTTTTAAACATCCCCCTGCCAGGAATCAATCCTGCCTGCTCTCCATGGAGCTCAATTCCGGATTTCGCACCCAGCCCGAACTCCCTGGCCAGGGTTTCAATCGGGTCGGGACCGAGCTTTAAGCCCAGCCTGTAGAAATAAACATTACAGGAATTAATCAGGGCGTCCTTAAGATTCATGGCACCATGTCCTTCTTTTTTCCAGCACAAGAACTTTTTCGGAGGTTTGGCATCCAGAACATAATACCCCGGGCAAAAAGAAGTTTCATGAGTGTCCAGATTTTTTTCCACCGCAACGGCGGCATCAATGATTTTAAAGATGGAGCCGGGAGGATAGGTGCCTTGGACAGTGCGGTTGTAAAGCGGGAGCATCGGATCGATCAAAACGGATTTGGTGGCAAGATCTTCATGGCCTTCTTCCCCACGGACATAGACAAACGCGTTCGGGTCGTACGGCGGCGACGAGGCCATAGCTAGAATGTCGCCGCTGTTGGGATCTATCGCCACCACAGCGCCGCGCTTGCCGGATTCCCGGAGCGCATCTTCAGCCGCCTTCTGGATATTTATGTCCAGTGTCGTGCGGACTTCATATCCGACGGACGGAGCCTGGCTGTCCAAAACTTTTAAAGACCGTCCTGCCGCATCCACTTCAAGGCGCATGCCGCCGTCCTCGCCTCTCAGCACCTTGTCATAATTTCTTTCAAGGCCTGTGATGCCCACCAAAGCGTCCGGCCGATACCCCTCTTTTTTTTCTTTGGAGCTGTCTTTACCCAAATATCCCAGCACATGAGCCGCCAGACTGTTTTGAGGATAGCGCCTCTGCATTTCAATGACCACGGAAACTCCGGGAAGGTTCGGCTTTTGCTCAGCCAGGGCAAAGGCGATGTGGCGGGAAGCCCGGTCCATCAGCCGCACCATGGCCGAATGGCGGATGGCCGGCTGGAGGCGCCGTTTTAATTCGGAGTCCGCCAGTCCGAGAATTTTAGAGAGCCGGATCGTGACTTCATTTAAAATTTCATGAGTGAGCTCAATGGGCGTAAATATCACCACGAACGTGGGGCGGTTGTCGGCCAAGACCGCGCCGTTTCTGTCCAAAATAAGCCCGCGCGGCGCGCGTTCATAAATGATTTGGGTGCGGTTGGCCTCTGCGATGGTGCGCAATCTTTCGCCCTGGATGACCTGCAGATAAAAAAGCCTGGCCCCAAGCATGCCAAAGAGCCCGACAAATAAAACCAGAATGACGCGCAAACGGGCGTCGATGTCGGATTTCATAGCGCCTTTACCTTCAAATCCGTCCGCCGAAACAACGCGGACCATTTGAAAAGCACCCAAAAAAACAGGGGGCAGAGAAGAGTGGAATAAAACGGAGTCAAGAATCCGTAGGAGTCCTTGAACCGCTGCGCCGAGCCGGTGAAGAGCGTTTCAAAGAACGCCAATCCGGCAAGATTTAAGAAAGACATCACAAGCACCAGCACCATCTGGGCCGACAATTTGTTTTCATCCACCATGCGCTCCAGCTTGCCCACGATATATCCGATGAAGGTATACATGAACGCCTGAGATCCAAAAATGGAAGTTGAAGATATGTCTGAAAGAATGCCCCAAATGAAACCAAGAATTTCTCCCCGCACCGGGCCCCCGCGCACGGCAAAAAAAACTGTAGCCAGAAGCAAAAAATTGGGCGAGGACTGAAAGATGGCGATGTTGCCCGCCACCGTGAGGTGAAGAATGAAAACTCCGAGAACAGTGAGCAGCCAGAAATGCCATTGCCATTTCATGCCATCAATCCTTCGCCCGCGCCATGTTGAGAATAAGCACTTCGCGCACACCCCCCAAGGACACGGAGGGTTTTAACACCGCCCGCCGGAAACCAGAAGGAGACACTTCCACATGAGACAAGGTTCCCACAGGAAGGCCCGCGGGAAACACGCCTCCCTGCCCGCTGGTCACCACCGTATCCCCCGGCTGGGCCTGGGAGGTGAGCTCCAGATATTCCACCGTGATATATGACCCCTGGCCCTGGGCCAGTCCAAGCTCTCCGATACGGGGAATGGACACAGCCACTGACGAAAGCGGGTCCGACATGAGCAGAGCCTTGCTGGCATTGCCGCTGCATTCCGAAATGCGGCCCACCAACCCGCGCACGCCTTCTCCTGCGCCGCTGTCCATGGGACCCACGGCGAGCACCGGGCTGTCGCGCCGGACGCCATCATTTAATCCCCGGTTCAACCAAACAGCATGGGTCCAGTTGAGGGGATCGCGCCCCACCACTCTGGCGCTCTGCGCCGTAAACGGCACGGAATCATTGAGATTGAGCAAGCCGCGAAGGCGGGCGTTTTCCTGAACCAATTCGTTATATTGGGTTTCCAGAAGGGAGGCTTTTAAAACTTTTTCCCGCAGCTCGGCGTTCTCGCGGTGCGCCTGAACCATGCTCACCAGCTTTTCACCGAAGCCGCTCACATAGCCCATGGATTCGCCCGTGACGAGCTCCACCGGAGAAATCCAGTACAGCAAAAATGTTCGAAGATTGGAGACTGCCCCCGTCAGACGGAACGTCATGAACAGGAACGAGAGTCCCAAGAGGGCGATACACAGGGCGGCCGGCTTCGTAGGGCGGAAGATTCCCCAATCCATTTGGATGAAGAACCCCGCTTATCGAGCGTTAACCGATAGATTATGGGTCTTATGTATTGAGGGGTGTGTTTTAAAATCCATTTCTTGAGTGTAGACGGATGTTGTCTATTTCCTCCAGGAATTTTCCGGCCCCCATCGCCACGCAGGTGAGGGGTTCCGGGGCCAGGTTGACGGGCAATTCCGTCTCCTGGCCGATTAAATCGGGAATGCCGCGCAACAAAGCTCCGCCACCGGCCAAAACAATGCCCCTGTCCACCAGATCAGCGGAGAGTTCGGCGGGGGTTTCTTCAAGTGTTTCTTTGATCACTTCGATGATGAGCTTCATGGGCTCCGTAAGCGCCTGGCGCACTTCTTCGGATGTGATGGCAATGGTTTTGGGCAGGCCGGTGACTTGGTCCCGCCCTTTGACTTCCATGGACTGCTCTTCAAAGGTCGGGAAAACAGAACCGATCTTGATTTTGACGTCTTCGGCCGTGGTGTCTCCAATGAGCAGGTTATATTTTCTGCGGAAATACTGAACGATGGCTTCGTCCATGTCGTCGCCGGCCACATCGAGGGATTTAGAAACCACCATGCCGCCCAGGCAGATGACGGCCACTTCCGTGGTACCGCCGCCGATGTCTACAATCATGTTGCCAAAAGGTTCATTGATGGGGAGGTTGGCGCCGATGGCAGCGGCCATGGGCTCTTCAATCAGGTGCACCCAGCGCGCCCCGGCCTGCTCCGCAGACTCTTTGACGGCTCTGCGTTCCACTTCGGTGATGCCGGAAGGGATGCCGATCACGATGCGGGGATGCAGGAGGCTGCGGCGGTTATGGACTTTTTTGATGAAATAACGGATCATCTGTTCGGTGACTTCAAAATCCGCAATCACTCCGTTGCGCAAGGGCCGAACCGCAATGATATTTGCGGGAGTTTTGCCCAACATCTTTTTGGCTTCCGCGCCGATGGCGATGACGCTGTGCGTGTCTCGGTCGATAGCCACCACGGACGGTTCCCGCAAAACAATACCCTGGCCTTTCACATAAACCAGGGTGTTGGCGGTGCCCAGATCGATCCCCATGTCATTGGAGAAGAGTGAGAAAAGATAATTGAACATGTTAGTTCATGTGTCCTCTTGAAGCAAAACCACCCGCTCCGCTTTTACGGAATGAGGCGGATCAGAGCCATGGGTGCGGAGTCCCCGGTGCGGAATCCCGTGCGGACAATCTGCGTGTAGCCGCCGCTGCGGGCCGAATACCTGGGCACCAGCACCTCAAACAATTTCTTTTGAACGTCCCGGTTGAGCACCTTGCCGGACACTTCCCGGCGGGCCGTGACGGGGACTTCGCCCTTGGCGGCCGTAATGATTTTCTCCGCGTAGCGGGAAAGTTCTTTGGCCCTGGGCAAAGTTGTTATGATTTTCTCATGCTGGAGCAGGCTGGTGGCCAGGTTTCTCAACATCATCATCCTGGACGCAGTGGGCCGCCCCAACTTTCTTCCGGCAAATGTCTTCATGACGTTATCCTTTAATTATAGTCAGATTTGCATCCCTAAGGAAAGACCTAATTCCTTAAGTTTGTCTTTGATTTCGTCCAGAGATTTCTTGCCGAAGTTTTTGTAGCCGAGCAACTCGTCTTCGGTCTTGCGCACCAGCTCTCCCAGAGTGTTGATTTTGGCGTTTTTCAGGCAGTTGGTGGCGCGCACGGACAGTTCAATGTCGGAAACCATCTTGTTGAGCAGTTCATTGGACACGTCCTTGTCGGAAGATTCGGACGCCATGGCCAAAGGCGGCGGCGCCTTGTCTTCGTCCACCGTGATGAACACGGCCACGCTGTCTTTCAGAACCTTGGCGGAATAGGACATGGCATCGAGCGGCCCGATGGAGCCGTCCGTCCAGATCTCAAGAATAAGCTTGTCGTAGTCCGTGATCTGGCCCACGCGGGCGTTCTCCACTTCATAATACACTTTCGTGACGGGAGAGAACAGCGCGTCGGTTGCGATGTAATCGATGGGCCGGCCGGGGCGGCTGTTGCGCTCGGAAGGCAAATAGCCGCGGCCTCTGGAAATTTCAACTTCGAGCTCCAGCTTGCCGCCCGGATCCAGATGCGCGATCACCAGGTCCTTATTGATCACTTCCACGTTCTGGTTGGCCGCAAAGTCTTCGGCCGTGGCCTCGCCCTTGCGGGAAACGGAGAGCCGCAGGGTTTCGGGGCTCTGGGAATACATCTTGAACCGGAGTTTTTTCAGGTTCAGAATGATTTCCATGACGTCCTCTTGGACGCCGCGCACCACGGAATATTCGTGAGGGGCGCCCTGAATTTTAACGCTGGTCACCGCCGCACCCTCCAGGGAGGACAAAAGGATCCTCCGCAGGGAATTGCCGATGGTGTGGCCATAGCCGCGCTCGAAGGGCTCCGCCACAAACTTGCCGTAAATGGGCGTGACCTCTTCTTTTTCGAACTGAACTTTTTCGGGCAGAATTAAGTCTTGGATTTTCATTGTTTTATGCTCCTTTACTTCCGTATAAAATTATTTAGAGTACAGTTCCACGATCAGCTGCTCGTTGACGGGGAAAGACATTTCGTCACGGGCAGGCCAAGTTTTCACCTGGCCGCTCCAGGCGGCGACATTGGATTCCAGCCAGGACGGGAACACCGAGGTCTTGTGAGTCTGCTCCCACCACCGCGCATACAGCGCGTTGGCCCGGGATCCTTCCTTCATGGAAACCGCGTCTCCGGGCTTGAGCTGATAGGACGGCACGTTCACCGCTTTGCCGTTCACCAGCATGTGTCCGTGAAGCACCATTTGGCGCGCAGCCACTTTGGAGATGGCAAAGCCCAGACGCTGGGTCACATTGTCCAGCCGGGTTTCCAGGATTCTGAGCAGGTTTTCACCTGTCAGTCCCGGCTTGGCGGCGGCAATCGCGAAATAGCGGCGGAACGGCTTTTCGGCTACGCCGATCATGCGGCGGAGTTTCTGCTTTTCGCGGAGGCGTTTGTTGTATTCAGACGCTTTTCTCCCGCCGGAGAAAGCCTTGCCGTGCTGGCCGGGAACGCCCTTTCTCTTGTCCAGCACGCACTTGGTAAAACATTTGTCGCCCTTCAAGAAAAGCTTCACGCCTTCCCTGCGGCATAATCTGCAAACCGGTCCGGAATATCTCACCTGATTAAACCCTCCTTGGCTTGGGCGGACGGCATCCGTTGTGCGGAAGCGGAGTCACGTCCCTGATAGTGGTGACCACAAGCCCTGCGGACTGGAGGCCGCGAATGGCTGTTTCACGGCCCGATCCGGGCCCGCGAACAAGAACGGAAACCTGCTTGACTCCGGCTTCAATGGCCCTTTTCCCCGCCGACTCGGCCGCGATGCTGGCGGCAAACGGCGTGCCTTTCTTGGTTCCCTTAAAACCGCAGGAACCGGCCGAAGACCAGACAATGGTATTGCCCCGTTCGTCTGTGATATTGACGATCGTATTATTGAACGACGACTGGATGTAGACTTTCGCCAGTGTGACGTTCTTCCAGATTTTTTTTCTTTTAGCGCGGCCTTTGGCCTGTGCGGCTGCTGCCGGCGCTCCAGATTTTTGTTGTTCTGCCATTTGAATAGTCCCCCGTATTATTTACCGGCTGGAGCTGCTGTTGCCGGCTTTTCTGCCCGCGCTGAGCCCACCGTCTTGCGTCTGCCGCGCCTTGTGCGCGCGTTTGTTTTGGTCCGTTGTCCCCGGGTGGGGAGGTTCCGCCTGTGGCGCAGGCCGCGGTAGGAACCGATGTCGATCAGCCGGCGGATATTGCCTTGAATTTCCCGGCGCAAATCGCCTTCCACTTTTATGTTCTGCATAATGAAATTGTTGATCTTGCTCACATCCGAATCTGTCAGATCCTTGATGCGAATACCCAGATCCACGCCCGCCTCGCGGCAGATGCGCAGCGCCTGGGGACGGCCCACTCCAAAAATGTAGGCCAAGCCGATTTCCACTCTTTTTTCTTTGGGTAATTCTATTCCGGCAATTCGTGCCATAAACTCTCCTTAAATCAACCTTGCCGCTGTTTGTGGCGCAGGTCGGTGCAAACCACCCGCACCACGCCCTTGCGCTTGATCACGCGGCATTTGTTGCATATTTTTTTCACTGAGGCTCTTACCTTCATGATTTCGCTCCATTATCGGGCTGGGGCTCCCTTTTTTCTCCGCGGTAGGTGATTCGTCCGCGGGTCAGATCGTACGGCGACAGCTCGATGCGCACCTTGTCCCCTCTCAAAATCCGGATGTAATGCATCCGCATCTTACCGGAAATATGAGCCAGCACCACGTGCCCTCCCTCGATTTCCACGCGGAACATCGCGTTGGGGAGCGCTTCCAGAACTTTTCCTTCGACTTCTATTTTTTCTTCTTTAGCCATAAATCAGATTACTGTAAGTACCTCCGTTCCTTTTTCCGTGATCGCCACGGTGTGCTCAAAATGCGCCGAAAGCGATCCGTCTTTTGTCACCACTGTCCAATCATCAGCCTTGTGATCGATTTCCGGCATTCCGGCGTTGGCCATCACTTCCAGAGCCAGCACCATGCCGGGAACCAGCCTCACGCCGGTGCCCGCTTTGCCCAGGCAGGGCACGTGCGGATCTTCGTGCAGCCCGCGGCCTATGCCGTGGCCCCCGTATTCGCGCACCACGCTGAAACCCGCTTTCTCCACAACGGACTGCATGGCGTTAGAGATGTCTCCCAGCCGGCCGCCGTTTTTTGCGGCGTCCATGGAGCGCTCAAGCGACTCTTTGGAAACGATGAGCAGTCTCTGGGCTTGCGCGTCAATCTGCCCCACGGCCACGGTGCGCGCCGTATCGCCGTACCATCCATTTAAAAGAACACCTACGTCTACGCCTAAAATGTCGCCTTCCGCCAGCTTGCGGCCGCCCGGGATGCCGTGAACCACTTCATCGTTCACGGACAGGCAAATTGTTTTTGGAAACCCGCGATACCCCAAAAATGCGGGCTTGGCTCCGTTCTTGCGGATAAACTCCGCCCCAACCTTGTCCAGCTCGTCCGTGGTGATTCCGGGCCGCACTTGCGCGCAGACTTCATTGAGCAGGCCCGCGGCCAGCTTGCCTGCCGCGCGAAGAGCCGCGATTTCCTTCTCAGACTTAAGCTCGACCCGCCGCTCGACCGCGTTCATGGCTTTCCACCAGATTCACTAAATATTCAAAGATCTCATCGGGAGTGCCGCTCTTGCCCATCACCGAGAGCCGCTCCGACTGCTTATAAAATTCAACTACGGGCTCTGTCTGCTCTCTATAAACCTTGAGCCTTTTTTTGACCGTCTCAGGCTTGTCGTCTTCGCGCGTAGCCAGGGGCCCTTTGCATTTGTCGCACTTGCCGGCCCGAAGCGGCGGCCGCGTTGTGGGATTATAAATCTGTCCGCATTGGGTGCAGATTTGCCGGCTGCTCAAGCGCCGGGAGCATTCTTCCTCTGAGACGTCAAAGAAGATGACCTGATCCAGTGCAATGTTTTTATCCAGCATCTGCGCTTGCGGGATGGTGCGCGGGAAGCCGTCCAAAATAAACCCGTTTTTACAATCCTTCTCAGCGATGCGCTCTTTAACGATGCCGATCATGAGCTCATCCGGCACTAGCTGCCCGCTGTTGATGAACTCGTGGGCTTTTTTGCCCAGGGGCGTTTTGTCCTTGACCGCCGTGCGCAGAATGTCTCCCGTGGAGATGTGCTTTATCCCCAAGCGGTGAGCCAGCTTAGTGGACTGCGTGCCTTTGCCGGAGCCCGGAGGGCCTAAAATTGCCAGTTTCATTTCAAAGATCTGTTAGCGAACGTTGAACCAGCGGCCCTTGATGCGGTTCTGCTTCATGAAGCCCTCATAATGCCGGGCGATCAAGTGCGATTCAATCTGGCCGATGGTGTCCAGCGCCACGCCCACCGCAATGAGCAGCGAGGTGCCGCCGAAGAAAAAGGGCGCGTTCATCTTTTGGCGCAGGACGTCCGGCAGGATGGCGATCATCACCACAAAGAGGGCTCCCCAAAGCGTGATGCGCTCCAGAACTTTTTGAATGTATTGAGCGGTCTGCTCTCCCGGCCGGATGCCCGGGATGAACCCGCCCCATTTCTTTAAATTTTCTGCCAAGTCTGTGGGATTGAACTGAATGGAATTGTAAAAATAACAGAAGAAAATGATGAAAGCGGCATAGAGAGTTTCATACATCCAGCCGCCGCGGTTCCACACATCCATGAACCCGCGCCAAAAAGAGTTTTCCGGAAAAAACTGAGCCAGAGTGACCGGCACTGAAAGAATGGAAACGGCGAAAATGACGGCAATGACGCCGGAAGTGTCCACTTTGATGGGAAGGAATGTGGAAACTCCGCCCATCACTTTGCGTCCCACCATGCGTTTGGCATACTGAACGGGAATTTTTCGCTGTCCCGTTTCCACCAGCACGGTGAAGGCAATGGAGCCCAGCACAATGGCCAGAAGGAAAAGGGCGCCAAAAATGGAGATTTCTTCGATGCGAAGCAGGCGGAAGAGGTCTCCGATGCCGCGAGGAAGCCCGATGATGATGCCTGTGAAAATAATGAGCGAAATGCCGTTGCCGATGCCGTTTTCGGTGATTTGCTCCCCCATCCACATTACCAGGACAGTCCCGGTCATGAGCGTGAGAACGCTCAGGGCATAGAAGCCGGCTGTGGGATTGTCGATGATGGGAATATTGCCAGGAGTGGGCAGTTTGGAAAGACTGTAAACAAGACCCAGCGACTGAACAGCGCCCAAGGCCAGAGTAAGATATCGGGTATATTGGTTGATTTTTTTGCGGCCCAGTTCCCCTTCCTTTTGAAGCCGGTCCAGGAGCGGGAATATGTGGGCGCCCTGAAGGAGGCTGATGATGATGCTGGCGTTGATGTAGGGCATGATGCCCATGGAAAAAATCGAGAAGCGGCCGAGCGCTCCGCCGGAGAAGATGTCCAGGAATCCGAGCAGGGTATTTTTCTGAGTTTCAAAAAGAAGGCGGACGGCATCCGAATTAATGCCCGGAAGGGGCACAACGGCGCCAAAGCGGTAAGCCGTCAAGACCGCGAGCGTAAAGAAGACTTTTTTCTTAAGCTCGGGGACTTCAAAAATATCCGCGAATGATTTGATCATGCTTATTCCTTTTTCTTAAGCCAGGGCATCATGGCCCGGAGTTTTTCGCCCACTTTTTCGATGGGGTGCTTGGCCAGGTTTTTGCGGTAAGAGTTAAGTACCGGCTGGCCCGCGCGGTTTTCCAGGATGTATTCGCGCGCGAACGCGCCCGACTGGATTTCGGAAAGGATTTTCTTCATTTCCTTCTTGGTTTCGTCTGTCACGATGCGCGGCCCGCGGGAATATTCGCCGTATTCGGCCGTGTTGGAAATGGAATGGTTCATCCAGGCGATGCCGCCTTCCTGCACCAGGTCCGTGATGAGTTTCAGCTCATGCAGGCACTCAAAATAAGCGATCTCGGGCTGATAGCCCGCTTCAATGAGAGTCTCAAAACCGGCTTTCATGAGATCCACGGCTCCGCCGCAAAGCACCGTCTGCTCGCCAAATAAATCTGTCTCAGTTTCCTCAGTGAAGGTGGTGAGAATGACGCCCGCGCGAGCAGCTCCGATGCCGGCAGCATACGCCAGAGCAAGCTTCAACGCCTTGCCGCTGTAATCCTGCTCCACGGCCACAAGCGCCGGGGTGCCTTTGCCTTCTTCAAAAGTTCTGCGCACCAGGTGCCCGGGGCCCTTGGGAGCGATCAGCACCACGTCGCATTCTTTGAGCGGCACGATCTGGCTGAAGCGGATGTTAAACCCGTGTGAGAAGGAGAGGACCGCGCCTTTTTTCAGGTTGGGCTTCACTTCGTTCTCCCAAACTTCCTTTTGCGTTTCGTCGGGCAGAAGAAAATGCACCCAGTCGGCGCCTTTCACGGCTTCGGCGTTGTTGGAAACCAAATTTTTGCCTTCGTGCCAGCCGTGCTTTAAAGCCAGGTTGTAGCCCCGGCCGCCCTTGCGCACGGACACGGTCACATCCAGCCCGCTGTCTTTCAAATTGAGCGCTTGCCCGTGGCCCTGAGAGCCGTAGCCCAGCACGACGATCTTCTTGCCCTTCAGCAATTTGATGTTGCTGTCCTTTTCGTAAAAAGTCTGGGCCGTCAGTTTAGAATGGCCGTTGGTCAAAGTGGTTTTCGCGGACGGGCGTTTGGATATCGATTTAGGCATTCGCGGCTCCTATTTTTTCCGTTTTGGTTTTTTCCTGCTTCTCTGCCAGCGTGAGCGATTTCGCTCCGCGGGCCATGGCCACAATCCCTGTGCGGCACATTTCTTTGACGCCAAAGGGCTCCAGCATCTCCAAAAGGGCCAGAATTTTGGCTTCGTCTCCCGTGGCTTCCACAATCACGGAATCCGGCGCCACATCCACAATCTTGGCGCGGAAAATGTCCACAACCTGCAGAAGTTCCGAGCGGTTACGCTTGTCCGCGTTAACCTTGATGAGCGCCAAATCGCGCTCCAGGTGAGGCGTTTCCATATAGTCCGACACCTTGATCACATCAATCACCTTGTTCAACTGCTTTTCCACCTGCTCCAAAATCCGTTCATCGCCCTTGACCACAATGGTCATGCGGGACACCGTGGGGTCTTCCGTCTCGCCCACGGCCAGAGAATCAATGTTGAACCCGCGGGCGGAAAAAAGCCCGGAAATGCGCGCGAGCACGCCGGAACGGTTTTCCACGAGCACTGAAATGGTGTGTTTGGGCTCCAAGCTCAGCTTTTTCATGCCATGTCCACGATGATTTCGTCCAGGCCCGCACCCGCAGGCACCATGGGAAACACCTTTTCTTCGGGATGGATGATGCAGTCGATCACTACAGGGCCGTCAAATTTGAGCGCTTTTTCCAGAGCCGGACCCACTTCTTCATCTTTGCTCACACGCAGGCCGAGCGCGCCGTAAGCCTCGGCAAATTTCACGAAATCGGGGATGTATTTGAGCGTTTTGGGGTCAATTTTGTGGTCTTTGTCGCCCATGCCGCCGCTTTCCATTAAGGAAGAGCCGGAAAACCTTTCCTTATAGAACAGCTCCTGCCACTGGCGCACCATGCCCAGATAATAATTGTTGATGATGATCACGATGATTTTATACTTCTCATGGATGGCGGTGGCCATTTCGCACATGGTCATCTGGAAAGAGCCGTCGCCGTCGATGCAGATCACGGTTTTGCCGGGGTTGCCCGCTTTGGCGCCGATGGCGGAAGGAAACCCGTAGCCCATGGTTCCCAAACCGCCGCTGGTCAGGAAATGGCGGGGCGATTTGCACGGATACCACTGCATCGCCCACATCTGGTGCTGGCCCACGCCCGTGCTGACGATGGCATCGCCCTTGGTCAGTTCATGAAGTTTCTTGATGATGAACTGGGGCTTGATGAAATCGTCATCTATTTTTTTGTCAAAGCTGAAAGGGTGCGTCTTGTCCCAATCTTTGATTTGGTCCACCCATTCCTTGTGGCTCATGCGGGGCAGCTCGTCCAGAAAATCTTTCAAGCTGCTTTTCAGGTCTCCCACGATGGGCACGTCGATTTTCACGACTTTGCCGATGTTGGCGGGATCAATGTCAAAATGGATTTTTTTGGAATTTTGGGAGAAAGCGGAAACTTTTCCGGTCACGCGGTCATCAAAACGCGCGCCGCAAGAAATGAGGAGGTCGCACTTTTGCATGGCGGTGTTGGTGGAATATTTTCCGTGCATGCCCAAGGGGCCCATGTTGAGCGGATGGTCAAAAGACATAGTGCCGTTGGCCATGAGAGTGGTGGCCACGGGCGTGCCGGTTTTCTCCGCAATCTCGCGCAAAATGTTGGAGGAACCAGAGAGCGTGACGCCTCCGCCCACATACAACAGAGGCCGTTCCGCGGCCTTGAAAAGCTCCACGGCTTTTTTGATCTGCATGGGATGGCCCTTGATGGTGGGGTTGTAAGAGCGGATGTTCACTTTCTCGGGATATTCAAATTCGCACTTGGCGCGCTGCACATCCACGGGCACGTCCACATGCACGGGCCCGGGCCTGCCGGAAGAGGCGATATAAAAAGCCTCTTTCATCACGCGGGCCAGATCTTTCACGTCTTTCACCAAGAAATTGTGTTTGGTCACGGGGCGGGTGCAGCCAGTGGCGTCTGCTTCCTGGAATGCGTCCGAGCCGATGGCGTCTGTGCGCACCTGACCGGTGATGGCCACAAGAGGAATGGAATCCATGTGGGCCGTGGCTAACCCGGTGATTAAATTGGTTGCGCCGGGGCCGGAGGTGGCCGTG
>MGUQ01000012.1:15477-16289 GCA_001799975.1 Elusimicrobia bacterium RIFCSPLOWO2_01_FULL_54_10 | reverse complement strand
CACGCGGATGCGGGAGCCGTAAAGAGCGTCAAAAAAAGGAAGGTTTACGCCGCCCGGGATGCCAAAAATGACATCCACGCCTTCTTTCATTAAACACTCCACCAATATTTCTGCGCCTGATTTTTCCATTAAATAGTTTTTTTCTTAGACCAGTGTTGCGCCGGAAGAGCTGGAGGAGGAGTACTTCGAATAGCGGAACAGAAAGCTATTGCGCATGTTCTTCTCTTGCTCACGCCATCTTGAAAGCCGCACCTTGATGTCCGTGTCCGTCAAGCGCACGGTGAGCGTGCGCTCGTTAAAGTTCCAGAAAATGATGTCGCCGTCCTGAATCACCGAAAGAGCGCTGCCCACGGCGGCTTCCGGCGCCGCATGAACAAAAGCGGGCGTCTTGCCGGAGGGGTTCATGCGGCCGTCGGTGACGAGCGCCACCTGGTCTTCAAGTCCGCGTTCGGACAGGGCGTGAGGCACCGAATCCAGCGAAGGCATGCCGGGGCTGCCCCGGGGGCCGCAATACCGCAAAACGATGACATCGCCCTTTTTCAACTTCTTGGCCATGATGGCGGAAACGCACTCGGGCTCGGAATTGAACACCTTCGCTGGGCCGGAAGCCGCCAGCCAGGTTTCTTTCAATCCGGCCGTGCGGAAAACAGCCCCTTCGGCGGCCAGGTTGCCATAAAGAATGGCCAGTCCCCCGTGGCTGCGCGCCGGGCGCGAAGATCTGAAAACGGATTTCACAGTTGAGGCGTCGCGCGAAAATTCAATCAGGTTGCGGCCCATTACGGTGGGAGAGGCTTGGAGCTGCCCGTGCAGAG
>MGUQ01000012.1:9802-15438 GCA_001799975.1 Elusimicrobia bacterium RIFCSPLOWO2_01_FULL_54_10 | reverse complement strand
GTTAATAAACGCCGGAGTGAACGCCACGCCGGCTTCTCCGGCCAGGGCGCGCAGATGAAGCACGGTCTCCGCGCTGTTGCCGAGCGCCATGTCCATGGCCAGGGCGTTGGAAAACGCCGCTTGAGAAAAAAATCTTTTGGAGGAAATGCTTTGCTTGGCCATCTCCACAATGCGTTTTCCGCCCCATGCGGCCAAGTCCATTTCCGAACCCAACCCCAGTGCGAAGCCCTGAGCGGTTTTTTTATCGTCCCTGGAGAAAAGCGATTCCAGCACGCCCAGCTTGGTCAAGCCAAACATTTCGAGCAGAAGGGGAATGGAGCAGTGGCGATAGGCCAGGCTCAGGCTCGCGTCTTTTTTGTCGCCGGCGTTCACTCCCAGGCTGGAGAGGATGGGCCAGGTTTTGTAATTGGGAAGGAAAATGACGGGAATGCCCGTGCGGACCGTCGCCATCATCATGCCCACCATGGAATTGACGGACCAAGGCACAAAAACAAGCGCCGCCAGGTTTTCCTGGTGCACCAGCACTTCGATTTGGTCCGCCACCATGTCGCGGGATGGCAGCCAGTAGTTAGGCTTGAAATTGGAGTCCGAGGCCTTGCGGATGAGCTCGCCGTCGGCGTCGCGGTGGCCGTTGCCCGCAAAGCCGGGCAGCACGTCCGCTCCGCCGGAAATGCCGTAAAATACGGCCTGGCCTCCAGCCGCCTGCACGGAAGTTTTGATTTCGCCCAGGAAAGATTCGTGCTGGGCCATAAACCGGGGCAGATTCCAGCCCACAATCCCCACAATGGGATTCTGAACAGATGCCACGGGCGGAGCCTGAGGCGATGCCTTTTTCTTTTTAGCTTTGCTGGTCATAAAATCCTTTGAGACGACAAAAATACTACAGTCCCGCGCCCTCTCGACGATTGAGGCGGGGTCAGCAGACAAGAGTCGGGTATTATACTACTTTTTCCCGCCTTTTGGCAAGCGGTCTTTTAAAAGCTTATATTCGATGGAATCTGCCAAAGCGTGCCAGGAGGCTTCAATGATGTTCTCGGACACACCCACGGTGCTCCATTCGTCCTTGTGGTCCCGGGACTCGATGAGCACGCGCACTTTGGCCTTGGTGCCGCCGGAGGCGTTGATGACGCGGACCTTGAAATCCGTTAAAGATACGGTCTTTAAGGGCGGATAATACTTTTCCAGAGCCTTTCTTAGAGCGTTATCGAGGGCGTTGACGGGGCCTTCGCCTTCGGCAACCGTGTGCTGCACTTTGCCGCCCACTCGGAGCTTGAGGCTGGCCTCGGAAACCATACCGTTGCCGTTTTCCCCGCTCTCCACGCTCACGCGGAAGCCGATAAGTTCAAAGAAAGCTTTGTGCTCGCCCAGGGCTTTTTTAACCAGCACTGCAAATGAGCCTTCCGCGCCTTCAAACTGGTAACCCTGGTTCTCCATTTTCTTGACGGCTTCGATGACGGATTTGACGGCCGCGGTGTTTTTGGAGAAATCGAGTTTCAGCTCCTTTGCTTTAAGCAAAACATTGGACTGCCCGGAAAGCTCGGAGATCAAAATGCGCCTCTGGTTGCCCACGATTGCCGGATCTACATGCTCATAGGTGCTGGTGTGGCGCGCCATGGCGGAAACATGAACCCCGCCCTTGTGCGCAAAGGCGGAAAAACCCACATAGGGCTGATGATCGTTGGGAACGATATTGGCGATCTCTGAGACATAGCGCGAAACTTCGGTGAGCGACCGGAGTTGATCCTCCGTCACACAGTTAATGCCGAGCTTCAATTTTAAATTCGCGATGATGGACACAAGGTTGGCGTTACCGCAGCGCTCTCCATAACCATTGATGGTGCCTTGAACCAGCACCGCGCCTTCCTCCACGGCCGTCACCGCATTGGCCACAGCACACTCCGTATCATTGTGGGTATGGATGCCAAAGGACGCGTCGGGCAGCTCCCGGCGGACCGCCTGGAAAATATCGCGGATCTGGGATGGCACGCTGCCGCCGTTGGTGTCGCAGAGAGTCAAATTGGAAGCGCCGGCCCTCGCTGCAGCCTTCAAGGAGGCCAGGGCATATTCCGAATTGGCGCGGTAACCGTCAAAAAAATGTTCTGCGTCATAGATGACTTCCAGGCCTTTGGATTTCAAAAAGCGCACGGAGTCTTCGATCATCTTCAAATTTTCTGGCAACGTGGCGCGGAGAGCGTGGATGACCTGAAAATCCCAGGATTTTCCGAAGATGCAGGCGGCGGGAGTTTTTACCCGCACGATGGCCGCCAGATTGGGATCATGATGCGCGGGTTTGCCCTTGCGGCGCGTGGAACCAAAAGCGGTCAAGCGCGCGTGCTTCAAACGCAGCTTTTTGGCCTCTTTGAAAAAAAGCTCGTCTTTGGGATTGGAGCCCGGCCAGCCGCCTTCGATGTAATGTACTCCCAGGCGGTCCAGGGCTTGGGCGATTTTGAGCTTGTCCTCAACGGACAAAGAAACTCCGCTCCCCTGGGTGCCGTCCCGTAAAGTGGTGTCGAAAAGCTTCATTTTGGCTTTCTGGAAAGGCCGAATGTTTTGTGCAGCACCTGCACGGCTTTCTGGCAGTCGGATTCTTTGACCACGCAGGATACTTTGATTTCGGACGTGCTGATCATTTCGATGTTGATGTTCTGGCCGGCCAGAGCGCGGAACATGCGCGCGGCCACGCCCGCGTGGCTTTTCATGCCCACGCCCACCACGGCCACCTTGGCGATTTTTTCGTCCACCAACGCGCCTTGCCCCCCCAGCTCGCGGCTCACTTGGTCCACCACGGGGACGGCTTTTTTCAAGTCCGCGCGCGCAACGGTGAACGAGATGTCGTTCATCCCGTCCTGCGCGGCCGACTGGATGATCATGTCCACATTCACATGAATGTCCGCTAATGCCCCGAAAATTTTGGCCGCAATGCCCGGCCGGTCCGGAATTTCCACGGCCGAAAGCTTGGCCTGATTTTTGTCGAACGCCACTCCTGAAACAACCACGTCTTCCATGCCTTCAACCTCCCTTACAATCCAGGTGCCTTCGTCTTCTGAAAACGTTGAGCGAACATGGATGTCAACGCCATATTTTTTTGCCACTTCGATGCTTCGCGCCTGCATCACCTGCGAACCGGCTCCGGCCAGCTCCAGCATCTCATCATACGAAATGCGGTCCACCTTTGACGCCTCCGGCTCCACGCGCGGGTCTGTGGTGAAAACACCTTTCACATCCGTATAAATCTCGCAAGCATCTGCTTTGAGCGCCGCCGCAAGCGCTACCGCCGTCAAGTCTGAGCCGCCGCGGCCGAGAGTGGTGATGTCCTGATTGGGGTTCAATCCCTGGAACCCCGCCACAATCACTACCTTGCCTTTTTTCAATTCATCGTGAATCTTGGAGGGCGCAATTTTGGTGATGCGCGCCTTGGTATGCGCGTGGTCTGCGTAAATTCCCGCCTGCGGGCCCGTCAAGGACACCGCATCGCTGCCCAAGTCTTGAATGGCCATCGACAGAAGGGCAATGGACACCTGCTCTCCCGTGGCCAGGAGCATGTCCAGCTCCCGCTCCGGCGGATTTTTGGAAACCCCATCTGCCATCTCCAGAAGATCGTCCGTCATGTCTCCAGGAGCAGAGACCACCACCACCACCTTGATTCCGCGGGATTGCTTGTCGTGGACCCTGCGGGCCACGCGCTTGATCTTTTCAGCGTCCGCAACGGAAGAACCGCCGAATTTCATCACAAAGAGTTTTTGCTTCTTCGCTTTTTTCATTTGCTAAAAATCTCCGATCCTTTCATATTGAATTTGAGCGCCATAGCTTTTGCCTTCACTCCGACAGAAGAGAACCCTTTCTCCATGGCCCGTCCGACTCCCGAAGCTTTGGAGAGAGGCGTAAATGCAAAAATTGAGGGCCCCGCTCCCGAAAGCGCAACGCCAAAAGCTCCGGCGCGGTAGGCTTCTTCCAGAACGCCGTCAAAGCCCGGGATGAGCGTCTTGCGATAAGGCTGATGCAGACGGTCTTCCATGCCAAGTTTTAAAAGATCAAATCGTTTTCCCGCAAGCGCGCTCAAAAACAGCGCCGTTCGCGAAGCATTGAAAACAGCGTCTTTGTGCGGAATGCTCTCCGGAAGCACGGCCCGCGCTTTTGCCGTCGAAAGTTCAAAATCCGGCACACACACAACCCCTTGAATCCCTTTTGGCAAAGCGGGCTGAATCACTTCGAAATTTTTTCCGTTGAACACGGAAACGCAAAGCCCGCCAAAAAGCTGGGGAGCCACATTGTCCGGATGGCCTTCCATGCCCGCGGCCAGCTGAAACACTTCGTCCTTCTTCAACGGACTTCCGCTGATGGCGTTTCCGGCCAGAACACCGCTCAAGATCGCAGCAGCGCTTGAGCCTAGCCCTCTCGCCAAAGGAATGCGGTTTATGAATTTAAGCTCATAGCCCGCCGTCGGTGCATTCAGTTTCGAAAGAACTTTTTCCATCGTCTTCCAAATGACATTATTCTCGTTTCTGGGAAGAGATGTTTTCCCCTCTCCCTCAATTTCGATGGATACTCCTTGAAGCTTGCGGTCAACCCGGACTTCCACTTCATTGAAAAGATCGAGAGCCAATCCCAAAACATCGAAACCGGGCCCCAAGTTTGAAGTGCTGGCCGGGACCCGCACTTTGGCCCATTTTTTCATAAAATCTTGCTTCTCAGGCTCCGAGCCGCGGCTTCAGGATCGGCATGCGCCATGACAGCCCGCACCACCGCCACGCAGCGGGCGCCGGCTGCCGCCACTTGAGAAATATTACTGTCATCGATCCCGCCGATGGCCACAAACGGAATGCGGATGCGCTCGCGGTATTGCCGCACCAGTTCCAGCCCCTGCGCCAAATAATCCGGTTTGGTGGGCGTCGCAAAAACAGGCCCGCAACCGAGATAATCCGCTCCCTCGTTTTGGGCGGCAAGAGCCTGCTCCAGAGAATGAGTGGAACGACCGATTAAAAACGAGTTGTCGCGCCCATATCGCTCTACGATTTTTCGGGCTTCATCCAAAGGCAAGTCCTCCTGCCCCAGATGCACACCATCAGCTCCGGATGCCAGAGCAATGTCCACGCGGTCGTTAACGATGAAAAGAGCGTCATGCGCCTGGCAAATTCTTTTGAGTTTCTTTGCAGCTTTCAAAATGTCAGCGGCGCTCGAATGCTTGTCGCGGAGCTGGACCACATCCGCCCCGCCTCTCAGAGCCTTTTCCACAACTGCAGTTACATCCTGTCCCGCGGCTGCGGGCGTGGCCACCACATACAGCTTTGACGCTGCAATTGATTTTATTGCTTGAGTTTCCATTTGGACTGGGCTTCCTTTTCAAGGCGGTAAACTGTAAACCTCATTTCCTTGAATTCTCCTCCCGCCCTCGGGGAAAATAGTTTTCCGTATTCCTCAAGCACCCGCAAAGACTCCTGGCAGCGCCGGAAATTGGCAAAAACAAGAGCGTCCACGTTCAGCCGCCCGCCTTCACGCAGAGTACGGCCTTCGTCCTGCACACTGTCGCGGCTGGCCAGAAGCTCCGGATACAGCCTGCGCGTGAGCAGGTCCATTTTGTGGCGCTCGCGCCGGAAGGAATGGAAGAAATGCGAATCTCGGCGCAAAAACCTGGCGGT
>MGUQ01000012.1:8152-9788 GCA_001799975.1 Elusimicrobia bacterium RIFCSPLOWO2_01_FULL_54_10 | reverse complement strand
GCAGGCCTTCGCGGCAGCGGTTCAGGTTGGCGTCCACCAGGCGGAGCACCGCCTTGTTTGCGGATCCTTTTTTAGCTTTTCCTGCCATAGGCGTCCAAAATCTTTTTGACGATGGTGCTGGTGGAGATGCCTTTGACCAGAGGAATGCGTACCACTTTTTTTACGAGGCCCGCTCCCACAATGTCAGAAATCTTATAGTCGGCCCCTTTGACCAAAATGTCCGGCTTGAGCTGGCGGATGGCCTCCAGAGGCGTATCTTCCTTGAACACCGTCACAAAATCCACTGCTTCGAGCCCGGCCAGGGCTTGCGCGCGCTGCTTTTCCCCCACCAGCGGCCGGCCCGCACCTTTCAAGCGCCGCACGGAACCGTCGGAATTGAGCGCCACGACCAAAATGTCTCCGGAGCTTTTCGCCTTTTCAAGGAGTTTGATGTGGCCCGCGTGCAAAAGATCGAAGCAGCCGTTGGCAAAAACCACTTTCTTCTTTCCCCGTCGGGAAAGAAGGCGGGCAAGAGCGGCCCTCGAAAAGGTTTTTTTGCTATTCGGTGCCGGCAATGTGTTTGGCGATGAAATTCGTCGCCACATCGCCGTAGCGGAAGGCCTCGTGGTCGAGGACCTTGTGATGAAAAGGAATGGTGGTGTGAACCCCTTCAATGGTAAATTCAGACAACGCGCGGCGCATGCGGTCGATGGCGCCTTCCCGGTTTTCAGAAATGACGATCACTTTGGCCAGCAGGGAATCATAGAACGAAGGCACCGTATAGCCCGAATAGATGTGGGTGTCCACGCGCACTCCGGGGCCTCCCGGGGTGATCACCAGATCTATTTTCCCGGGGCTGGGCACAAAATCGTGGTCCGAATCCTCCGCATTCACGCGGCATTCGATGGCGTGGCCGCGGATGCGGATGTCATCGCTGTCAAAATTGAGGCGTTCCCCCGCAGCCAGCATGATCTGCCACTTGACCAGGTCCAGGCCGCAGACCATTTCGGTCACCGGGTGCTCCACCTGGATGCGCGTGTTCATCTCCATAAAATAGAAGTCGCCATTCTTGTCCATCAAAAATTCCACCGTGCCCACCGTGGTATAACCCACTTCTTCGGCGATCTTGCGGGCGGCGCGGAGCAGTTTCTTGCGGCGTTTGTCCGAAACCCCGGGTGACGGAGATTCTTCAATCAATTTCTGATACCTGCGCTGAACGGAGCAGTCGCGCTCGGGCAGGGCCACAATTTTGCCCTTTTTGTCGCCCAAAATCTGCACTTCCACATGGCGCGGCTCTTCGAGATATTTTTCCAGATACACGCGCGGATCCCCGAATGCCAGCTTGGCTTCGTTGGAGGCCAGGCGAACCATGCCCTCAAGCGCTTCTTCGTGCGTGACAATGCGCATGCCCTTGCCGCCGCCGCCGCCCGCGGCTTTGACGATCATGGGATAGCCGATCTTGCGGGCGATTTTGAACAGCTCCGGGTCTTCCGGGGACACTCCGTTGGGAGAGCCCGGAATCAGTTCGCAGCCGGCTTCCTTGGCGATTTTCTTGGCTTCGATCTTGTTGCCCATGCGGGCGATGCATTCTTTGGACGGGCCGATAAAGGCCAGGCCGTGGGCTTCGCAGATTTCAGCGAAATCTTCGTTTTCCGAC
>MGUQ01000012.1:0-8118 GCA_001799975.1 Elusimicrobia bacterium RIFCSPLOWO2_01_FULL_54_10 | reverse complement strand
GAATCCCGGTCGGCATCAGAATGGATGGCCACCGTCTGAATGCCCATCTCCTTGCAGGCCCGGATGACCCGCACCGCGATTTCGCCGCGGTTGGCGATTAAAATTTTCTTAAACATTCAATCGGCCTTGTCGGGGTCGTCCGGCTTGACGCTGAAAAGCTCCTGGCCATATTCCACGGCGTCGCCGTCGCGCACATGGATTTTGACCACCTTGCCCGTGACAGCGGAAAAAACCTCTTTCTTGATTTTCATGGCCTCCACAATGGCCACTCTCTGGCCGGCGGTGATATTGCCGCCTTCCACGACGAGTGCCGGGCGGTCCGAGCCCATGGAGCTGTGAAACCGCCCCACAATGGGCGAGCGGATGGCAAAAAAATCGGGTTCAGCGGGCTTTTCCGCTTCATCTGCAGAGGAAGCGGCAGCAGCGGGCGCATGATGGTGCGCCACCGCGTTGCTCAAGCGCTTGAGGCAGATTTTCCGGCCGTCTTTCTCGATCTCCACATACTCGAGGTCCGTCTTCTCGATGTAGGCCAAGACTTCCTGGAACTGGTCCCGGTCCGGATTGGGCGCTGCTTCTTCTTTATGTCCGTTTTCCATTAGATTCGTCCTGAATATTCTCCCGTGCGCGTGTCCACTTTGATGGTGTCGCCTTCTTTGATGAACAAAGGCACCAGAAGCTCCACTCCGGTTTCCACTGTGGCCGGCTTGGTCATGTTGGAAACCGAATCACCCTTGATGCCGGGCACGGTTTCCGTGACTTTGAGCTCCACGGACGCCGGCATGTCCAGAGTCAGAAACTCGTCCTGCAAATAAAGCGCGTCAACTTCCATGTTTTCTTTCAAGTAGCGGGTGGCGTCGCCCAGCTTCTCGGAGGAAACCTCGAACTGGTCATAGGTGGTGGTGTCCATGAAAGTGTATTTTTGGCCGTCATTGAAGAGATATTGCTTTTTCTTCCTCTCCATGGTGGCTTCCTTGAACTTTTCTCCGGACTTGAAAGTCTGCTCGATGATGGAGCCGGTGCGCACATTCCTGATTTTGGTGCGCATGACGGCCCCGCCCTTGCCGGGCTTGTGGTGCTGAAACCAGACCACCTGATAGATGATCCCATCGTTTTCGAAGATGGTTCCGTTCTTAAAATCGCTGATGCCAATCATAATTGTTCTAAATCTTCACGCTTGCGTGAGGATTTTACAGCCTCCTTTTGTGACTAAAACCGTATCTTCAATGCGGACGCCGAATTCGCCGGGCAGATAAATGCCGGGCTCCACGGTGACCACCATGCCTTCTTTCAGGATATCCTTGACGGCGATGCCCAAACGAGGCGGCTCATGAATGTCCAGCCCCACGCCGTGACCGGTGCCGTGAACGAAATAATCCCCGTAGCCGGCCTTGCGGATGTATTCGCGGCAGACAAAATCTACCTTGCCGGCTGTGACGCCGTCGCGAACCGCTGCGATGCCTGCGGATTGGGATTCCTGAACGATGCGGTAAATCTTCTGGTACTTGGGCGACATTTTACCAAAACCCGCTGTACGGGTCAAATCAGATTTATAGCCTTTTATTGACGAGCCGCAGTCCATGAGCACCGAATCGCCCGAGCGAAGTTTGCGGGGGGTGACCACATGGTGCGGATAGGCCGCGTTCTCGCCAAAAGCGATGATGGTTTCAAAAGCGGGCTTGAGCGATCCGCCATCCTGGAAAAGCCGCTCCAGACGGAATGAAGTTTCCTGTTCGGTGAGGCCGGCTTCGAGCATTTCATAGCATTTCTTTGCCGAACGGGCGGTCAGGCGGCAAGCCTGGGTGATGGCGTCAATTTCGTTGTTGTCCTTGAACATCCTTTGGCTCAAAATGAAACCGCCAATGCCCACCCAGCTCACCTTGGGAATGGATTCCAGCGCTTTAAAAAGCCCAACTTGCACTTTGTCCGGGTCATATCCGATCTTTTTCAAGCCCTTTTTCTTCATGATGGCTGCCATGGCCTTCAAAAGGCGGCGGTCGTCCACCACGGTCATGCTCTTGCCCGCCACAGCGCGCGCGTGCTCGGCCAAGAGGAGCGGGGCGAAAATATAGTCCCCTTCCCGCGAAACCAGCACGAAACAGCCTTCGGAAGGCATGCCGGAGAGATACAACACATCGGAAGTGTCGAATGTGAGGTAGCCATCGAGCTTATTTTCCTGCAAACGCTCGCGAAGGCGGGCGCAACGCAAATTTTCCATAGTGGGTAATTATACTATAATGAGAGTCCTAAATGAGACGATACCGTGCGGTTTTTGTGACGGCCTCGTCGCCCAAAGAGGCGAAGAAAATTGCGCAGGCCGTGCTGCGCGCCAAACTGGCTGCCTGCGTCAACATCGTGCCCAAAATTTCCTCCAGCTATTGGTGGAAAGGCAAGATTGAAACCGCGTCAGAATCGCTTCTCATCATCAAAACAAAGAACGCTTTGATAAGGAAACTTATCCACAAGGTAAAAGCGGTCCATTCGTATGCCGTTCCGGAGGTCATCGCCCTTCCCATCCAGGAAGGCAACCCGGATTATCTTAAGTGGATAGGAGAAAGCGTATCATGAACGACATAATTTTTATTTCCCCCAAGAAGTTCCTCACGGCTTGCGCCATCGTTTCAGCAATATTTTTCATTGTCGGCATTCAAAATCCCTTTTCTCCCGCAATGATTGCGGCCGAAGTGTTCCTCACCATCATCGCCTTGTTTGTTTTTGGCTCCATCCGCTACCAGATTGACAAAAACGCCCTGGTTTCGGGCGCCATTATGATCATTGTGGCGTCGTTCTGGGGGGGCTGGTGGCCGGGATCCGACCTGAGGGTCCAGATTTCATCCGACGGGCCTGCTGCCGCTTTTGATTTTGTGCGGCGGTACTTTTTCACTCTCCACGGGCTGGACCAGCTCTTTCACGCGGACACCATGCTTTTTATCCTGGGCCTCACATTCTTTGTGGCCGTGATCGCGCAAACGCGCCTGCTGGAATCTGTGAGCTTTGCGCTCCTCACCAAATATCGCGGCAAGGTGGTGCCCACGGTCGCCATGATTGTGGGAATTGTCTCCGTGGCTTCCGGCATTTTAGACGGAGTTTCCATGATCGGGCTCATGATCCGAACGCTTGTGATTATTTTGCTCTTGGCGGGAGCCTCTATGTCCGCGGTCCTGTATTCGGTAATGATCTCAACGGTGGTCACAACGGTGTGCGGCATGTGGCTGGCCTATGGCGAGCCGCCCAACCTGATCATGAAAGCCAACCTTCACCCTTATTTGAATGATGCGTTTTTTCTGCGCTATTGTATGCCCGCCGCGGTGGGAAGCTATTTTATCGTGATCTGGAACATCCGCAAGCGCCTTAAAGGAAAGACCGTGAACATCGCCGAGCTGGACGTGCTGGACCAGCACACGGCGGACGTGCGGTTTCTTCAGGCGGCGCGCCACGGGGAAGTTCCCACGGCCATCGAATATGTGGACCAGTGGAAGGAGAAACTGGGCGAGCATTTTGAAGAGGTGAACCGCCGCATCCATAAGGGCGAGCCTCTGGGCGAGGCCATGGCGCGGGAGCGCGTGCCCGCGGCGCTGCGCAAGGAAATCCTGGGCCACTATGTGGCGGAGGACCTGGACGAGGCGCTGGATGACCACTACGGCCATGTGGTGGCCGGCCACTCGGAGAACAAAGACACTTCCCTTAAAAAAATCCGCGTCATTCTGAAGGGAATGGGGAAAAAGCGGGTCTCTTCCCAAAGGATCGGGATGCTTTCTTTCTTGCCTTTCATCGGGCTGCTCGTGTGGCACGCGGCCGACCACCATGTGCCGCTTTTCCTCGCGTCTTTCGCTGGATTTATCGTGGCCCTTCTGGGCATTTGGAAAATCCGCAAGACGCGCGCGCTCGCATTCAAAGAGGCGGCGCATGAGTACAAGGAATATTTATTCCTTCTGCCCCTTTTTCTCTCCATCACCTTGCTGCAAAAGACCGGATTTTTCAACCAGCTGTCGGACCTTCTGAATCTGGGCATAGAAAAATTGGGCGCGGGGCATGTGGCCTATGCGCAGTTTACGGGAGTGACGTTCCTCTCAGCCATTCTGGACAACAATGTGGTTGCGGATTTTGCCAGCCGGGCCTTGCGCGGGCTGGATTTGGAAATTCTTTACCTCTTCTCCATGGCGCAGATCGCGGGCTACGCGGTGGGCGGCTGCTGGACTCATATCGGAAGCGCGCAGTCCGTGGTGGCTTTCTCATTTATCCGCAAGGAGATTGATGTGCGTTTCACTCCTTTTCAGTGGATCAAGACCATGACGCCGGTGATTGTGCAGATATTTATATTGATGACGGTGGTCGTTTACGGCGAAGCATACATTTTTCATATCTTTGCAGGAAAATAGGAGGTTTTTATGGAAGGAAAAAATATTTTGACGGGAGTGGTGGTGATTGTGGTGGGAGCTCTGATTGGGAGCTTCATTGGCGGCTTTATAGGCCACACGTTCCCAGAGGGAATCATTCACGACTTGTTTTCCAAGGAAATTTCGGCGGGCCTGAGCCCCGCGACTTTGGATTTAAGGGTTTTGGAGCTGACTTTTGGGTGTTTGTTGAAGTTTAACGTGCCTTCCGTGATTGGGATTTTTTTAGCGGCCTGGCTTTACCGCAGCATCGCCAAATAACTATTTCTTGCGCTTGGATTCTTGGAGTTGCTTCTTGCGGAGGCGGGGGGCAAGAATCCTCAATCCTTCCTCTAGCCATTCAAGTCTCTGCAGGGGCGTTGTATGAAGCAAATTGAATAATATTTGACGCTTCTCGTGGGCTGAAAAACCAGTATTATGCTTTCTCATTCTTGATCATCTTTAAGATGCGGGCATCTTCCAGGTCTTTTGGGCGCCCGGCTTTCATTTTCATTTTGATGAGATCGTTGATCGAACATATCCTAATGGGTATTTTGCCAAGTTGTTTTACGACCGACCGGGACAAAATATCCTTGAAGTTCATTGGATAATCTACAAAAAAATCTATCCCGATTAAGGGATTCTTCGAGTTGTAAAAGGAAAAAACAGTTAATCCCTTTTGCTTGATCCACAGAGCTCTTTTTTTTGAGTCTGCAAAATCTTGTGGATTAACAGGCACGCGCGGCTTAAATCCTAGTTTTGAGGCGATTTTAACGGCTTTGGCGGCGTTAGTCGCATCCAAACCAATAATAAAATCCACATCAGCCGTCAATCGGGCATGGCCATGAAGCACAACAGCCAATCCTCCGACCACCACATAGGTGACTTTTCCCTTGTTGAAAGCGTTAATTATGGGCAGAAAAAGTGACATGGCATTAGTATATGCCAGAATGGTCAACTTTACAAGACTACTTTTTGCGCTTGGATTCTTGGAGTTGCTTCTTGCGGAGGCGGATGCTTTTGGGAGTCACTTCCACGAGCTCGTCATCGGAAATATATTCGATGGCTTGCTCGAGCGTGTGGATCTTGGGCGGGGTGAGCACGATGGCGTCATCGCTGCCCGAGGCGCGCATGTTGGAAAGCTGCTTTTTCTTGCAGGGATTCACAGTCAAGTCGTGCTCGCGCGAGTTTTCCCCCACAATCATGCCTTCATACACCGGCACGCCGGGCCCGACAAAAAGCGTGGAGCGTTCTTGTAAATTTTCCAGAGCGTAGCCCGTGGTGTCGCCCCGTTCCATGGCGATCAACACACCGTTTTTGCGGATGGTGATGTCATCGCCCAAGGGAGCATAGCCGTGAAAAGAATGGTGCATCATGCCCGTGCCGCGCGTTTGCGTTAAAAATTCTGATTTAAAGCCGATCAACGCGCGCGCCGAAATCACAACTTCGATGCGCAGGCGGTGGTCCCCTTCCGGCTGCATGTCCTTGATTTCGGCGTGGCGGCGGCCAAAATTCTGGAGAAGCTCCCCTTGATGTTCCTTCTCAATGTCCACGATGAGATACTCAAAAGGTTCCTGCTTGACCCCGTTCACCGTCTTGATAATCACCTCGGGCCTGGAAACGCCGAGTTCAAAACCCTCCCGTCGCATAGTTTCAATCAATATCGAAAGCTGGAGCTCGCCCCGGCCGGAAACTTTATATGCGCTCTGAGAACTGCCGCTGCGCCCGGCGCCGAGCTCTTCCACGCGCAAGCCCACGCTGATCTTTTGCTTTTCCAGAAGTTTTTCGCGGATGTGGCGGGTGGTCACAAATTCCCCTTCGAGGCCTGCGAAGGGGCTGTCATTCACCAAGAATTCCATGGAAATTGTGGGCTCGTCAATGTGAATGGGCGGCAATCCCACGGGGTTGTCCGCGGCGGCGATGGTTTCTCCCACTTCCACGCTTTCCATTCCGGCCACCGCCACAATGTCGCCAGCAGAGGCGGATTCAATTTCCCTGCGCGCCAGGCCAAAGAAGCCCTGAATTTGCGTGGCGCGGAAGGGAACCACCTTTCCGCCAAGCCGGACCAGAGCCACCTGCTGGGCTTTGGAGATTTTTCCGTTCACAATGCGGCCGATGGCGATCTGGCCCAGGAAACTGCTGTAATCCAGAATGGTGACCAACATTTGAAGAGAGGCTGAGGGGTCCGCCTCGGGACCGGGGACATGCTTCACAATAGTGTCGAAAAGCGGAACCAAATCTGCGGTGGGGTGCGCGGCGTCGAGCGTGGCCCAGCCGGCACGGCCGGAACAGTAAACGACGGGAAAATCGAGCTGGGGGTCTGTGGCGCCCAAATCCATAAATAAACTGAAAACCTGGTCCAGCACTTCATGCGGCTTGGCGTTTTCGCGGTCCATCTTGTTAATCACCACAATGGGATGCAAGCCGAGCTCGAGTGATTTTTTCAGGACAAACTTGGTTTGCGGCATGGGGCCGTCCACGGCGTCCACAAGAAGAAGGCATCCATCCACCATCCCGAGAATGCGCTCCACTTCGCTTCCGAAATCCGCGTGACCCGGCGTGTCCACAATGTTGATGGTCAAGTTTTTATAAGGCACCGATGTACACTTGGCCAAAATGGTGATGCCGCGTTCGCGCTCCAAAGGATTGGAGTCCAGGACGGTATCTTGCGATTCATCCTGCTTGACCTTGAACTCCCCCGTTTGGCGCAGGAGGGCGTCCACCAGCGTGGTTTTGCCGTGGTCAACATGGGCGATGATGGCGATGTTGCGCACATTGGCCCTGCGAGGTACAACTGTTTCTGTTTCTTTCATTTTAGTGGTCATAATGTATAATTGTATCCTTGCGAAAGCCCAATACTATATCAAATTCTAGCAAAAACGCACGAAATGCCTTTTAAAATCACCGAGAAAGACCTAAAATCCGGCGCCCGCCTGGGACTCCTGACCACTCCGCACGGAGAGGTGGAAACCCCCGTGTTTATGCCCGTGGCCACCAAGGGCAGTGTCAAAACCGTTTCTCCCGACGAGCTCCACCAGATCGGCACGCAAGCTATCATCGCTAACGCTCTGCATCTTCACATCCGTCCCGGCCACGAAAAAGTGGCGCAGGGAGGCGGCCTGCACAAATTCATGCAGTGGGACGGGACCATTTTCACCGATTCGGGCGGGTTCCAGGTCATCCGCAAGGCCTTCGGCATTCAAATTTCTGAGGAGGGACTGAGTTTCCGTGATTTTTACAGCGGGGCGTCGCGGCTTTACACCCCGGAGCTCTGCATGGAAACTCAGAAGGCGTTGGGCTCGGACATCGCCATGCTCTTGGACGACTGTCCCATGCACGATGCTGCCCCGGAAAAAATCCGCGACATCACGGAGCGCACCGTGCGCTGGGCTAAGCGCGGCATGGCGCGCGGGCGCGAGCTGGGCATTCCCAGCCTCTTTCCAATCGTTCAGGGCGGACGGGACCGCGCCTTGCGCGAATGGTGCACCGGAGAGCTTTTGAAACTCGGACCGGACGGTTTCGGCATCGGCGGACTTTCCATCGGAGAGCCGAAACCGGAGATGATGAAAATATTGGGCGAAACCACGCACATGCTGCCCGAAGACAAGCCCCGTTATTTGATGGGCGTGGGCTCCGTTAACGAAATTCTGGATTCCATTGCGCTCGGCGTGGACGTTTTTGACAGCGTGTTTCCCACCCAGTGCGCGCGGCACGGCACCATTTTTACGCGCGAGGGCCGATATAACAT
>MGUQ01000011.1:11672-11817 GCA_001799975.1 Elusimicrobia bacterium RIFCSPLOWO2_01_FULL_54_10 | reverse complement strand
GCCAAGCTGGATTCCGCGGTTTTACATTTACCGCCCGCCGCCTGTGGAGAAAAGCACCAGCACGGTCTTTCAGGCGGTGGACCCGCAGATCATCAACAAGCTCATTGAGTTGTTGGATGAGCGCAATCTGGGAAAGCTGGAGTCA
>MGUQ01000011.1:0-11657 GCA_001799975.1 Elusimicrobia bacterium RIFCSPLOWO2_01_FULL_54_10 | reverse complement strand
CTTCTGGAGGATATCAAGGTATTTGTCACTCCGCAGGGGTTTTCTCTGAAAAACCGCTACACCCGCCTGGGCGTGGCCCTCTCCGAATCCCTCGGGTGGGAGGAAATCAAAAACATCCGCGTGATTTCGGAGAGGAATCTGAAAGAGCGCCTGACTCTGGTGGCGCGGTGGGACTCCTCCCCCAATGTGCGCTCCATCGCGCTGATCGCTCTGGCGCACATCCGCGACAAGAACGACATTGTTTTTTTTCGCGAGGCTCTCCAATCCCGCAACATCGGCATCCGCTATGCCACCATTGAGGCGCTTATCAAGTGGGGCTTCCCTGAAGCTGTGCCCACGCTCAAAAACCTCGCGGAACGGGACGAATCCAAGCTGATCCGCCAGTACGCGGCATTTGCCCTGGGGGTTTTGGGAGACGCATCCGGTGTGGAGATTTTGCGCGCCAACCTGGGCTCTCCCGACTGGTTTGTGCGTTCCCTATCCGCCAAGTTCCTGGGCCAGTTGGGGGATTACACGGATTACAACCGTCTTCTGGACCGCTTGAACCAGGAGCAGGTGACCGTGACAAACGAGTTCATCAACGCGGAAGTCGCCATTGCGGCGCTGAAACTGTTCCCGCAGAAGCTGGAGTTCGACCGGCAGGAACGGGAGCGCAAAAAGAGGGAGAAAAGAAAAAAACTCTTAAAAGACATGCCGGACGCCCTGCCAACCGAGGAGTCCAAGCCGGTAGCAAAGTCTGTTTTGGAGCTGGATCCTCTGGTGGTCACGGCTCCGCGCCTTAAAATCCCCAAAGGCGAGCTGGTGGATTCCCGCGTCAATTATCAGCTTTTGAAAATCGCCCAGGGCAAGGAAGACTTGCGCATCAGCCAGGAGCAGGCAGAACGCTCCACCGCTTATCAGGACCTAAATTTTCTGGCCACGCCGGAGGGCATCGGCTTAAAAACCCGCTATACCGTGCTGGGATATTTGCTGGCGGAAGGCCTGGCCGGCACGGATGATTTTCAGCTCCAGGACCAGCTCATGCGAATTGCCCGCGAGGGAAAAAATCCCGATGTGCGTTCCTATGCGCTCATTGCCCTGGCCTATTGCCGGGATCGGCTCCACCTGGGATATTTCCAGGAAGCGCTCCGGCGCGACGCCAGCGTGGCCGACCGTTTTGCCGCCGTGGAAGCCCTGCAAATTTGGGGGCATAATGACGCGCTCTCCATTTTATCCGGCGTCTCCAAGCTGGACGCTTCCCCCATCGTCAAAATCTTTGCCACGCAGGCGCTCTGGAGAATGGGGGACAAAGTCGGGCACGATTATATGCTTCCTTTTCTGGATCATCAGTCCTGGCTTATCCGAGCCATGGCCATGAGATATATGGGCGAGTTGGGCACGGGACAAGATTATTCAAGGATGCTGGCCTATTTCGGTTCCGTCCAGCCTCCAATCGTGCAGGCGGAAATGTGCGCGGCCTTGTTGAGGCTTTATTCCAAAAAAGTGGCGGAAGACCGCAAAGAGGGAGGCGGACAATGATCCTATCACCTGCATTGCGCGCAAGGCGCGCATGTGAACTGAACATTTACTTCGTGAATATGCAGGTGATAGGATGATTGGCGCAATGAAAGCCCTGGCGTTCACCGGCGGGGACTGGGTCATCTATATTCTCATCATCTGCTCGGTTCTGACGGTGGCCATCATCGTGGAGCGCGCGGTGCTTTTTTCCAGAGAGCGCAAGGAAGTTGAAAAAGTGAAGCGGGCCTTCGGGCAAGGCGCCACTTCCGCAGAGCTCAAAAACATCCCCTGCCTTCCCGGGCGCGTTCTGGGCGAGGCCGCGGCGCACGCCGCAGACGGGTTTTACATGGTGGAGCAAGTCGTGGCTAATGTCACGCAGGATGAAAGGAAGCGGCTTGAAAACCGCATGATCATCATCAATACGCTCGGCAACAATGCCGTCTACATCGGACTTTTCGGAACCGTGCTGGGCGTCATCAAAGCGTTCAAGGACCTGTCCATGGCCGGGGGCGGCGGCGCCGAGGTGGTGATGCAAGGCCTCTCGGAAGCGCTTATCGCCACCGCGGCGGGCTTGTTGGTGGCCATTCCTTGCGTGGTCGCATACAATTACTTTCAAAAAGCCATCCGGGAGATCGTGGCCGATTCCGACGCCATGGCGCGATTATATCTGGCGCGCCTCAAAACCGATGCAAAACGCTGACGGAGCCGAAGAGTCCATATCCGGCATCAACATCGCGCCCTTCGTGGACGTGATTTTGGTGCTCTTAATCATTTTTATGGCCACGGCCCCGCTCATTCAAAGGCGAGCCATCAATGTGAATGTGCCCCAAGCTGCTCACAGCACGCCCAAAGCCACCGTCACCATCCGGGTGATTTACACCGACGTCAAAGAGCTTCTTTTGGAAGATGAGAAAATCTCTCCGGAAGATCTGGGCAAGCAGTTGGAAATCATGGTTCGGGCAGACCCGTTCCTTCATGTGGCGCTCTTGTCAGATCAAGGCAATTCCTATGGCGATGTGGTGGGCATTTTAGACATTATCCGGGGCGCCGGAGTCAAAAAGCTGGCCCTGGAGGTTCGCACCAAATCCCCCGCCGCGGTAAAATGAAGTTTCTGGAGCGCGCCCTCGAAAAAAAGCACCTTTTCAGAAACTCCCTTCTTTTTTCCCTACTGTTCCACCTCGGGCTTTTCGGATTTTTTCACATCCGCCATTTGTTTAATTTTTCATCTGACAACCCCATAGAAATTGACTTGACCCAGCCTTTCCGCATCGGCGGCAATCCGCTGCTCAAGCCCGGTGGCGGCACGACGGAGAAGGAAGTGAAAAATCCTGGTATTCCTGCCCCCATGGAAAGCGAAGTGTCTGATAAAAAAACACCGCCCAGGGACTGGGTTCTGCCCGGACCCGACACGAAAATCTTGGAGAAGCCCGTGCCGGATTCAGCTCCTTTGGAAAACCGATCACCGCTTGGAATCGAAGGGCAGGATGGCGAAGGCATCACCGGCAAAGGACCTGGTTTGACCGGCGGGGAAGGCGAGGGCGGAGGCATCAAACTGGACCGCTATCCTAACCTCATCAATAAACGCGAGATCCTGCGGCTCCTTAAAAAAAATTATCCTCCTGCGGAGCGGGAAGCGGGCATCACAAGCCGGGTGATTGTGGACCTCCACCTGGACGCCCAGGGCAATGTTACCGGCGTGGATGTGGCGGGCAGCGGGGGAAAAAATTTCGATTCCGCGGCGCAGATTGTGGCCCCCAAAATGCGCTTTCAACCCGCCTTGATCAACGCCGCGCCCGTGGCCGTCAAAATCCGCCAATCCATCATCTTCAAGCTGGAAGACGAAGAGTAGGTGATATATATGTTAAAAATCATCAATCGATGGCAGCTATGGGGAATTTTGTGCTTATTTTCGTTGATCGCCTTAGGATTTTCTGAAAGTAATGAAAAAAGCACTGTTCAGAAGGATCTGGAAAGTAGTGCGTTGAATTTTGGAGGCAGCCACAATATTCTATATGTTGTCGTCAGCCCGGAAGGTAAGAAAACCGGACATTTAACTTCGTCAAAATATCTCAAGGAAATACCAAATTCTGTATCAGTGAGGAATTTCATTGAAAATACTGTTACAGGGAAACTTGAAGGAGGTAGTCAAATTGTTGAACTGTATCAGCCCAGCAGCGGCACGTACAGCTTAAATATCCTAGGTTTGGAAACAGGACCTTTTAATATCGGGATTTCAGGTTTTTCTGAGAAGGGAGTTCCGACTGAATTCGTAAAACTGTCGGGAAAGATCGTGAAAAATGCGAAACATAATATGAAAGTTCAATTCGACCCAAAAACTGGAATAGCTAAAGTTCTGGGGAATGGCAGCATTCATATTAATACAAAAAAAATTGGGCGATAAGTCGCATGTTGTCAAAATGCTTGATTTTCAGCACTATCCGTGATAGATTAAGGCAATAAGGTTTCGCAACATGGATTTTGAGATCATTGGCAAAGTAAGCGATGTGGAAACAATTGCCGTCGGCTCTTCGATTCGAGAAATTGAAAGGCTGAGAAAGATTTACGGCAGGGGCCGGTGGCGTAAGCTCAAAGGAATTGCATATATTCGGTTCAATCATGGTCAAACATTTAAGGCGGAAATTCATTGGTATGAAGCGCATGGCATCGGCAAGAAGGAATTCAAAATAAAACACATTATTGATTGAAATAAACCTATGAAAAGACATAAATTGAGTCCGCACTATTTTGTTTGCATCCGCAATCAGGGATATGAGGTATCGCTCGAAAAGCGGAAGATCTATCGGGCAGTTTCAGATAAACAGGCCGCCACGCGCGGCTTGATCCGCATCAAAGACGAATCCGGTCAAACCTATCTTTACGCAGAAGACCGATTTGTCGCCATCCACCTCCCCCAGCCCATCCTTAAAGCTCTCGCTCTTGCTGCATAGAGTCGAGAGTTGTTTAGAATAGGTTTTGTACAGAACAATCCAAAAATCCTTCAAGTAAAGCAAAACCTGGCCGTAGCACTCCGTCTCATGCAGGGGAAGCGCGCGGATCTGTGGGTTTTGCCGGAATTTTTTGCCGCAGGATATAAATACGAGTCCAAAAAGGAAGTTTCAAGCGTCGCCGAGTCCTTGAACGGACCGACAGTTTCTGCCTTGAGAGACTATTCCTTAAAACACGGCAGCGCCATTGCCGCGGGCTTTGTGGAAAAATCCGGCGGGAAGTTTTACAATTCCGCAGTTCTCGTGGACGGACGCAAAACCCATCTCTATAGAAAAACCCACCTTTTTGGGAATGAAAAAAAATATTTCTCGCCCGGCAACACGGGGTTTCAGGTCTGGAAAGTGAAAGGCGTTTCCGTGGGGCTTATGATCTGTTTTGACTGGTTTTTTCCGGAAGCCGCGCGTACGCTTGCTTTGAAAGGGGCTCAAATTGTTCTCCACCCGGCTAACCTTGTCCTCCCCTGGGGCCCTGCGGCCATGATCACCCGGAGCCTGGAAAACAGGGTGTTTTCCGTGACCGCGAACCGCGTGGGGTTGGAACGCGGGCTTCGGTTCATAGGCAAGTCGCAAATTGTGAGCCCCAGGGGAAAGGTTCTGGCCTCCGCCCCCTCCGGGAGTGCTGCCGTCTGCGTGAGTGCGATTGACCCCGCCTTGGCCTTCAATAAGAATGTGACCCCGGCCAATCATCTGTTCAGAGACCGTCGGGCTAAGCTTTATCTCAATACCTGACAAAAAAGTCAAGTATTGTCTCTTGACAATTTGTTCGGCACAGTTATAATTGAATAAGAAGGCTGCCATACTCGCCGAAGAAAGGAAATCATGCCAAATAGCTTGACCATTCGAGTGGGAGGAGATACCGGCACAACCACGGGGGTCATTTCCACCGGGGAAATGCTCACCATCGCCTTTGCCCGCTCCCAATACGACGTTTTCACTTTCCGCACCAATCCCGCTGAAATCAAGGGCGGCCAGGCCATGTTCCAGGTCCGCATCGGCAACCATCCCGTCCTGGCGCAGGGCACCACGCTGGACCTCCTGATCGCCTATGACGCAGAGTCCCTCAAAACCCACGGCAAGGACTTGAAAACCGACGGCCTGATCGTGTTCGACACCGATACTTTTATTCCCGATGACAATTACACCAAACAGTCCTACGGCATCCCGATGAGCTCGATGGCCCAGGACCAGGCAGGCTCCAAGAAATCCAAGAATGTGGTGGCCATGGGAGCCGCCGCCGAAATGCTGGGACTGCCCATGGAGTCCGTCAAGTCCGTGCTCCACGAACAATTCAAGCATAAGTCGGAAAAAGTGCTTGAAGCCAACCTGAAGGCCTTTGAAGCGGGTTGGGCGTGGGCCTTGAAAAACATCGCCAACCGGGACTTTAAAGTACCTCCGCGGGAACTCAAGGTTGGCAAGCTTATTATGTCCGGAAACGAAGCCATGGCCGTGGGCGCTCTCCATGCCGGCTGCCGCTATTATGCGGGCTATCCCATCACTCCCGCCTCTGAAATTTTGGAATTCATGGAAAAAGAAATGCCCCGCTACGACGGCTTCGCCATCCAGACGGAAGACGAAATCGCGGCCATCACGTCCTGCATCGGTGCTTCTTTTGCCGGAGCCAAGGCCATGACGGCCACTTCCGGCCCCGGTTTTTCCCTCATGATGGAAGCTCTGGGCCTTGCGTCCATGACGGAACTGCCGCTCGTGATTGTGGACTGCCAGCGAGGCGGGCCGTCCACCGGCCTGCCCACCAAAACGGAGCAGTCAGATTTGAACCAGGCCATTTTCGGCGGCCACGGGGAAGCTCCGCGCGTGGTGATGGCGCCTTCAAACGTGAAAGACTGTTTTTTCGGCATCATCAAGGCCTTCAACATCGCAGAAAAGTATCAGATTCCCGTCATCTTTCTCTCGGACCAATCCCTTTCCCAGCGCACCCAGACTTTTACCGCGCCAAAACTTTCCGCCATTGAAATCTGGGACCGCATCATGCCTTCCGCCAAGGAAGAAAGCTATATGCGCTATAAACTCACGGAAAACGGCGTGAGCCCTGTGGCCATTCCCGGCCGCCACGCGTCCACCTATGTGGCCACGGGCCTGGAGCACAATGAAAACGGCGATCCCAATTACACGCCTGCCAACCATTTCCGGATGATGCAGAAGCGCCACAAGAAGCTGGAATACATTTCGCGGGAAAAAGGCTTCACCCGCCGTTTCGGGGATGAACACGCCAAGCTGGGGATCATCTCCTGGGGCTCAACGGAGGGTCCCATCGAGCAGGCCATCCGAACCGCCAACAAGGCCGGATATGAAGTGGCCGCTCTCCAGTTAAAGATGCTCCACCCTCTGCCCGACGAAGAAATCCGCCATTTCTTGAATTCCGTGGAGCATGTGATGATCCCGGAGATCAACTACACGGGTCAGCTGAACCAAATCATCCGCGCCAAATACATGGTGCCCACCATTCCGTTGAACAAGTGCGCGGGCGTGCCGTTTTCTCCGGAAGAAATCTATAACAAGATTGAAGAAGTGATCTCGCAATCATAAAGAGGATTTTATGCCAGAAATTCAAACATCATCCAATGTAAACGTAAAGTCGACGGCTGACATTAAAAGCAATGTGGCGCCCATCTGGTGCCCGGGCTGCGGCGATTTCGGCGTGCTTTCGGCCGTGTACCGCGCTGCGCTCATTCTGGATTTGGACTTAAAAAACACCGTGCTGGTTTCCGGCATCGGCTGCTCCGGCCGCCTGCCCATTTTCACCAATTTCTACGGTTTCCACGGCGTGCATGGCCGCGTCCTGCCCACGGCCACGGGAGTCAAGCTGGCTAATCCCAAACTCACCGTCATTGCGGTGGGGGGCGACGGCGACGGGCTGGCCATCGGCGGCGGGCATTTTCCGCACGCGGCGCGCAGGAATGTGGACATCACCTACATCATGATGGACAACTCGGTTTACGGCCTGACCAAAGGCCAGGGATCTCCCACCACGGCGCCCAATTTCACGCTCAAAGCGCTGCCCTACGGCGTGCAGGATGAGAACTTGAACCCGGTGGCTCTCTCGCTGGCTTATGACGTTTCGTTTGTTGCCCGAGCCTATTCCGGCCACATCGACGCCATGACGGATCTCTTTGTCAAAGCCATCCAGCACAAAGGATTTTCTTTTGTCCACAGCATCAGTCCCTGCACGGTTTTTAACGACACCTATAAATTCTACCGCGAGCGCGTGGTGGAAATTCCCAAAGAGCACGACGTGACCAACAAGAAAGCCGCCCTGGACTTGTGGCAGACTCCCGGCAAGGTTTATCTCGGCACTTTCTTCAAATCTTCCCGCACCGAAATGACGGAGCAGAGCGCAAAACTCTCCGTTGCCGTGCAGGCCCGCAAGGGCAAAGGCAGCACCGAAAAACTTCTCGAACAGTTCGTCTAGACATCTCGCTCAAAGTTCGCTAAAATATACCCTCCCATGAGCGAACTGACTGTCAAAAAACCTGTGGATCCCGCCAATTCCGGACTGGAAGATGTTATTGCCGGAGATTCTTCCGTCTGTTTCATTGACGGGCCTCGTTCCCGCCTCATTTACCGCGGCTATTCCATCGATGATCTCGCCCACAATACGTCTTTTGAGGAAGTGGCCTATCTCCTGATTTTCAAAAAGCTCCCGAATAAATCTCAGTTGACGGAGTTTTCTGCAACGCTGGCGTCTCAGCGGGGCCTGGAGCCCAAGTTTGTTGAGCGCATGACCACCATTCCAAAAACCGCCCACTCGATGGCTGTTTTGCGCACGCTTGTTTCGGCCCTGTCGTTTTTTGATCTCAAGGCGGAAGCCGTGGACGAAGCTTCCTGCAGGGACAAAGCCGTCAAAATGATTGCCCAGCTGCCCACCGTGATTGCCGCCTGGCAGAGGATCTGCAACGGCGAAAAACCCATCGAGCCCAAGAAGAACCTGTCTCATGCCGCCAATTTTCTGTATATGCTCTCCGGCAAGGACGCGGACCCTCTTTTTGCCCAGGGTCTGGACCTTTATTTGGTGCTCTTGGCAGACCATGAGCTGAACGCTTCCACTTTCACCGCGCGCGTCACCGCTTCCACGCTTTCTGATTTTTATTCCGCCATCACCTCTGCTATCGGCGCGCTCAAGGGGCCGCTTCACGGCGGGGCGAACGAGCAGGTCATCAAGATGCTCCTGGAAATCAACGATGAATCCAAGGTGGATTCCTGGATTCAAACCGCTTTTGAGCAGAAGAAGAAAATCATGGGTTTTGGCCACCGGGTGTATAAGGTGAAAGACCCCCGCTCGCCCATTTTGAAGGAATTCTCCAAGAAAGTCTGCGAGAAAACCGGCAACGGAAAGCTCTACCGCATGTCGGAGCGCATCGAAGAGATTGTAGCCCCGGCAAAAAAACTTCCTTCCAACGTGGATTTTTATTCCGCCACGGTTCTGTATTGCATCGGCATTCCACCCGCGCTGTTCACGCCCATGTTTTTGATGAGCCGGATCGCGGGCTATTCCGCCCATTATCTGGAGCAGATTTCCGACAACCGCCTTCTGCGCCCCCGCGCCAACTACACCGGGGACATGGACCTGGCTTTAGTTCCCATCGACAAACGATAGTCTCATGACCCCCCCGGGCCCCGCGCCCTCCACCATCCGCCGGCGAATCATCGTCATCAAGCGTTCGCTCCAGATGAAGTATGTTCTTCTGGTTTTTGCGGCGGTGCTCATGACGGTCACCATCGTGACCCTGGATTTGTACTACATCATGGGAAAAGTTTATGGAAACCAGCTCGGAAGCGAAGGCCTGCTGGCCGTCATGAAGGGCTCCGCGCGCCTCTTGGCCATCCATCTTCCCATTTATTTCTTTGTGGTGCTGGTGGCGGCCGTGTTCATATCTCACAAGTTTGCGGGTCCCATTTTTCGCCTGGAAAAAGTGGCCGAAGCCATTGCCGGGGGCGACCTGACCGTAAAAGCCAATTTGCGCGCCGGAGACGAGCTATTTGATACCGCGGAGAACATCAATATCATGATCGAGCACCTGCGGCAAAAACTGCTGAAAGAGAAGCATTTGTCCGACCGGATTGCACAAAAGCTCGTCGAAATTGCGGACAAGCTTGAGAAAAAGGTGCTCACGCCCGAAGATGCCGCCCAGCTGATTGGCGATGTGCTTATCGAGGTCCGCCACATCGCCTCCGATTTCAAGTTATAGATAAATTTGCTAAAATCTCACCCCAATGTCTGAAGCCCAAATAACACTTCCCGCACTCGGCGCCGTCGAATGGAATATCCTCTGGATCGTTCTGGGATCGTCCTTTGTTGCCCTCCTTTACGGTTCATACCTCTGCTGGGCGGTTTTGAGGGCAGATCCCGGATCCCCCAAAATGGTGGAAGTGGCCAAGGCCATTGAGGAAGGGGCAATGGCATATCTTTGGAAACAGGTGCGCACCATGATTTGGTTTGTCATCCCCATCTCCATCGGCCTGTATGTGATGTATCACAGGATGTTTGCCCATGATCCTCAGCTTAAATGGATTCCGCTTGGCATTTCGCTTTCATTCTTGATGGGCGTAGCAGCGTCCTACGGCGCCGGCTTTGTGGGCATGTGGCTGGCGGTGAAAGGCAATGTGCGCAGTGCCAACGCGGCCTTGAAAAGCTTTAAGGCCGCCATGGAGATGGCTTTCCGCGCGGGAGCGGTTTCCGGCATGTTCACCGTAGGATTCGGTCTGCTTGGGGCCACCATCATCTTCATTATTTTCCGCGAACATGCCACAAAGGTGTTGGTGGGCTTTGGATTTGGCGGCTCTCTGGCCGCGCTTTTCATGCGCGTGGGCGGAGGCATTTTCACCAAGGCGGCGGACGTGGGGGGAGACCTGGTGGGGAAAGTTGAAGTGGGAATTCCCGAAGATGACCCTCGTAACGCGGCGACTATCGCCGACAACGTGGGCGACAATGTGGGCGACTGCGCGGGCATGGCCGCGGATGTTTTTGAATCTTATGAAGTGACGCTTGTGGCCGCCATCATCCTTGCCGCGGCAGCGTTGATGGACCCGGGGTTTAACGCGCATTACGGCGTTCACGCCTCCGGGTTTGCCCTGACCCTGATTTTTTATCCGCTTCTTCTGCGGGCTGTGGGCGTATTCTCATCCATTCTGGGCGTTCTGGCGGTTCGGGTGAAAGAAGGAACCGGAATGAAAGACCCCATGAAGCCCATCAACCTCGGTTACTGGGTTTCGGCCCTCTCCAGCGTGGCCGGCTTTGTCGTGGTGACCATGTTTTATGTGAAGGATCCCATCACTGGAATGCCCGATTGGCGTTTTTTCTGGGCGACCACAACAGGCATTGTGCTCTCCATTGTAACGCTTTGGATCACCAATTATTATACGCACCCTGAAAAAGGCCCTGTGACGGAAACTGCCACGGCCACCAAAACCGGCGCGGCCACAACAATTCTCTCAGGTATCGCCGAAGGCATGGAATCCACCGTCTGGGCCGTGGTCACGATTGGAGCTACCATCATCGCCTCTTATCTCATTTTCCCCGGAGAGCCCGCCCTGGCCGCTTACGGCATCGCTCTCGGCGGCTTGGGTCTCCTCACAACGACAGGGTACATTCTTGCCATGGACACTTACGGCCCCATTACGGACAACGCGCACGGGATTTTTGAGATGTCCGGCATTGAGCAGGAAGAAGAAGCCTCCCGCACCCTCGCCTGGATGGACGCCATAGGCAATACCACCAAGGCGCTCACAAAAGGCCTGGCCATCGCCACGGCGGTGCTGGCGGCCATCGCGCTTTTCCGTTCATTCATTGATGAGGCCAAACTGGTGGAAATCGGCATTCAGGTGAACATGCCCAAGGTCTTTGTGGGGCTTCTCCTTGGCGCGGCAGTTCCCTATTTGTTTTCAGCCTTTGCCATCAAGGCGGTGGGCCGGGCCGCGTTCGGCGTGGTTGAGGAAGTTCGGCGCCAGTTCCGGGAGCACCCAGGAATTTTACAGGGGGACGAAAAGCCCGATTATGCCCGCTGTGTGGCCATTGTGACAGCCATGGCTCAGAAAGAACTGCTAGGCCCAGCCATCCTGGCCATTTTCTCGCCCATCCTCATCGCTTTTTCCCTCGGTGTGGCGGCTCTGGGCGGGTTTTTGGCCGGTGCGATTGTTTCC
>MGUQ01000010.1:1434-13473 GCA_001799975.1 Elusimicrobia bacterium RIFCSPLOWO2_01_FULL_54_10 | reverse complement strand
CGCCAAAGTGGCCCGCGACATTGAAGAGAAGACCGGCATTGAAACCCGCGTGACCGTGCTGGGCCATTTGCAGAGGGGCGGCATCCCCACGGCTTACGACCGCTGGCTGGCCACCCGGTTCGGCGTGAAAGCTGTGGAACTCATCGCGGAGGGGAAATTCGGGAGCATGGCGTCTTTGCGGGGAACTAGCATCAGAGGCGTTCCTATTGCTGATGCGGTGGGCAAACCCAGGTTGGTGGACCCTATGGGTGAGGAAGTGCGCGCGGCGCGGGCCACTGGGATTTCATTTGGAGATTAGTCTTTTCTTCCTGCCTAAGATCTCATTCCTGTAGACATTCACCGAGCGCCGCGAAAGCCTGACTCCAAAATCGCGTTCGATGGCGTCGCGGATTTGCTGGTCTGTTTTGTCCTTGCTGCCTGCCACAAACCCGGTCATTTTTTTCTTAAGGATGTCCTTGGCGGAGGGGAAAAATTCCGTGAGCGGGGCTTCCTGGCCGTTGGGGGCCACCACGGAGCGTTCCTGAATGGCGCGGCACACGGCGGCGGGGGTCACGCTCAGCTCCCCGGCCGCTTTTTTCTGGGAAAAGGGCGTCAAATCCGTCCAATCCAGTGAGCTGAAAAATCCGGCCTGCCATTTGGGAAGGAATGTAAGGATTCTGAATATGAGATTTTTTCTGGAGTTGATCATTTCCAGGGTGCGCACCGTTTCCTGAAGCTTCCGGCGCTCCGCCTCGGTCAGCGCGGCGCCGTCCCTCAGCTTTTTTAAGCGCTCATAATCGATTTTATATGTGCCGCGCGCCAGGCCGGGGGAGAGAAAAACAAGTTCGGGTTTGCCGTCCGGGCCGGCGGTGTATTGCGCCAGGCGGCTGTAGCGCACCTGGATGTCCGGGGAGCCCGGATGGGACAGCTTGGCCGCGAAATAATCCGGGTTCATCAGGACTTGATCCGTGAGTTTCTGAATGTCGCGGGCGAGTTCCACAGTTATTCCCAGTTCCGCCGCCGCGTGTTCCGCAGTTTTTTCGCCGTCGCCGTTTAAAAAATAAGCTTCATATTTATCCGAACCCAAACGCCGGATCTCTTCCACAAGGCTCTGGCGGTTTTCAATCAGTTTTTCAACGTCGGGGGAAGCAGCGGGCCCTGCGCTGGACTCGGGGATCTCATAAAAAGTCGTGGAGAGCTGGGCGCCCGCGAATTTTTGGCGGGAGAAAACCTTAAACTCAGGGGATTGGGCGCGAAAAAGTTTTTGAAACAGGGGATCTTTTTCCAGGATGGCGGAGAGGCGGGTAACATCTTCCTCCGACATCTCCAGAACATTTGAAAACCGCACGGCCATGCGGGTGGTAAGCTGGACGCGGTTGGTGAGACGAAGGTTCGGTCGGTCTGGCACTAGAGGGATTTGGAGGGGGCGCCGCTTTCTAATGCTTTTAGATTTAGGGTAGCGGCATCGCCCTCCGCATTCTGATGATGCTTATTAAATGGATGGCGGAGGGGGAGAGATTCGAACTCTCGGTCCCGGTTAAAGGACACACGCTTTCCAGGCGAGCCGTTTAAGCCACTCACGCACCCCTCCAATTTCAGCTGCCGAAAATTTTTGACAGCCAGCTTTTCTTTCTCGCCACAGACTGCGCAGCTGACGAGGCAGCGGCGGCTTCCATTTTGGCGGATTCCGGCACCAACGGCAGAGTAAACCAAAAGGTCGTGCCTTTTCCTTCATCGCTGATGAATCCGATCTCGCCCTTATGCAGCTCCACGATTCTTTTTGTGATGTAGAGCCCCAGCCCCGTGCCCGGAACATCCGACTTTTCCGTCTGCTTCAATTGAAAAAATTTCTTAAAAAGCTTCTCCTGATCCAGCTTGGGAATGCCGGGGCCGGTGTCCGTGACGGAGATTTCAACCGTCAGGGGGGATTTTTGCGTCCGAACGGTGACCTTGCCGCCCGTAGGGGTGAACTTGATGGCGTTGGAAAGCAGGTTGACCAGCACTTGCGTGATGCGGTCATAGTCCGCCATCACGCGGGGCACGGAGCCGTTGGCGGCATATTCCAGGGTGATATTTTTGGTTTTTGCCCAGGACTGAAATCCCGACAGGGTATCCTGAATGAAAGATTGGGTGTCGACAGGCCGGATGTTGACGGTCACCTTGCCTTCCGCGATCTTGGCGAAGTCTAAAATGTCGTTCACCAGGCGGGCGAGCCGGTCGATGTTGCGGTTTGCAATGGCCAGCAGGTTTCTGTGCGCTGAGGTCATTTTCAAATCCTGTTCGCCGGCCAGTGTGGCCAGGGAGGCTTTCATGGCCGTGAGGGGAGAGCGGAGTTCGTGGGTGACATTGTGAAGGAACTGGTCCTGCATCTCCTGAAGCTCTTTTTGCTTGGCGATGTCGTTCAAGATGGAAACCATCCCCACCACTTTGCCTTCGGGGTTTTCAATCATGGCGGTGCTCTGTTTGAGCGTGGTCCGGGTGTTCTGGGCGCTTTGCACCCGGATCTCCCTTGAAATGGCCCGGTCGCCGGGGCTCACCACTTCCTGAGCCATGCTCAGCATCACATTGTCTCCCCGCAGGTCCTCAATTTTCTGGCCCTTCACTTCGGTGAAGGTGCGGCCATAGATATTTTCCGCCACGGAATTCATCATCACGATCCGGCCCTCGCTGTCCACCATCACCACGCCTTCGGCCATCGTTTGTATCACGGATTCCGTGCGTTCCTGCTCGTTGACGACTTTTTGTTTTTCCTGCTTGAGCGCATGCGTGGCTTTTTCCACTTGCATGGCCAACTCGCCTTGAAGCTGCTTGAAAATGACGTCAAAAATCTTTTTTTGGTCTTCGGGGTCCGGCACGGCCAGGCGGATGATTTCCCAGAGCATGGTATCCAGGGACATGTTTTCCAGCTTCTGCATCAGTTCGGCAGTTTTTTCCCTGGCCGATGCTGCGGCGCTTTTGCCCTTTCCGCCGCCTCCGCCGCTTCCTGGTCCCGCGCCCGCGCCGCCGCCGGCGCCAGCCCCTGCGCCTTCGCCGTCCTCTCCTTTTTCGGAGACTTTTGAAAAAAACGCGGCATTCACCGCAATGTGGACGGCCTTCTCCTCAGACAAAAACCTGGCGAAATCCTCAGGCCCCTTGACGTCTTTTCTGCCCGTGAAAAGCTTGTAAAAGGTGAAGATTTCATCCACGCTCAAGCCCCGTTTGAAAGTGACGCTGTACAGCTGATTTTTTTCAAAAAACTGGATGAGCGCCTGCTGGACCGAGGCCACGCCTCCGGCAACGGAGCCGTTCACCAGAAGTTTGCCTTCGGAGCTGGCCAGGATGACTTCGGGCTCCTTTTCAAGAAGGGCGGCAAGCCCTTCATAGGAGTTATTCACGGATTCCTGGACCAACGGATGATTCACGGAATAAAGATTGACGCGGCTCAAGGTTTTGCCGAAGTTGGCCAGAAAATCTTCAATCATCGCTTGAAAATCCCCTCCAGGATTTTTTTGCCCTCGTTCTGAATGATTTCAGTCGCCTTTTTCTGCACTTCCTGCTTTGCCTTTTCAGCCGCTTTGGAGGTATCCAGAACGGGTTTCCAATTGCCCTTAAGCTTGAAGGCGAATGTGGGGCGGCCTTCCGCGTCGTTAGAAAATTCACCCAGAGTCCCGCCCAGGGAACCTTTCGGCAGCTTGGCTGTGAGCACCATGTCCGGAATGCTGGTGGGAAGATAGACCGTTCCCTGCGCCGTGATGTCGGCCGCGGGAGAATTGATTTTGAAATCGTCCGTTTTGGCGGTCCCCTTTGCAAAATTCATCGTCCCGCCCATGCGCGTGAAGGCCAGGGCGGACGGGTCTGTCCTTAAGATGGGAGCGATCGATGCGAGCAAGGGGATGTTCTTGATTTTTCCGTCCTTCATTTCAAATTTGGCGGTTCCATCAAGCTTGTCTAAAACGGGAGTGATGCCGGTGAGCTTCCAGTCAGCCTGCGCATTCTGGCCTTCAAATTTGGGATACAAGACTTTTGCGATTTTCACGCTTCCCCGGCATTTCATCACAGGGCCCTTGTAAGGCGCGGTTTTTGCGCTCTGGAATGCGGAAGCGGGTTTGGCGGGTTCGCCTTTCTTGGCGTCACTGACGAACATGCCCAAGTCCAGCGTGTTAAAATTGGCATCCAGAGTGATGTCCGGATTGGAAAAGTCCTTGACGGTCGATATGATCTCAAAATCCGAGCTTTCCTTGCCCTGCATTCCAAGGCGCCCGGTCAATTTTGGGATCTCAATCTGATTGGCGGAAATTTTCGCGCTTGCCCCGATTTTATCAATGGCATATTTATCATATTTTGCGCTGATGTTCTCAAGCGTGAGCGCTGCGGAATAGGCCAGGGCGTTCACTTTGCCTTCCGCTTTGGCTTCGAGCGACGCCTTGCCCATGACTTGGTAAGGTTTGGCCGCCTCTACCAGGCCGGCAAAGCCTGCGAGGTCAAAAGAATTTGTTTTGACGGTGAGTTTGACCGTCGGAGACTCAGCGGTCAGGTTCTTGGCGTTTCCGGAAACCGCGGCTTCCATCGTGAGAAGTTTCAGGACGAGATCGTAATTGAGGGATTTGAGGCCGCCCTTTAATGTGGCCGTGATAGAAGATGACGGCGGGAAGGATATTCCCTTGGGAATTTCCGTCCAGCGTCCAATGGACTCAAAATTAAAATTTGCAATGGAGAGCGAAAGATTCACTTCGGGATTCAGATCGGGATTCAGAAAATTTGTGACGGAACCGGAGGCGTTGATATCCAATTCAGGCAGGTCCACGGCCAGGGATTCAATATTGACCCTGGACCCAAGAAGCTCCAGCACGCATTTCAAGGCCAGCCCGGCTTGAACCTCTTTTCCCTGCAGGGCGCCCTGCGCTTTCACTTTCAGATCCACAGAAATGGGCTTGGTCATGTCGGCAGCTTTCACGGTCAAATCCACCGGGTCCAGAGTCAAACGAATTTTGCGGGGGCTTATGTCCACAAAAGAGACTCTGCCGCCCACAATCTGCGCGCGCGTGACGGTCACGGACATGGGCGCAGATTCAGCCGGAGTCTCGGCTTTGGGTTTTTCCGCCTTCTCAGCCGGTTTGGCCTGGAGAAGATCGGAAAAATTGAATGTTTTGCCGTCGGCGTATTGGACGACGGAAATTTTGGGTGTATCAATGAGGACCTGGTCGATCACCACTTTCTTGCGCAGCAGGGCCCAGATGTTGAATTTGAGCACAAAAGCTTTGGCTTCGATGAAGGTGCCCTCTTTGAACGTGGGCCGCTCGGAAACTGCGAAATCATCGATCTGCACGCCCTTGAAAAGCCCAGCCTGGATTTTCCCGAGCCGCACTTCCCTGGACAGGGACTGAGATGCCTTCACCGTGATGAGCGTCCGGATTTTTTCCGGCGGGAACATCTTCTTGACGGTCAGAACGCCTGCCAGCAACAGAAGCAAGCAGATGCCGGAAGCGATCAGGAGATATTTGGTTATTTTAGACATTTATTCAGGAAAGAAAATCTGTATTTCTATGCGCCGGTTGCGCGACCGGCCTGCGGGCGTGTCTTCCCGGGCCAGGGGCACATCATTGCCCAGTCCTTTGACGGAGACCCTGTCTTTTTCAATGCCCTTGTCTTTGACAAAATAGCTGAAGGCGCGCCAGGCAAAATAGCTGGACAAGGACCGGGTGTCCTGGACTGTTTTTTGAGTGTCCACATGGCCCAGCACCACCGCCCTGGCTCCCGGATTTTGCGCCAGGGCCTGGACCAGGGGGTCCAGGGCGGAGGCGGCCTCTCTGCGCAAGGCCGCGCCGCGCGCGGCGTCGGGGCCGAAGAGATCGCTGACCGAGAGAATGGTCGTCATCTGAAAGTATTTTTTCGCGGGCGGCGGCGGAGAACTCTTGAAAGCAACAAACTCACGGGGGACAGTCCGGGGGACTTCCTGAACAAATTCCAGCTCAACGGGCGGGGAGCTGCCGCGGTTGCCCGCGCGGTCCGCCACGGTGAGGATGGCCACGCCGCGCCCGGGCAGGTCCACGGTTTTATCGGGGATCCACAAGAGATTGGACGGCACCGAACCGCTCGAGCTCTGGACATTGAGCGATTTTCCGCCCCAGTCCTGAAATTCCAGCTTCCAGTGGTCGATGCCTGAAAGATCCACAGCGGAAGCGAGGAAATGCACTCCGCCGTCTCCTTTGGGGGCGTTTTTGTTTTGGGAGAGTGAAACTGTGGGCGGGGTGACGTCCACGCCGGCCGTCAGGGACGGCGCGGTCAAAATGCCTTCTTTTGTGTCCCAGGCCACCAGAGTGGCATGATAATTTCCTTCGGAAACCGCCGCGCCGAAATCGTCCAGCCCGTCCCAATCAATCGCCGCGGGCAGGGTTTTGACGCCCGTAATCGTGCGCTTGGTGGAGCCCGCGGCATCCTGAACGCGGAATTCCCAGTTGGAGACTTTTTTAAGCCGTTCCGCGGTGATTCCAATCGTCAAGACATCCTGCACGCCGTCTTTGTTGGGCGAGAAAAAGGGCAGGGCGGCTTTCATGTCAAGCGATGGAGGATTTTTGGCCCAGGTTGGGCCAGGGATTAAAAGTATGGAAAGTAACGCGATGAGAATCGTAGTTTTCATTTTATTTTAAAATTATTCCGGGGTGGCAAAAGTGCGGAGGGGGTGGGATTTGAACCCACGAGAACCTTTCAGCTCTACCGCTTTTCGAGAGCGGCGCCTTAAGCCACTCGGCCACCCCTCCCTATATATCCACCGAATATTCGGAATTCTACCAAATCTGAGAAGCGTCGACAACACGGTTGCGGCCTGCGCCTTTGGCGGCATACAGGGCGGAATCTGCCGCAGCAAGAAGCGCCGCTGCGTCCGTTCCATTCCCCGGAAAATGGGAAATGCCGATGCTCACGGTGACCTTGAGCTCGTTCCAGCCGAAGGTGAATTTTTCGGCCTCCATCCTTTGCCGGATGGTTTCGGCTTTTCTCTGCACGCCTTTGGGGTCGGCTTGGGGCAGAAGGATGACAAATTCCTCGCCGCCGTAACGGGCCACAAAATCCGTTTCATACACGCTTTCCTGCATGAGCCGCCCCACGCGCTTGAGGACTTCATCTCCTGCCTGGTGGCCGTAGGTGTCGTTGATGTTTTTGAAATGGTCCAGGTCGCAAATCAGCACGGAAAAATTCGTGCGGAAAGCTTTTGCGCGGCGGATTTCCTCAAGAAGCCTGTCGTCAAAAACTTTCCTGCGGTGCACACCCGTCAAGCCGTCCAGCCGCGAGAGCCTCTCCAGAGATGAAAATAACCTGGCTTTCTCAAGGCCCATCACCAGTTCCTCAGAAATTTCATCCGCTTCGGCCAGGATTTCTTCTTTGGGCCTTGCCGCCATTGCCGGAGAAGCCCGCATCCACAAAAGAGCGATCATGCGGCCGCCGTGGCGGATGGGAATTTCCAGATAGGTTTCATGGCTCCGCGCGTGCCATTTGGAAGCGGACGACGGCTGCTCCGGCGCGTCCGCCATGCGGGCGCCCCTGAACAGCACTTTTTGCAATGCAGAGTTCTCATCGGCAAGATACAGGATGTAGTCTTTGAACCCCATGCATTGCTGAATGGCAAAATCCATGTGCGGGGCCATTTCTTCCCAGTTGAGGGCTTCGCCGAGGCCTTTGACCACTCGATACGTTTTGACGCTTCTCTGGGTTTCAGACTCCAGAGATTCGGATTCCCGAATCAAATTCAGGCGTTCTGCTTCTTCGCGCTCCAGGGATTTCTTTAATTCTTCCAGCCGGGTTGCCCAAGGCAAGAGGTTTTTGCCTTTCCAGCGCGAGAAGGAATAAACAAATATTGAAGCGCCAAAAACATTTGCGCCCGCGCTGGCCATAAACAAAAAGCGCCGGGAAGCCTCAAGGCCCACAAATCCGGCGGCCGCCAATGCCGATGCAATTGGAACAATCGCCAAAAGCCAAAATTTCATTTTTCCCGGTTTGGCAAACGCCAGGCTCACAAGGCTCGCGGCAATAAGGCCGGGAACCAGTGAGGCGGCTGCAGGGGTCCAGGAAGGCATCATCCCCCACCAACCTTGTCTAACGTGAATTGATGGGGGATCATGCGTTGATCACCCGGTTGCGGCCCTGGGACTTGGCCTTGTAAAGCCTTTCGTCGGCCTTGCGCACGAGCTGGCTGGCGCTTTGCGCGTCATCCGGAAACGCGGCGCAGCCAAAACTGGCCGTCACTTTGAGGCGCGCGCTGCCCGTGAGCACCTCGCGGGCTTCAATTTCACGCCGGAGGGTTTCGGCCAGACCAAAGGATTCTTGCAGCGTTAAACCCGGAAGCACAAGGCAGAACTCTTCGCCGCCGTAGCGCGCGGCCAGGTCCACGGGGCGGATGCGGCCTGCAAAAATCTGGCTCACGTCTTTGAGCACCTGGTCGCCAGCCAAATGCCCGTGGCCGTCGTTGACATGTTTGAAATGGTCTATGTCGGCCATGATGAGGGCCACCGGGGTGCGGTATCTGCCGCCGCGCAGGAGTTCCTCCGCCAGCCGCTCCAGAAAAATCCTTTGCGTGGCCAGGCCTGTGAGGCCGTCGCGGGTGGCCAGGGCGTTGATTTCAGAAAACAATTTGGCGTTTTCCAAAGCCAGAGTGGCCAGAGAAGCATAAAATTCAATTTGTTGCATGTCCGTTTCGCTGAATCTTGCGCGAGCCGCGGAATCCACGCGCAAGGTGCCCATGAGCGTTTTTCCAGAATGCAGAGAGGTGGAAATGGATGACTTCCCCGCTGTTGCAGCCGTCGCGGCCGTCACGGAAGGGGAAAGAGAAACCGTTTCTGCCGGAAAAAGGTTCTGCACCTTTTCAATCAGGGTTTTGCGGATCAGGCCCGGGTCCAGGAGCGTGCCCATTTCTTTGGCGTCCGTGGACAGCCGCTTTCTCTCGCCGATTTTTGATTTAAGGGCCGGGATTTTCTGGCGGTAAAAATCGTTTGTCTTGGTTTTGTCTTTGACGGCTTTGGACAGCTCATCCGTTTTGTCGCGGGTGATAAGAACCTCTTTTTGCAATTCGTCAAATTGAACGACGGCCATCACCGCGCAGGCGCCGATGATGACCCATTGCAGGATGAGGCTCAGAGTATCGGCAAATCCCGCGCGGGCAGGGTGAAAGAATATGAAGATCAAGAGCGCCGAGTAGCCTGCCAGGAGCCAGGGAATGCTGGGGGACTCCAGAGCAGATTCGTGCGTGTGATAGATCCAGAGAATCAATGGCAGAAATAGGGAAAAAAGAAGAGCCGGCTTCTCAGGCGCATGCATGAACGCCCAGGCGAACAGGGCGTACGCCGCCCAGGGAATGAGCACGAGCCCTTTTTTAGCGAATGACTTAGGTTTCGGCGCGGATGGCACGGTCGATCATGTCCGTAAGATCTTTGATTTCAGTTTCAGAAGAGGAAAGGGGGGGCATGAGCACTAAAACATCACCCAAAGGCCGCAAAAGGACTCCCAGTTTTCGCAGCCGCATGCAGATTTTTTTGCCGATTCTCTCGGAAGGGTGAAAAGGGACGAGTTCTATGCCAGCCATGAGCCCCGCCGCGCGGACATGGCTCACCTGGGGGAGTTTCGCAATCCGCTCCAGGCCTTTGCGCAGAACGGAAATGATCCGCTTCAGGCGGGCGCCGGAAAGTTTTTGTTTGAGGAGTGAAAGACTGGCCAGCCCCGCGGCGCAAGCAAGCGGATTGGCCGTGTAGGTGTGGCCGTGAAAGAAAGTTTTGAATTCTTCGCATTTTCCGAGGAACGCCCTGTAAATCGTCTCCGTCGCCAGGGTTGCCGCCAGGGGCAAATATCCCCCTGAAATTCCCTTCGCAAGACAAAGGATGTCGGGCGAAACATTCTCCTGTTCGCAGGCGAAAGCCTTTCCGGTCCGGCCAAATCCGGTGGCCACCTCGTCGGCAATGAGTAGCGTCCCATATTTTTTGCACAGCCGCGCAAAACCCCAGAGGTAACCCGGAGGAGCCGCCCGGATTCCCGCCGCACCCTGAACGACGGGCTCAAGAATTGCCGCGGCAATTTTGCCTTTGTTCTTTTTAAGTTTATTCTCAACCTCCGCCAAACATTCCCAGCGGCATCCGGTTTCTTTGCGGAAATCACCCGGCATGGGTTTTTCTCCGCGATAGCCATAAAACGAATGTCTTATTTGCGATCGATTATGCGGACAGCGATGGCAGTGGGGGGACATCGCCGTTTCCCGTTTGAAAAGCAGGGGGGCAAACTTTTCGTGGAACAGATCGATCCCGCCCACTGAGACTGCACCGAGAGTGTCGCCATGATAGGATTCTTTCAGTGACAGGAAAACCGGCCTTGCCTTGCCGCCTTTCTTTTGCGCGTGATATTGGAATGCCATTTTAAGGGCCACTTCAACGGCCGTGGAGCCGTTGTCCGAATAGAAAACCCGGGAAAGACCTTTGGGAGCGATTTTGACCAGCTCTTCAGCCAGGCGGATTCCTGGCTCATGGGTGAGCCCCAAAAATGTGCTGTGAGCCACTTTGGCGAGCTGTTGCTTGATGGCCCTGTCGATGGCAGGGTTGCGGTGGCCATGGAGATTGGCCCAAAGGGATGAAACCCCGTCAAAATATTTGCGCCCGCTTGTATCATAAAGATAATTCCCGTTTCCGCGCTCAATCACCAGGGGCTTTTCGTTGATGCTCCGCTCCCACTCCCATTGCTGGGTGAAGGGGTGCCAGAGGTATTTTTTATCTTCCTTAGATAGAATCATGGCGCGTTTCATGGTTGAAAATTACCACATTGACTGGTAAATATCAAGACAAAATGAGTCTGCAATTTTGCTTCCTCCGACGATATTTTGTATATTTCCTCTCGGATGGAGGAACTTCTAAAAACCGGCGCGCGCGTCCTGGCCAACGAACCCATGGCCAGCCACACCACCCTCTGCGTGGGCGGCCCCGCGGAATGGTATGTGGAAGTGGACACCGTTGTCCAGCTCCGCGCAGTTCTCTTGGCGGCCCGCAAAAAATCCCTGCCCGTTTTTTTTCTGGGCTGGGGTTCTAATCTTCTCGTCGCCGATAAAGGCATTCGCGGCATCACCCTGCGCCTCAAAGGCGATTTCATCTCCGTTTCATTTGAAGACTCCCTGGTGCGGGCAGGCGCGGGCGTTTTCTTGCCCACCCTGGTGAAGCAGTGCGCGGACAAGGGACTCGGAGGTATAGAGCCGCTGGTGGGAATTCCCGGCACCATCGGAGGAGCTCTCATCATGAACGCGGGCACGCGGGATTTGGAAATCGGACAGGTCATCAAGACCGTGGAAGTTTTGAATCCGGACGGAAACCTGGAACTCCTCAATCATGACCAGATCCGATTTGAATACCGCGCCTCCTCATTGGCCGGCCGGGTAGTGTGTTTTGCCACTCTGCAATTGCGGCATCAAAATAAAGATGATATAATCCGCTCCGTGCAGGTGTTCCTTGAAAAGAGACTGGAAACTCAGCCCATTTCAAACATGAACGTGGGCTCGATTTTCAAAAATCCGCCCGGCAATTTTGCGGCGCGGCTGATTGAGCAGTCCGGCCTTAAAGGCCGTCAAATCGGCCAGGCGCAGGTGTCGCCCAAACACGCCAATTTTATCGTAAACCTGGGCGGGGCCAAGGCGAATGACGTCAAAAGTTTGATAGAGCTTGTGCAAAAAACTGTGGCAGAAAAGCATGGGGTGAAGCTGGAAACGGAAGTCAAAATGGTGGGACTGTGAAGGTTGGGGTGCTTTATGGGGGCTGGTCCGACGAAGCTGAAATTTCGCGCAAAAGCGGGAAAGCCGTTCTGGCCGCTCTCCGGCAGGCTGGAATTTCCGCAACAGGCATTGAAGTCACCCGCAAACTGCCTCAGGAACTCGTCAAAAACAAAATCGATTTCTGCTTCATCGCCCTCCACGGAAAATTCGGCGAAGACGGCACCGTGCAGGGGCTCTGCGAAATGATGCGCATTCCATATTCCGGCTCGGGCGTGCTGGCCAGCGCCCTTTCCATGGACAAAGCCAGGACAAAAACAATCGTTGCTGCCGCAGGCGTGCCCACCCCACCCTCC
>MGUQ01000010.1:0-1360 GCA_001799975.1 Elusimicrobia bacterium RIFCSPLOWO2_01_FULL_54_10 | reverse complement strand
TCAGCGCGCAGGACAAAATCCGCATTCCCCTGCCGTTTGTCGTTAAGCCCGTTGACGGCGGCTCCGCCATTGGCGTTTCAATCGTCCGCAAGCCATCTCAAATTAAATCCGCCGTCGCCCTGGCGTTGAGACATTCTCCAGCCGCATTGGCGGAAAAATTCATCGCCGGCACTGAAGTGACCGCTCCGGTGCTGGACAGCCAAGCGCTTCCCGTCATCGAAATTGTTCCCAGGAGCGCGTTCTATGATTTCAAGGCAAAATACGCCAAGGGCGGTTCCGAACACGTTCTTCCGGCAAGAATTTCCCAAAAAGCAACCCAGGAAGTGAAACGCTTTGCTCTGTCGGCGCACCGAGCTCTGGGCTGCCGCGCTTATTCGCGTTCGGATTTCATCGTGGACCGCGCGGGCAAGCCCCATTTTCTGGAAATCAACACCGTACCTGGCATGACGGAAACGTCCCTTTTCCCGGAATCAGCAAAAGCCGCGGGCTATTCTTTTCCTGAAATGATCTTAAAAGTGATCGGGCTCTCAAAATCATGAAAATCTCACAGCAAATCATTTTGCGCGACAAAGTGCGCCGCCGGAAGTTCCGCAATTCATACCGGGCCTTCATGAAAACGGGAAAAATCATAGCGGCGCTCGTGCTGTCGGTCTATTCCACCCATACCGTTTACAATTTTCTCTTTCGCGACGACTTTTTTTTGATAAAATCTGTCGTGGCCGATGCGCGCAGCCCGCTGGCGGCAAAAATCGAATCGGATTTGAAACCTCTGCTGGGGCGTTCAATCCTGTTGACGGCGGCAGGGAGATTGGAAACGGAACTGCAAAAGAAGTATCCCGAGATTTTAAACATCCGCATCGAACGCAAACTTCCTGACGGAATCCGGGTGGCCTATGCGCTCCGCGAGCCCGCGGCCTTTGTGCGCGGCGGCAAAAATGCCCAGGGAATTGATTTGGAAGGCCAGCGCTTTCCTCTTCCCAAAGAACATTCCCAACCCGAGAAATCCCTTCCCGAACTTGTTTTGAACGGACTCTCTCAAACAGATGAACCCCTCCAATTCATTCAAGCGTGGCGCGGCGTTTCCGGTTCATTTTCACAAAATGAATCCTGGAAACTGTCTAAAGTCACCGTGGACAAATACGGCGAGATTTCCGCCGAACTTGCAAGCGCGGAAGGCCCCCAAACCATGACGCTTTCCTGGGGTCTGCCGGAACAAAAACACTTTTCCGAAAAATTTATGCGCCTGAAACAGGTGAGGGACGATTTAAACAGCCGCAACCTGCAGCCCAAATTCATCGACATGGCCGGCGTGCCCCATTCCAAGGGAGCCGAACGCGTTTTGGTGGGCATCCGCAAAGGA
>MGUQ01000009.1:2525-4984 GCA_001799975.1 Elusimicrobia bacterium RIFCSPLOWO2_01_FULL_54_10 | reverse complement strand
AGCTCTGCTGCGCGGAGCTCCATGTTCATTCTCCGACCTTCGCAGAGACGGCGCTGAATTCGTCGAGGAGCACCTTTAATCGCGCCTCGTCCTTGGTGCGCTCCGCTTCTCCGATATCCGCGGAAAGGACCCGAAGCCGATCCCGCGCCCACTCGCGCTCAAGCTCGCGGATGCAGACGAGAATCTCCCGGCCTCTCTCGGCGGCCGATTCGATCCGCTCATGTAGCACTTCCGCCTGGAAAGCAAGATAGTTCGCGAGTTCCTGCAGCTCCGCGGGGACGGCCGCAAGGAGTGCCGAATGCTCGCGGACGTTTTCCCGGAGCGCCGATTCGATTATTTCAAAAATTTGCAAGCGCTTCTCGTCGAGGAACGCGTGGCGCGGCACCTCGGGGAGATTCTGGCCAGTTTCGGGATGGATAAGGAGCGTGCCTACGAGGAGCGATTCGAGCTGGGAACGGCGGCTCGCAGGCGCGCTCCCCTTTTTTGTTTCTGCGGGAACGAAGGCGTTTGCCGCAGCGGGCTTTGATTTTGCAAGCTCGCGCCAGAGCGCTTCCTCGCCGACGCCGATGGCGCGGGAGAGTTCCTGGATCCAATGCGATTTCTCCACTTCGCTTCCGATGATTTTTATTTCGGGCAGTACCGCCTCGGCAACGGCCCGTTTTCCTGCGGCGGTTTTTGCGTCGTGATTGGCGAGCGCGGTCTCAAGGAAGAATTGGGCGACGGGTTTTGCTTCGGCCACGGCCCGCCTCCAGATTTCCGGGTCTTTCAGGACCGCGTCGGCCGCGTCCTTGAAGCCGGAAGGCAGTATAGCGACTTTGCGTTCGACGTCAAGGGCCGCGGCAAGGTCAAGCGAGCGCTTGGTCGCGATCTCACCCGCGGCGTCGCGGTCAAATGAGGAGATGATGGTATTCGAGAGCCGTTTCAGGGTTCTCAATTGGTCAGTCGAGAGCGCGGTGCCAGATACGGCGACGGTATTTTTTATTCCAGCCTGATGCGACATCACCACGTCCATTTGGCCCTCGACGAGGACGACCGCATTCTCCTTGCGGATCGCCTCCTTGGCCCTGTCGAAGCCGTACAATATCTTCGACTTATCGTAGATGAGCGTTTGGGGAGTATTGATATATTTGGCAGGAGCAGATAAAACTGGCAAAGTTGATGAATCGCTATGTTTGATGAAGCTGTTTTTGTCGGCAGTTTCACTAAGGCCGGAGGCCGATTGATCAGCTTTATCAATTTGATCAAATATGCGGCCGCTGAATCCCACTACCCGGCCGCTCGCGTCGCTTATTGGGAATGTGATTCTGTTTCTGAATCTGTCGTGGCGGCGTCCGTCGCCCGATTTCACGGCAAGCCCGGCCCGCTCGATTTCCTCCGGCGTATATCCCTTTGCCGCGAGGGCGCGCATGGCGTACTCCCACGAGTCCGGCGCGTAGCCGATGCGCCATGCAGTGATGGCGTCGTCTGCGAGGCCGCGTTTTTTCAGATACGCGAGGGGTGCCGTGATGCGCTCAGGCGACTTTGAGCCATGGAGCACCGATGCGAAAAGTTTTGCCGCCTCCTCCGCGAGCTGATAGAGCCGCGCGCGTTCCGATTTTAGGCGCGGATCTTCGCGGCGGAGCGTGACGCCCGCGCGCTTGGCAAGGAGCTCGAGGGCTTCGGGAAACTCCAGGCCCTCGATTTGCATGACGAATTTGAAGTGGTCGCCTCCGAGACCGCATCCGAAACAATGCCAAATCTGGCGCGTCGGCGAAACGTTAAACGAAGGCGTCTTCTCCGAGTGGAACGGACAGAGCGCCTTATAATTCGAGCCGGCCTTATTCAGCCGGATGTAGGATTGCACGAGCTCGACGATGTCGAGCCGCGCTTTGATGTCGTCAATCTGGCCGGGCATGGGACGAGAATCTAGAGGCTAGAATGTAGAATCTAGTAGGTTGAGGAAGTGCGGCGTGCGATGCGAAAAACGAAAACAGTCCGCCGAGACTGGATGATCTCAAAGAGGATGCGATAAGAACCAATACGCCTTCGCCATACGCCCGGCTCGCCCCTCATTTTTTGGGTATCACCGCCGAACGGGTTTTCCGTAAGTTCGCGGATGGCCGTGCGTATCCGACCGGCGTCGCCATCGGGGATTCGGGAAAGGTATTCGGCCGCTCTAGGATGTACGACGACGCGCCAAGAAGCGATCGAGTTGTTCAAGGGTGAGGAAGTTACCTTTTTGGAAATCCCTGCGCGCTTTCGCCAACGCTTTCCTTTCAGCGATTGTTGGGGTGAATTCGCGTATTTTTTTGAATTTCAGAAATTCCTCGTATTCTTTCCTCGGAACGAGCGCCAGGTCGCCCTTTTGAGCCAGTTCCTTGGGAATGGTGATGAGGGTCATACGTTATTACGGTAGCACAGGGATCCGTCGAGGTCGAGCCGCGCTTCCCGGATCATACAGCATCCGCGCGAGGCGGAGA
>MGUQ01000009.1:2361-2430 GCA_001799975.1 Elusimicrobia bacterium RIFCSPLOWO2_01_FULL_54_10 | reverse complement strand
CCGTATCAACGCGGGTGAGCAAATCCGTATAACCTCATTGCGGCCGATGCGCCCGGCGGCGTGCAGCTT
>MGUQ01000009.1:2243-2333 GCA_001799975.1 Elusimicrobia bacterium RIFCSPLOWO2_01_FULL_54_10 | reverse complement strand
GGTTTTGCCGCTTTGCAAAAGCGCGAGGGTCGCATCGAGGGTCGAGCTCGGCGGCCTCTTTTTTCCGGCGGTTGCGGAAACTTGTCCCGA
>MGUQ01000009.1:1715-2224 GCA_001799975.1 Elusimicrobia bacterium RIFCSPLOWO2_01_FULL_54_10 | reverse complement strand
ATCGAAGGGGGCGAAGGATTTCCTCCGCAGGCGCGAATGAAATTTAGATGCATCGCCCGAAGTTCTTTCGGGTCCATTACCTGGAACATCTTTCGGGTTTCAGCCGATTGCGTGCGGAATTCATCGTCCTTGGCGAGCGTATCCGGATGCACGTGGAGGGCTCTTGAGTTTAAGCCGAGCAGGTGGAGGCCGTTCAGCGAGCGCACCCGCGACAGCGCAACATATCCTTGCCCGTACTCGAATGCGTCCGAAAGATCCATGACGGCCGCATCCAGGGTCATGCCCTGGCTCTTATGCACCGTAAGCGCCCAGGCCAGCCGCAGCGGTACCTGCTCGATTTTTGCGAGGGCCCGCAGGCCATCGCTGACGGTCCATTCCATTGGTTCTGTATATATGCGCCGGCCGGCGAGCGTGCGTACGACCGGCAGGCCATCATCACTGAATCCTTCCACCTCGCCGAGCGTACCATTCACGAAACTGCCGTCGGGTTTGTTTTTGGTAAACATCAC
>MGUQ01000009.1:1347-1556 GCA_001799975.1 Elusimicrobia bacterium RIFCSPLOWO2_01_FULL_54_10 | reverse complement strand
GTGGCTGTAGAGCCGCGGGAGATCACCGGGCGCCTTCTTCTCCTCGATGCGGCGCGCGGCGAGCGCCTCACCGATCTTGGCATCGGCTTTGCCGGAACGCACTGCCGCAAGAATGTCCAGGAACACCGCGTCCTCCTGCCGGTATTGTTCCGAAAGGTAGCATACCAGCGGATTCAATGATTCCCATGCGCGCGACCGGAAGGAAAACG
>MGUQ01000009.1:0-1279 GCA_001799975.1 Elusimicrobia bacterium RIFCSPLOWO2_01_FULL_54_10 | reverse complement strand
ACGACCGGCGGCAGTTGAAAAAAATCGCCGACGAGCATAACCTGCAGTCCGCCGAAGGGCGCGTCGTTCCGGCGCACTTGGCGGCACACGGCTTCAGCCATGGAAAGCGTTTCGGCTGAAAGCATGGATACCTCGTCAATAATAAGCACGCTCGTTCGCCCGACGCGCTTGGCAACTCGTTCGTTCGAGGCGATCGCGTCCAGATCATACGGCGAGAGATTTTTTTTGACGCCAATCCCGCTCCAGGAGTGGATGGTCATGCCGCCGATGTGGGTTGCGGCAATGCCGGTCGAGGCCGTGATTGCCGGCTCAATGCCGTGTTTGCGTAACCAGCGCACATACTGATTCACCGTGTGCGTTTTCCCGCTGCCCGGCTCTCCGGTCAAAAAAACATTTGCGCCGGTCTGTAAAATTTTGAGCGCATCCACTTGCGTCATCGGAGCATAGGTTAGGGCGGCAACATAGCAAGGATCATCATGCCCAGGCGAAGGCGAGAGGATTCGTCCCGCACAAAACGGGCCACTCGGGTTAAGTACCCGCACTATTGAGGCAGTATAAGCGTTTTTGAACGATTTTTCGAGGTGCGATTCTAAGGCCTGTAGGTCGGGTGTCCAAACAAAAAATCATCGGTACAATTCTGAATGCGAACCGATGGTGATAAATATCACCCTGTCGCCATCTTCTTTAAAAATAGCGCGGTAATCTCCGGTCACGTTGATGCTCCGGCAGCCGGAGAACGCCCTCTCGACCGGATGGTTATTGAGGGTTGGGTCAGACTTATTTTGTATGAAGAGAGATAAGCGATCATAAAAACGATTTCTTATTTTTAGAGGCAGCTTCTTAAAATCTTTTTGGAAACGGATTTTGTAGCCGATTTCCATGTGCTAAAGATTTTTTAGATATGCGACAGCGTCTTTCGCATTTGTGAAGCGAGGAGAAATATTTTTGCCGAGTTTGATATCGCGAAGTTCCCGCTGCAGCAGGCGGCGGGTTTTGAGATTGAACACTTCTTTCGGAATCACGCCTATTGTCAGTTCGCCGTCAGCGTATGCTTTCGTGGCAAACTTCAAGACCGAGGCAAATGGCAACCCCTCATGCTCGGCTTTTTTCATCGCGCGGTCCTTAAGTTTTTTATCGATTTTGAAGATTACCTGGGTAGTCATGGTATAGAAGATTATGGGGTATTACTGACGTATATATCCTAGCTATATTACGGATATATTGCAAATAATCCCTTAACTCAGAATCTCTCGGCGGCGGGAGGCCCCGCGTAACAGCA
>MGUQ01000008.1:27027-28478 GCA_001799975.1 Elusimicrobia bacterium RIFCSPLOWO2_01_FULL_54_10 | reverse complement strand
AAAATCCGCTTCTCCCTGCCCATCAAGAAAAACATGGTGGACCTGAAAGGCACCATCGCCTACAACCCCCCCTGGCAGCAACAGCTGGATATCCTCGGGGCCACGCTCGAACCCCAAACCAAGGCCAGCAGTTTCCGCCTCTACTACAACAAGAAACTGGGCTTTATCGGCATCGGCGAAGACATGCCCAAAACGATTTCCCGCAAGGTCACTGAGGCGGACAAACTGATTGAACAAGGCATGGAAAAGTCCAAAAAACTGCCCGTGAAAACGCCGCCCCCGCCGCCGGCCCAGCCCTCGGGCGGAGCGGATCCTTTCGGCGGATTCGGAGATTTTGGAAATTAAATCCGGTCTGGCTCTCGCTTTTCTTTTCACGCTCACCGGCTGTTCCGCATCTTTCAACATCCGCAACAACCTGGCCGAAGGCCAAATCATCGATCCCGTGGTGACGCGCAAGCCCACGCTGGAGACCGCGCTCGGCATTTTTCCCAAATATCAGGAATATCTTGAAGGCTATGTGGTGGGCGGAGTAGTGGAAGCCGAAGGCCGCCCGCTCCAGGGTGCGACCGTGCGCGTGGTGGATGAAACCGGCACAAGCGGAGCCACTTTTGAAGACGGAGTCACCGACCAGGACGGCATGTACAAAGTCCGCTTTTCCGTGCCCATCCGCTGGAACCGGGTGGATTGCACAGGCACCGTTGGGGTGGAACCCCCCTGGCAGGTCGTCGCGCCCAGACAGCAGTTCGTGATCCGCTACATCGGCAAGGCGGGCGTCCTGGCCCTTTACGCCAACCCCATGTGGGTGCCCGTCAAGAGCACACTGCCAAAAGTTCAGGAGGAACCGCCTCCCGTGAAGCCGAAAAAATCGTTGGATGGGTTCGACGGCATGGATTTCGGCGATTGAAACCCTTCCTCAGCCGCGAGCTCGCCCGCTGGTTTGGCAATCACAGCCGGAACCTGCCCTGGCGCGTCAACCCCTCCCCCTACCGCGTATGGATTTCCGAAATCATGCTCCAGCAAACACAGGTGGATACGGTCATTCCCTACTATCGAAAATTCATTAAAAAATTTCCCAACTTGAAAACCCTGGCAAACGCGCCGGAAGAAAGCGTCCTGGCGGCCTGGACGGGGCTGGGCTATTACAGCCGGGCGCGCAACCTTCACAGGGCGGCAAAAATGATTGTCCGCGAACGGGCAGGGCGGGTTCCGCAAACTCCGGATGAACTTCTGGAGCTCCCGGGAATCGGGCCCTACACCGCCGGAGCCATTGCCTCCATCGCCTTTGAAATTCCCGCCGGAATTTATGACGGAAACGTCCGCCGCGTGCTGTCCCGGTATTTTCTTTCCAGAGACGACGACGGCCTGCGGGAGAAATCGGCGCAAATTGTAAAACATGCTGCGGCGGAGGGCATCCGGCCGTCTGTTTTCAACCAGGCGCTCATGGAACTGGG
>MGUQ01000008.1:24683-27002 GCA_001799975.1 Elusimicrobia bacterium RIFCSPLOWO2_01_FULL_54_10 | reverse complement strand
AAAAGCGCGCCCACGCTCCGCAAATTTTACGCCATGGCCATTCCCATATCTGCCGGCAAGGACAAGTTCCTGGTCGTAAAGCGTCCAACAAGCGAGTCCTGGATGCAAGGCCTCTGGGAATTTCCCATGATTCCCACAATGAATATGGCTCCGCCTCTCGCGGAGCTTGGAAAAGCGTTCGCGAACCGCTTAAAATTAAAGCTCCGTCTGGATCCCCTCCTGGGAAACATCAGGCACAGCATCACCCGCCACAGCCTCCGCATCGGAGTCTATCCCGCAACCGTGACGGATGCCCCCAAAGACGCCCGATGGGTGCGCCGCGAAAGTCTCCAAAACCTCTCGTCATCGTCCATGCTGGCCAAATCCCTTGCCCTGGTTCCAGGTATTTTGTAGCATAGCCCTCTAATCCCCGTCCCATGTCTATTTTTCTCTTTTTGCTATCGTTCCTTTCCCTGGCCGCAGGATTTATTTTCATTTACAAACCCGCCTGGATCGTCAAAGCCAACAAAATCATTCGCGAGCATGTTTTCAACGACACCATCATCCTTTTCGACCGCCGGAAAAAAGGGTTTTTCTTCCTGCTCTTGTTCATCATTTTTTTCTACTGGGGATACAGCCGCCTGCAGGGAGAGCACGGCAAACTCCAGGATAAACTGGTTTCCGCGGACCGCCTGCTCTATGATTCCTTTCATTCCCTGGAAAACAAAGATTATGCCGAAAGCAAGCGCTTGTGCGAGACCGCCATTTCGATGGAGCCCCAAAACGCAAAGGCTCACTATCAGCTTGCGGCCGCCTTATATTTGTTGAAAGACCCTGCAGGCGCAAAAAAAGCCTGGGCCCAGGCCGTTGCCATCAACCCCGCGTCCTACGAAGCCGACCGAATGAGAAAGCTGGTGGTGCGGCAGCTGAAACTTCCTTCAGAAGACATTGCCGCATTCAAATAGCCGTTCATGAACATTCTTTCAACCGCAAAAGATGCTTTTTCCTGGGCGATAGCCCGGCTGCCCAAAGAAACCGAGCTGGAAGTTTATGCTTCCTGGGGACGGGGCCGCAGCCTGGAATGGTCTGAAGGCAAGCCGGAAGATCTTTCGGAAGCCCAGGGCGGCGGCGTGGGCGTGCGCGTGATTTCAAAATCCGGCGGGAGTTCCGGGCAGCAAGGTTTTGCTTTCACGACGGGATTTGAGAAGGCCGGCGTGGAAAAAGCCGCCGAAAACGCGGCCGCAAGCGCCCGGGTGCTGCCCGCGGACGTTTTCCGCAAGCTGCCCCGCCCTTCCGCCAGGCGCAATTCTTTCCCCAAAGAAATTCTGGACCCCGACGCGTTTTCAGAAACCTCCGCGCAGGTGATGGAGCGCCTGAAAGAGCGCGAGACCGCGTGCTTGAAGCGCTTCAAGCATTTGAAATCCATGCTGCGGGGCGGGTTCAGCGAAGGCCTGGGCCGCTCGGCGGTGGTCAACTCCAACGGCATTGAAGAAGAGTTCGCGGGCAGCCACAGTTCCCTGGGCGCTTCGTTCCTGGCGGAAAAAAACGGCGAGCGCCAGGAAGGAGGCTTCGGCCTCTCCCGCGTTTTTGCGCGCGACATTTCCTGGGACCATGTTTTCGATGAAGCCGCCGCGCGCACCCTGGCCCTTCTGGACGGCAAACCCATCCCCACGGGCAAAACCCCCGTTGTGTTCGATCCCACGGTGGCCGGCGAATTTCTCTCGCTCATCTCCGGCATGGTCTGCGCTGACTCCGTGCAAAAAGGCAAGTCGCCATTTAAGGGCCGCCTGGGAGAAACCGTGGCGTCCGCTCTGGTGTCCATTGTGGACGACGGCGCGCTGGAAGGCGGCCTTGCCAGCTCCCCCGCCGATGACGAAGGCGTGCCCACGCGGCGCACGCCTGTGATTTCCGCGGGCAAGCTCAACGCCTTTCTTTATGACACCTACACCGCTTTGAAGGACAAAACCAGCTCCACGGGCAACGCCAGCCGCGGGGGTTTTAAAAGTTCTCCCTCAAGCGGCACCTCCAATTTTTTTCTTGAAGCGGGCAAAACCCCGCGCGCGGACATTCTCAAGTCTACGAGCGGCCTTTATCTTTACGATGTCATGGGCCTGCACATGGCGGACCCCATTTCCGGGGATTTTTCCGTGGCGGTCATGGGCGCGCGCCTCGAGGCCGGCGAGTTCAAGGAAGGCGTGCGCGGCGTCACCCTCGCGGGCAACCTCCTGGACCTTCTAAAAAACATCGACGCGGTGGGCTCGGACTTGACCTTCTTCGGCTCCGTGGGCAGCCCCACATTCCGCGTCGCCGGCCTCACCATCAGCGGAAGTTAAATGCTGG
>MGUQ01000008.1:23735-24661 GCA_001799975.1 Elusimicrobia bacterium RIFCSPLOWO2_01_FULL_54_10 | reverse complement strand
TCGCTTTCTCCCAAAATGCACAATTTTGCTTTTGATAAATTGGGCATCAAGGATTGGATTTATCTGCCATTTCATGTAAAACCCAAAGATCTGAAAGCCGCGGTTGAAGACATCCGCAAACTCAACATCGCCGGCGTCAATGTCACCCTTCCGCACAAGGAAGCCGTTTTGCCCCTGATGAATGAGTTGTCGCCGGAAGCCAAAAAAATCGGCGCGGTGAACACCATCATCAACGATAACGGCAAGCTCACGGGCGACAATACAGACGGCATGGGGTTTATTTCATCCTTGAAAGCAGACGGTGATTTCGATCCCAAGGGTAAACGCGCCATCCTGTGGGGGGCGGGCGGGGCGGCGCGCGCCATGGCTTTTTCGCTTTTGGAGGCCGGCGTTAAAAGCCTCTCCATCGCCAACCGCACCCCTGAGCGGGCCAAAAATCTGGTCGCGGATCTTTCGCACAAGTCCGTGCAATGGCTCAAAATGGAAGACGTCGCCGAAACGCTCATCGTGAGCGACCTCTATGTCAGCGCGGCCCCCGAAAGCATGAAAGACATCAAATTCCAGCCCACCATGTTCATTTATGACGTCGTTTATGGAGAGTTCACTCCTGTGCTGGAGGCCGCCAAGATGGCCGGCGCGCGCTGCCTGGGCGGCTTGGGGATGCTCGTGCGCCAAGGCGCCCTCTCCTTTTCGCATTGGACCGGCAAGGAGCCGCCCGTCAGCGTCATGCGGGAAGTGTTTGATGCTAAGTTCTGAGATTTTGAACATACTCGCCTGTCCCGCGTGCGAAAACCGCCCGCCCGTCAAGGAAGACGCGGCCAAGCAGAATTTGACCTGCACCCAATGCGGCAGGGTCTATCCTGTGAGGGACGGAATTCCTATAATGATGGTAGAGGATAAAAATGGGTGATTCTTTCGGCAAGATA
>MGUQ01000008.1:11500-23670 GCA_001799975.1 Elusimicrobia bacterium RIFCSPLOWO2_01_FULL_54_10 | reverse complement strand
GCGCTCACCTGCCCGGACATCCAAAAAGATTTGGACCGCCGCCGCCCGGGGCAGACGGGCATTGTCACGCCCCGCAAAGAATCCGACATGGCCTACATTTTATCCGGCATATTTGAGAACAAAACCACCGGCGCCCCCATTTGCGCCCTGGCTTTAAATTCCGACGCCAAATCTGAAGACTACAGCGCGTTTAAGCTCACAGACCGCCCCGGCCATGCAGGATTTACTTACCGCGCCAAATACGGCATTTATGACTACCGCGGCGGCGGGCGTTCCTCATATAGGGAAACCTGGGGCCGCGTCTTTGCGGGCGCCATCGCCAAAAAAATATTGAAGAAAGTCTACGGCATCGATATCATCGCCTATGTGAATCAGGTGGCCGACATCGTGGCACCCATTGATCCCAACAAAGTGACTCTGAAAGATGTGGAGGCCAGCCCTACGCGCTGCCCGCATGCGGCCTGCGCCAAGAGCATGGAAGCGCTCATCGAAAAAGCAAAGGTGGAAGGCGATTCTTTGGGAGGCGTGGTGGGCGTGGTCGTGAAAAACATGCCCGTGGGCTTGGGCGAGCCGGTTTTCGACAAGCTGGATGCGGATCTTTTCAAAGCGCTCAAATCAATCCACGCCACAAAGTCCGTCGAAATCGGCATGGGAGCGGACGCGGCCACCATGAAAGGCTCCGAACATAATGATCCCTTCACTTCCAGCAAGGCCGGAGAAATCCACCCGCTTACCAACAAAGCGGGCGGTGTTCTGGGCGGCATCAGCTCGGGAGAGAATTTGCTGTTAAGAGTGACTTTCAAGCCCACGGCCACCATCAAAAAGCCGCAGGTGACGGTGAGCGTGACAGGCAAGAAAACCGTTTTGGAAGGGGCTGGCCGCCACGACCCCTGCGTGCTCCCCCGCGCCGTGCCCACCGTGGAAGCCATGGTGGCGCTCACGCTGGTGGACCATTACCTGCGGGACCACGCTTACTCCGACTTCGTTAAACGCTGAAATTTATTTTTTGGGCGGCGCGTTGTATTTTTCCAGAGCTTCCCGCGTCTTTTCCCCTAACTGAAGGTCTTGCAAGGTGAGCAATACGCCCTTGTTCATGATGTCCTTGAAAAACGCTTCCCATGAACTGTTCCCCGCCTGAAAAAGCTGCTTGTACGCCCTGAAGATCATCGTTTCAGTTTCCTGCAAATCCTGATTTTTTTTGATGCGGACATAGCAGAAGATGTTGGCGCCGATCTTCGCGGCTTCAGCCTGCGCTTTGTCAATAAAAGGCGAGATGTCCCCGCCGAAAAGTTCGTTCTCCTCGCGGCGCACCGTCACCACCGCCAGGGGCATCATGTAGGCGCGCGCGCTGTAATACCCCTCCCATGTTTTCCATTCGTAGGCCTTCAGCTGGCCGCGCATGCAGCGGTCCACATATTTGACCGCCTGCGTGTCCTCATAAGCCGTATAGGCCACGTTGGTGTCGATGCGGTCCACCGCCGCCGTGAGCGCCCAGGCGGGAGCGGCGGAGAAAATAAAAAGTATTGAGGAAAAAATCGTTTTCACGATATGGGATTCTAACATTGTTTGACATGCATCGTCAAAAACGATATGATAATTCACGATTTTCGACGGTAAATTTGAAGTTTTTTCGCCGCCATCGTCTAGCCTGGCTTAGGACGCCGCCCTCTCAAGGCGGAGATCAGGGGTTCAAATCCCCTTGGCGGCAGGAGTTTAAATGGCAGATAAAACAGATGATCAACTAAAATTGACCAACGGCCACAACGCCGAGCGCATCATCCCCCGCAACATCGAGGATGAGATGCGCACTTCCTATATTGACTATTCCATGTCCGTCATCGTGGGGCGCGCTCTCCCCGACGTGCGAGATGGGCTCAAACCCGTGCACCGCCGCATCCTTTTCACCATGGACGAAATGGGCCTGGCGCACAACAAGCCTTACAAAAAGTCCGCCAGAGTCGTCGGTGACGTTCTCGGAAAATATCACCCCCACGGCGACACCGCCGTCTATGACGCTCTCGTGCGCATGGTGCAGGAATTTTCCCTGCGCCAGCCTCTGGTGGACGGCCAGGGCAACTTTGGCTCCATCGACGGCGACCGCCCGGCGGCCATGCGGTACACGGAAACGCGGCTGCACTCCATTTCCCAGGAAATGCTGGGCGACATCGACAAAGACACGGTGGATTTCGTTCCCAACTATGACGGCTCTCTCCAGGAACCCTCCGTGTTGCCCGCCAAGCTCCCCAATCTGCTCGTCAATGGCTCCTCCGGCATCGCCGTGGGCATGGCCACCAACATCCCCACGCACAACCTCGTGGAAGTCTGCGACGCCATTGCGGCGTTCATCGACAACCCCGCCATCGAATATTCAGAGATTTTGAAGATCATGAAGGGCCCGGATTTTCCCACCGCCGGCATCATCATGGGCAAAGGCGGCATCAAGGACTATTTTGAGACGGGCCGCGGCTCCGTGCGCATCCGCGCCAAGACCGAAATCGAAGACATCCGGGGCGGCCGGCAGGCCATCATCATCACCGAGATTCCTTATCAGGTCAACAAGGCCACGCTCCAAGAGACGATCGCGGACCTGGTGCGCGACAAGAAAATCCCCGACATTTCCGACATCCGGGACGAATCGTCCCGCGAAGGCATCCGCGTGGTGATTGAAATCAAGCGCGACGGCAACGCCAACATCGTTTTGAACCAGCTGTTCAAGCACACCCAGATGGAAATTTCCTTCGGCGTCATCATGCTGGCCATTGTCAACGGCCGGCCCAAAGTGCTGCCCATGAAGGACATTTTCCACCACTATGTGGAATACCGCAAGAGCGTGATTGTACGACGCACCCGATTTGAGCTCAAGAAGGCCGAAGACCGCGCCCACATCCTCGAAGGCCTGAAAATCGCCCTTGAGAACATGACCAAGATCGTTAAAATCATCCGCGAATCCAAGGATGTGGACATCGCCCGCGCGGCCCTCATGGAAGAGTTCGGCCTCTCGCGCATCCAATCCCAGGCCATTTTGGACATGAGGCTCCACCAGCTCACCGGCCTCGAGCGCAAAAAGATTGAAGATGAATATCTGGAGCTCATCAAGCTCATCTCCCGCCTGAAAGGGATTTTGGGGGATCCCAAGAAAGTACTCGCCATCATCATTGAAGATTTGAAGGAACTCAAGGAAAAATACGGTGATGAACGCCGCAGCAAAATCACGGCTCAAACGGGCGAATTTGAAATTGAAGACTTGATCGACGAAGAAGACGTGGTGGTCACACTCTCCCATTCGGGTTATGTGAAGCGCATGCCTCTGGACACTTACCGTTCCCAGAGGCGCGGCGGCCGCGGCATCACCGGCATGACCACCAAGGATGATGACTTCGTGGAGCAGCTTTTCCTCACCAATACGCACGCCTATCTGCTCTTGTTCACCACGCGCGGCAGGCTCTATTGGATACGCGTCTTTGAAATTCCCGACGCGGGTCGCACGGCGCGCGGCAAGGCCATCGTCAATTTCGTTCAGTTGGCCCCCGAGGAAAAAATCACCTCGGCCATCTCCATCGCCACTTTTGAAGAAGCCAAGGGCAAGGAAACCTACCTGCTCATGTGTACCCGCAACGGCACCATCAAGCGCACGCCGCTCGCCGAATACGCCAATATCCGCACCTCGGGCGTTAATGCCATCACCCTGGAAGAAGGCAATGTGCTGGTGGAAGTGAAGCACACCGACGGCAAGAGCCAGGTCATCATCGGCACCAAGGAAGGCATGGCCATCCGCTTTGCGGAAGAAGACATCCGCGTCATCGGCCGCACCGGCAAGGGCGTGCGCGGCATCCGCCTGGACAAAACGGACCAGGTGGTGGGCATGGAAACCGCCCCGCAAAACTCCCGCGCCTCCCTCATGACCGTCTGTGAAAACGGCCACGGCAAGCGCACAGACCTCTCCGAATACCGCGACCAGACCCGGGGCGGCAAGGGCGTCATCACCATCAAGACCTCCGACCGCAACGGCGCCGTGGTGGGCATCAAACTCGTCACCAACGAAGATGATGTGATGCTTATGACCTCCAAGGGCATGACCATCCGCCTCCCGTGCCGCGACATCCGCGTCATTTCACGCAACACCCAGGGTGTGCGCCTGGTGCGCCTGGAAGAAGGCGACAAGATCGCCGCGCTCGCCAGCATCGTGACAGACGAAGAAGACAAGCAGGAAGAGCTCAAGACTTAAAATGCTCTTCCTCCGTTTTGAAATCATCTGAACTTTCAACCCTAAGCCTACTTTTACTCCTCCTCGTCGGCGCATTCGCCTGGACGATATCTCTCCACAAGGGCACTCTTCTGGCTGGGGATTTTTTCTTTCACATCCAGCCAGGCCAGCACTATGTGTCCGAACTGCTCCAGCGCGGTCAGTTCCCTCTCTGGAATCCTTATCTTCACGCCGGCGTGCCTTTTTTAGCCAACATGCGGGAAGGCATTTTCTATCCGTCCGCCCTTCTGTTCAGGTTCCTCGGGATTGTGGACGCAAACCGCATTTTTTTGCTCCTTCACTTTTTCCTTGCAGGCTTCATGGGATTTCTTGCCGCCCGCGCCATGAACTTGGGCCGGGCCGGATCGCTGCTTTTTTCGGTCATCTTAAGCTTCAACGGATTCTTTTTTCTTCACGGGGCTTATTTTAACCATTTTGCGGGGATCACGTGGATTCTCCCCGTCCTGATGTTCGTTCAAAAACCTCCGGCAGACTGGCGCTTTGCGGCTGCCCTCGCCGTCATGGCTTTCTGCCTGCAGTTCCTTTCCGGCAATCCGTTTTTTGTCTATGCGTCCCTGCTTCTGGCAATCTGGTGGGACGTCTACAAACGGTTTTTTTCCAGAGAGCGCAATGCTTTCCCGGCAAAAAGATGGGGCTGGACATTTCTTTCCCTTGCCTTGCTCTCTGCCGTGCAGGCGCTGCCGTTCATTGAAAGCGTCCTCAATTCTCCGCGGGCAGACGGACTCACATTCGAGAAGGCCATGCATTTTTCAGAGCCGCCCGCGCAGTTGGCCCGCTTCCTCATCCAGCCCCTGTGGAGCTGGAGCGGTTTTGATGTCGACGGAGACCCCACCATCACCGGTTTTTATGTCGGCATCTTGTGCCTTGTCCTCGGGGTGTTGGGCATCTTCCGAAGCAAGGATCCCGCAACAAAATTCTGGCTGGGCGTTGCGTTGGCGTCGGCGGTGTTATCATTCGGAACACATTTGCCCGGATACAACGCGCTTTGGAAAATTATGCCGGGTTTGAAGTTCTTCCGCTTTCCTGCCCAGTGGCTTTGTCTTCTGGTCCCCGCGCTCGCGTTTCTGGCCGCGCGCGGACTGGGATACCTGAATGTTCCTCTAAAACGCGCGATGACCGTTCTTGTCTTAGCAGAATTGTTTTTGTTCGCGTCAAAAAGCCCGTTTGGCATCGTTCAGGCGGAGTTTTTCAGTCTGAGGACGCCGACCGTGGACCGTCTCCTGATCAGAGACCCCCTCCCAAGGATTTCGCATATTGGGAAAGGCTATGTCCAGCTCACCACGGCCCAGGACTGGAGGGAAGCTCAATTGGCTCTGGTTCCCAACCTCTCGCTCCCTTATCACATCCGGTCCAATTCGGGTTATGGATCGGCGGAAACACGCCTGCGAGCCGAATCGCTGGCAAAAAGCCTCGGCTCTCCCGATGGTTTTTCCGATTGGATGCAGATGTCCGCGTCAAAAATTCTCTGCGTGTTTCGAAAAGAAGGGGAGCGGAAATTCGCTTCCGTGATTGTTTCCACTTGCCTGCCCCGCCTGGCGCTTTACGACGCCGAAGATCCCATTTCGCCCGCTTCAAGCTCCAGGGCGCTCAAGCCTGTTTTTGAAAGCGAAACCAGACTGTCTCTGAGCCTGCCGATCGTCGAAAAGGCGACCCGGCTTCATTGGGCGGACAGTTTTTATCCCGGATGGCAGGTTTTTCTGGACGGCAAAAAAGGAGGGATTTTACCGACGGATGACGGCTTGATCTATGTGAATGTCCCTGCAAATTCGCGCGAAGCGATTTTTGTCTTCCGCCCGATATCCTTTGGGATCGGGACGGCGCTCAGCCTTATGGCGCTTTTGGCTCTGATTCTCCCCACAGGGTCTCGGCTCCAAAAACTCCTCGCAGATAAATCCTCTCTTCCACCTCAAAATGCTTCCCGCCTCCAGCTTCAGGGTCCGGACGGGAAATGAGAAAGCGGCAGAGCACCTGCTCAGTGCTTCCCGCCATTTCGTCCGCGCTTAAAAACCTTTCAAAATTCACCTGATATCTTTTGCAGAAATCACTGGCCAGTTTTTCAATTTGAGCGCGGTCGGAATCGCGCAATCTCACATGCTTTGAGCCGCGCGGCGCCCGGGTGCCCTTCACAGTCCATTCCTGGTCTTGCCTGAGCCACTGAACCAGGCCGGTATAAGGCGCAAAAACAAAGGATTCTGCTCCCCCCCGAATTTCCAGGCAGTGCCTGAAGGTGCCCGTGGAAGTTTCCAGAGTTTTTTGGAGCGTGACCGTCTGATAGTCTCCCGCCCAGTCCCCCGTGCGCAGGGGGAGGCTGGCAATCACGCGGGAGCCGTCCTCAATGAACTCCACCTGGGAAGGCGTGAGTATTATTGTCACAAAAAGCTTCTCCTCGGGTTGGGATCCCGAGGTAATTTCACCCATAAAATTAAGTTCGAGGTTTTTGCCTTTGGCCGCGTCCAAGGCTTCCAGACGGAGGGTGCGGCCGGTGTCCCGCCAGTCTCCTTGCAAAAATTTCCTCCGTCGCTCAGAATAAAGAATGGAAGTTCCCGGACGGCACTCAAAATAATGCGTTTGCGGAATGGGGGGCGTCACTTCGATTTTCTTGCGGCCCGCGGCTACAAGCAAGAGGACAAGGCAGGGAAGGAGTTTTGGAAGGTTTCTCATTTATTCTATGATAATAAATATGGGAACGCGGTATAGCCAGAACTTTCTCGTGCAGTCCTCGATTGCGCAAAAAATCGTGGGGGAGCTGGGCATCAAACCCGGAGACTCCGTGCTCGAAATCGGGCCGGGGCGCGGCATTCTCACGGACATTCTCCTGCGGGAAAATGCACGCCTGACCGTCGTGGAAATCGACAGCCTGCTTGCCGAAACCCTCTCAAAAAAATGGGCAGCCCATGCCAGCTTCCGCGTCATCCACTCCGATTTTCTGGACATGAAACTGCCGCAGGACTTGGGCGACTTGAACGGCAAAATTAAAATCATCGGCAACTTGCCCTATGCGGTCACCTCTCCCATCCTGCAAAAAATTCTGGAGTGGTCCGGCTGGGATCTGGCCGTTTTCATGGTGCAAAAAGAAGTGGCCGACCGCATCTGTTCTGCTCCCGGGAGCAAAGACTACAGCGTGCTCACTGTTAGCGTGCAGTCGCGCAGCTCGGCGGAAAAAACCTTCAATGTGGCCCCCGGCGCTTTCAAGCCGCCGCCCAAAGTAATGTCCAGCGTCATTCGGCTGAAACCCCTTGCCGAGCCTCGCTTTGCGCCTGATGAGGAAGGCATTTTCTTTGCCACCGCCAAGGCCGCCTTTGCCCAGAGGCGCAAGATGGCAGCCAATTCACTGGCCAACTCGCTTAAAATTTCGGCAGAATCCGCGCGCTCGGCCCTCCTGCGCTGCGGACTTTCACCCACAGCCCGCGCCGAGACATTTTCCGTCGATGATTTCGCCCGTTTGGCCCGCATTTTACATGGCCGCCCTTAAAGGCGTTTTCATCGCCGTCACCCGCGCCAGAGGGCAAGCCTCCGGTTTTGCAGGCGCTCTTCGACGCATGGGCGCCCGGGTTTTGATTTGCCCCACCATCCTCATTGCCGCTCCCGCCAGTTATAAACCGCTTGATCGGGCGGTGCGGAAACTTGAGAGCTACGACTGGCTCATTTTCACCAGCGCCAATGCCGTCGAAAGCTTCGCCAAAAGGCTCCGCCGCAAACCGGTGCGCAGTAAAACCTGCGCCATCGGGCCGGGGACAGCCGCTTCCATGAAAAAACTGGGGATTAAAGTGACCCTGATGTCCAAAAATTTTGTGGCGGAATCGATCTTGAAGACCATGCCGTCCGTGCGAGGAAAAAGAATTTTAATTCCCAGGGCGAAAGACGCGCGTGAGATCCTTCCACGGGAGCTCCGTCGCCGCGGCGCTGCAGTGGACGCGCCCGAAACCTATAAAACCGTCCTTGACGCCCGGGGGGCAGCGCAGCTGCGGAAGGCACTTAAAAGCGCTGTCGATTGCGTCACCTTCACATCCGCTTCCACCGTGCACAATTTTTTCAAAGCCGCGGGCCGCATTCCGCACAAACAGATCACCGCGGCCAGCATCGGCCCCATAACCACGCAAGCGCTTTTGTCGCATGGCTGGAAGCCTGCCATCGTCGCAAAAAAACCCACGACTCAGCATCTCGCTCAAGCCATTTTAAAATACTATCGTAAAGGACACTTATGAACCCCAAACTGAAATTCACTTTGTTCACTTGTCTCAAAGCCGGCGGAAAAATCATCAAAAATGGCTACGGCAAAACCCACAGCATCCGCAAGAAATCCGCCGTGAGCCTGGTCACCGAAACCGACATGGCCGCCGACCGCGCCATCCGCAAAATCATCCTCAAAGCTTTCCCGGACCACGGGCTTCTCACAGAAGAGCAAGACGCCGTAAAAAGCCGCTCTCCCTATCGTTGGATCATCGATCCCCTGGACGGCACCACGAACTTTGCCCATAATATCCCCTTCTTTTGTGTCTCAATCGGATTGGAATATCAAGGCGAAATCGTCATAGGTGGAATCTATAATCCTGTGCTGAGTGAGCTCTTTTTCGCGGAGAAAGGCAAGGGGGCATTTTTAAACGGCAAGAGGATTCATGTCTCCAAAACTGGCTCCCTCATAGACAGTTTGCTGGTCACCGGCTTCCCGTATGACCGCCAAAAGAAGGCAAAATATTATCTGAAGTTCGTGCAGGCCTTCATGCAGAAATGCCGCGGCGTCCGACGGCTGGGTGCTGCCGCCATCGACCTGGCTTATGTGGCCTGCGGACGCTTTGAGGGCTATTGGGAGTTCAACTTGAAACCCTGGGACATGGCGGCGGGTTCCCTCATCGTGGCTGAGGCTGGCGGAAGGGTGACCAACTTCAGGGGAGGACGGGTCAATGTGAGCCTTCCGGCACAGACTTTGGCGTCCAATCCAAACATCCACAAAAAACTCGTTAAAGTACTATCAAATAGCCTATAGAATGGTCTTTTTAATGTATTTTTAGACGGGGAGATTTTACCCTTGACAAAACCCCGTTCCCCTGTTAAATTTGTTGGGTAAGTCGGGGGCTTTCCATAGTAGTCAGATTCATTTCAATGGAGCCACCGGCTTGTCGTTCCGGCGGCTTTTTTTATTGCTTGGAAAGCCCTAAAAAACCGACGGAAAGGAACAAAGATCTTTGACAAAAGACCGATAAAGGCAAACTCCGAGAAATCGGAGGACGCAAAGCCCCCCGCAAGGGGCTCCGCTGGTCGCGGAGACGGGACTTAACCTCGAGAGAGGAAAGTCGGCCGGGTTGCCGAAGCATACAAAGGGGGGAGAAATCTCAGCCCTATTTTGGCAACTCATAACCGACGAATCCTGTGGATACCGTCGGTTTTTTGTTTGAGAAAAGGGAGATGGAATGAAAAACAGGTGGTTCATTCTGGCGGCACTGGCCCTCTTAACGAGCGGGGCCTTGTTTGCCGTGGGCGAGCGGGGAAGTCTCCTCGAAGGCCTCACCAACTACCCCAATCCCTTCAACTCCAGGTCGGAAGCCACCTTCATCGCCTATGAGCTCCCCCAGGACTTGCCTGTCAAAGTGCGCATCTACGACCTTTTCGGTTACCGGGTGCGGGAATTTGTTTTCGCTCCCGGAGACACCGGAGCCCGGCAGGGTCAAAATAGGATTTCCTGGGACGGAACGGATGAAACGGGCCAGAAAGTGGCCAAAGGCGGCTATGTCTGCCAGGTCACCGTGGACGGCGATCAGCCCGCCAGGGCCATCCGCAAAATCGGGGTCATTCATTGAAAAAATTTAACGGGTTCCTCCTTGCCGCGACCCTTTTGACCTTGGCTCCGCTCCATGCCAAGGACACGGGCGGCCAGGTGGCCCAGTTCATGTCGTTCGGCGCAGGCGCAAGGTCGCTCGCCATGGGCCGGGCGTTCTTTGCAGTCTCCGACGATGCAACAAGCGTTTATTCGAACCCCGCAGGCATGACCCAGCTGGAAAAGAAGGAGCTGGTCGTCATGCAGGCCACCCTGGTGGAGCAGACCAACATGACCACTTTGAGCTATGTGCACCCCACCAACAAGGGCTGGGTGTGGGGCATCAACATGACCCAGCTTAAGTCCGGAGGCTTTGAAAAGGTCTCCATCGAAAGGAACGCGGCCGGAGAAATCATCGAGCTGGAAGAAGAAGGCGATTTTGGCGCCGCAGAGAGCGCCTACACCTTCGGCTTCGGCAAAAAGGTGCTCGACACCCTGGCCGTGGGCATGTCCTTGAAACAGATCACCCGCCAGCTGGACAGCTCCAACGATTCCTTTATGACGGCGGACGCAGCCGTCATTTCCCATCCGCTCACCGGCAACGATAAATACAAGCTGGCCTTCGGATTCCAGAACATTTTTGCCTTAAAGACTGGGGACACCGACGACAACCTGCCCTTGCTGGTCAAGGTGGGCAATTCCTATAAAGGGCTGAAAGACCGCATGATCCTGGCCCTGGATGTCACCCAGAACTTCTCCCGCAACGTCATGGAATGGAACCTGGGCACGGAATACTGGGTGTGGCGGTTCGTGGTGCTGCGGGCCGGGGTGGAAGGCAACCCTGAACTGCGGGGGTCCAGCTTCGGCCTGGGCTTCAAAATCCGCAGCATGACCCTGGACATGGCGCAGGGCTTGACAGATTTCGGTGTTTCGACAAGAATGGGGGCGAGCTTTAAGTTCGGCAAGTCCGTGATCGCCCGTCGCGAGAACACGGCGCGCCGTCTTTATCAGGAAGGCGTGGCCGCTTACACGCAAGGGAATTTTATGCTGGGAATGGACCGTATGAACCGATCGCTGGACATCGACCCCACCAACAACGACGTGAGGGTGCTCTCCGGCCGTTTGTCCACCGTGGTGACCACTCTCCCCTCCGCCGTGGGCGACGGCGAAGTGCCCAACATCATCCGCCGCGCCGTCAACGACTACATGAAAGGAGACACCAAGAGCGCTATCAACGCTCTGCGCTACGCATACCTTGAAAAAGACCCCACCAACGAGAAACTCCTTCAGCTTTTGAACCGCATCGAGAAAGAATCCCGCGAAAAACTCACCGAGCGGCTGGACCAGAAGAGAAAGGGCTTCTCTTATATCGACCAGAAGAATTATGACGCCCTCCAGTCCATTTACGACGCCAAATACGACAAGGCCATCATCCTGCTCCAGGAAGTCCTGGACCTGGACCCTCAGAACGTGGAAGCCTTGAAGCGCCTGGGTTCCTGCTTCTTCCTGATCGAGCAGAAGGACAAAGCCAAGGAAGTCTGGCAGAAAGCCAGCGAGCTGGATCCCGCAGATACTGTCATCCAGCAATACCTCCAACAGATCCCATGAAATCCCCGGCGTTAAAATCCTTCCTAACCCTGGGGGTTGGGGCGGCTTTTTGTTTGTTCCCCCTTCAGACATTCTCAGCGGATTCCGAAAACGGCCCAAACGAAACTGAGCTGCTTGAAAAACAGCGCACCATGGAAAAGGACCTCGAGGCCCAGGTTCAGAGCATCCTGGGCAAAATCTTCGGGCCGGACCAGTCGGAAGTGAAGGCCTCCGTCACCCTTTCTCTCTTGAAACAGGTGCTGCGGAAGGAAGGTTCCGGCGAGAAAACCCAGAAAAAGGATGAAAACCCCCTCGGCGAAACCAAGTTTCTTCTTCCCGGGGTTCCCGCGCCCAAAAACGTAGCCAAGGAGAAAGAGCCGGACAACACGGAAAGCCAGAGAGCGGAACAACAGAAAGCCCAGCAGCAGGTCAATTTCAAAATCACCGCCAAAAACCGCTCGGTTGTGATCTTCTATAACGAAAAGCTCAAAGATAAGGAACCCGAAGCCCGTAAGGCTGTCACCGCCATGACGGACCTGGCCGAGAGCGAGCTCAAATTCATTCCCG
>MGUQ01000008.1:10496-11481 GCA_001799975.1 Elusimicrobia bacterium RIFCSPLOWO2_01_FULL_54_10 | reverse complement strand
CATGGGGCGCGACCCCAAGAATTTCCTGTTCGCGGGCCTGCTGTTCCTCTTTCTCCTGCTCCTGCTCTGGCTTTTCCTGCCGCTCACCAGCTTTTTTAAGAACTACATCACCGCCATGAAAGAAAAAGGCGGCATCGAAGTAAAAATGGAATCGGAAAACCAGGGTGAACAAGAAGGCTCAGGAGAAGGCGGAGGAGCAGGCGGCCTGACGCCCGAAGAAATCGCAGCAGGGAAAACAGAGGGGGGTGAGGACGAAGTGGGTAAAAAATACGCGCCGTTTGAATATATCAATGAGGAAAATCTGAAGCGTTTGCTGGGTGTGTTCCGCAAGGAACCCCCGCAGGTGATCGCCCTCATTCTGTCCTACCTGAAACCCGAACTCGTCCGCGCCATTTACGCGGAGCTCCCCCCCGAAATCCAGACGAAAGTGGCGGCAGAATCGGGAGCGCTCCGCCAGGCCACGGAAGAGCAGGTCCGCATGGTGGACGAAAACATAAAGGCAAAGATCGACTTCCTTGTGGGCGGGGTGGACAACCTCATCCGAATTCTGGACGAAGTGGATTACAAAATCCGGGACAATATACTAGAATACTTGATGAACCACCGACCCCAGCTTTACGACAAAGTTCGTTCGAGCATCCTGTTGTTTGAGGATACTCTGAAGTTCCCTGACCTGGCCATACAGCCGATCATCCGCGAGTTGAAGACCGAGCAGCTCGCCCGAGCGCTGAAGACTGCCAGCCCTGAAATGTTGAACAAGTTCATGACCAACATGTCCCAGGGCGGCGCCGCTCTGTTAAAGGAAGAAATGGAATACGGAAGACCCGTCTCGGAGGACCAGATTGAACAGGAACGGCAAGCCATCATGACCGTGGTGAAGCGCCTTGAAAGCGAAGGCAAAATCACTGTTCGTGAGAAAAAGAAGATCTCAGTCTTCGATTCCGAAGACGCCACATCGCCTTTGTCCCCGAATCTCCCGGAAGAC
>MGUQ01000008.1:10210-10477 GCA_001799975.1 Elusimicrobia bacterium RIFCSPLOWO2_01_FULL_54_10 | reverse complement strand
CCGGACAAAACCAGGAGGCGGAAACCCATTTCGCTTACGGCTCCCAGCTCTACTCAGAGCAGAAGTATCAGGACGCCATCCCCTATCTTCAATATGCCACCCAGCTGGACGCTGGCCATGTGCAGGCCTGGCAGCTTCTCGGGCATTGCTATTACGGCTTAGGCATGCAGCCGGAAGCTCTCCAGCACTATGAATATGCTCTCTCCCTGGCCCCCAACGACCGGGAGCTGGCCCAATGGGTGGAACAGTTCAAGCAGAGCGCGAGAA
>MGUQ01000008.1:9853-10188 GCA_001799975.1 Elusimicrobia bacterium RIFCSPLOWO2_01_FULL_54_10 | reverse complement strand
GGCTTCAGCCCCCGTTCAGCAGCAGGACGACGCCCGGCGCAAGCTTTCCGAGCTCACCGAAGAGCTCACTCAAAGCCGCAAGGCCCTCGAAGAAGAATTCAGGAAGAAATCCGAAGAACGCATCCGTCTGTTTGCCCAGCTGGCGCATTCCGATTCCCAGGCCCAGGCCATGCTGGAGCAGGAACGCGCCAAGTTTTACAAGGTACAGAAAGAATACGAAGCAGAAATAGAAATGCTCGACGCCACGCTCAAGAAGGAAAACCTCGAGCTCCAGTCCGAACTGCAGGAACAGGAACAAATCAAGACGGAGTACGTCAAAACATCCGATTTCAAAA
>MGUQ01000008.1:8464-9847 GCA_001799975.1 Elusimicrobia bacterium RIFCSPLOWO2_01_FULL_54_10 | reverse complement strand
AAAAAGAGCTTGAGCGCAAGCGCAAAGAGCATGACCTCCAAAAATCCCTCGTTGCGCTTAAAAGCCAGATTGCCCGCCTCTCAGATCAAATCCAGATTGAACAGAAGCAATGGGCCGAAAAGATCCAGGCCGAAAACGAAGAGATTGTGGCTCTGAAAACCCAGCTTGAGCTTAAAGACGCAAACCGCAAAACCCAGGAACAGAAACTGCAGCAGGATTTGTATCAGTCCAGCCAGACTTGGGAGAACAAAATCCAGACGCTTGAGCAGCAGATTGGCCTCGAGCGCCAACGATGGCAGGAAGAGCTTTCCCTTAGAGAATCAGAGCTGCGGGCCATCAAGCTGGAGCATGACCGCAAAGAATCCATGATCCGCCTGGCCCTGAAAGCCAAAGAAGATGAGATCACCACGGCCCGCGGCCGCGCCGAGGCCAAACTGAAGGCCCTCGAGGGCGAAATCAAGCGCATGAAGGACCAAAACGGCTCAGATTTGAAAAGCCGCTCGGAACTTGCGGAAAAACTCCGGGTGGAGCTCATGCTTCTGGACTCCCAGTTCAAAGTGGACTCTGAAAAAACTGAAGGGAGCTTAAAGAAACTCCAGAACGAAGCCGCGTCAAAAATTTCTTATCTTGAACACCGGCTGGACGAAGAAATCCGGACCGGACAGAAAGCGGTGGAAGACAAACTTTCCGAACTCCAGCAGCTCGACATGCAGTCCTCCGTCCGTAAAAAGCAGCTGGAGGAAGAATTTAAGGAAAAGAAGGCGGAAGCGGATAATCAGCGCCTGGACCTGATGGAAAAGCTAAAGCTCTCCGGCCATACCCTGGAAGAGGAGCGGGATCATCACCGCAAGGAGCTGGCCAAGCGCGACGAGATGATCAACTCGTTAAAGGGCCAAATGACGCGCAATGCCGAAGAAATGAAGTCCAAGCGCGAGGCTTTCGCCCGTGAGCTGGAAAAAAAGAAGGATGAAATCGGCTCCCGGCTGACCGAAATTGAAGAGAAGTCCCGCCAGGAAAAGGAACAGCTTCTCAAAACCGCCGCGGAAAAGAACCAAAAGATTTCTGACAAGAAAGCCGAGCTCATGCGGGAGCAGTCCGTGCTGGAGCAGGCTTTGAAAAAACAGGAAGACCAGCTGCTTTTCGAAATCCAGCCTCTGAAAAACCAGCTCCAGGATTTGAAAAACCGCCTGGATCAAGAGAGGTCCATCCGCAGCAAGCTGGTGCACACTAAGGAGGACGTCCTCTCCCGGCTGCAAACCCAGCAGGCATCCCACCAGGAAACCCATTACAAAGAACTGAAAGAAATTGAGGACCACCTCTCCACTGAAGCCCAAAAGGCCGAGGCGCGCGCCGTTGCCGCACGGGAAAACTGGCTGAAAGAAA
>MGUQ01000008.1:3639-8457 GCA_001799975.1 Elusimicrobia bacterium RIFCSPLOWO2_01_FULL_54_10 | reverse complement strand
TCAGATCACTCGCGGCCCAGGCCGGAGAGATTGAGCAGGAAATCGCCCGCTTGCCCAAGGAAGCCGAGTCCGGCTGGAAAACCACGCAGGCCCGCCACAAACAGGAGAAGGCGGTTCTGGAAACTCAGCTGGCGGAAGTCCGTTCCAAAGTGGCGGAAGAAGCGGAAAAGTTCCGCGGCTCGATGGAACATTACGAAAAGCAGGAATCTGAGGCGCGCAGCTCGCTGGAAAGCATCCGGGAAAAAGCCGCGCAGGAACGGAAAATTTATCAGGAAAAGTCCGAGGCCGAAAAAGCCGAATACGAACGGCAGATCGTAGCGCTACAGAAGGAAGCCCACAAGGAACGGATGGCTTTGGAGCAGGATCTGGCGCAAAAAGAAGACGCGCTGGCCCGCCTCAAAGAGCATTATGAAAAAGAAAAGGCGCATTTTGAGGAAAAGCATCACGCTCTGGACGGTTCCTGGCAAACTGAACAAAAGTCGCTGCTTGATGAGCTTGCCGCCGTCAAAAAAGAATATGAATCCCAAAAAATGATTTGGACCCGGGCCGCCGCAGAACGGGGAGCACAGGCGGAAAGCCTGCAGAAGGAAATTGAACAGGCTGAACATAAACTGGGCTCCACACTTTCTGAATTCGCCCGGAGACGGGCCCAGGCTGAAACTGAATTTGAAAAATCCAGGGAGAACCTGGAAACCCTTCGCGCCAAGGCGCAGACTGACTACTCGCAAAGGATCAAAGCGAGCGCCGAAGACGCGTTCCAGGCCCAAAAGAAGCTGGACGAGTTCCTGGCCCTTTCGCGCAAGGAGCGCTCAGAGCTCGAGTCCGACATTACCGGCCAGAAGACCGAGCTCAAAGACCGCCTCACCGCCGCGAGGAACGAACTGGAGCGTGATAGCCAACGCTGGCCGCAAGTTCTGGCCTCCAAAGACTCCGAAATATCCGCGCTCAAGAATGAGCTGGCCCTGAAAGAGGCCGCGTTCCGCTCGGACTGGGAAAAGTCGGACAAAAATTTTGAAGAATACCGCAAAACTACCGGCGAGAAAATTCAAAGTCTGCAAAAAGTCATCCAGGATGAGCGCAATTCTTCCGAAATCCGCCTGAAAGACCTGGAGCTGCAGATCAAAGACATTCTCACACGCTCCGCTCAGGAAGAAGAAACCGCCCAACAGGAATCCTCGCGGATGGAAAGCGAGTTCTCCAACACCCGCTCGGCCCTGGAAGCGGAGATCTCGGAACATGAAAAGAAGATAGACCTGGAGCGCAAGCGCTCGGAACAGCAGGTCAAGGTCAAGGAAATGGAAATTGCCGCCCTGTCCCGGGACTTAAGCCAGCGCGAAATCCAGAGGAACCTGGCTTTCGAAGCCCATAAGAAGGAAATTGACACGGAGCGGGCTCGGCTTATGGACTGGCAGAATGCCCTGGAAACCCGCCTTCAAAAGGAACGCGCCACGGTGGAAACCACCCTGCACGCCAAAGAGGAGGAGCTTGCCTCCACGCAGGAAAAAATCCGCCTGCAGCGGGAAACCCTTTCGAGCGAGCAGCATGCCCGCTCCAGTGAAATTCTGGAGATCAAGACCAAACTTGAAACCCGCGTTAAATCTCTGTCCCGCCAAATCCAGGAAGAAACCCTCGCCCAGTCCCAGGCCGTGTCTGCCAAGGGCGCGGAACTGCAGGAGCTGACCCACAAGCTCAACCTCTGGAATGAAACCGTCCGGCTTGAAACGGAGAAGGAACAGCTCAAGTGGCAAAAAGAGCAGCAGGCCATTGAGACGGAAATCCACCGCCTGCAAGCCGAACTTGAAGAGGAGCGCACGGGCTTGGACCGCAAGGTGCAGAAGCACGGCGAAGAAATTGCCGCGCTCAATGAGGAGCTGGTGGGGCTTCAACAGAAGTATTACAACTGCCTGAACGATTTTAAGAAGCAAAAGACAGAAATACAGACTGAAGAAGAGCGCTGGGAGAACAAGCTCAAGGATGAAAAGGTCCGTCTGGCCGAAGAATCCCGCAGTTTGGACCGTTCCATTGAACGGCTCAAGGTCCAGATCTCCCTGCGGGAAACCCAGGTGGCCATTGAAAAACAAAAGCGCGACCGGGAAATCCTCTGGTCGCGGCGGCCGTTTGAAACCAAGCTGGCCGAACTTAAACGGAAAGTTGAGGACCGGGAGAGGGAACTCAAGCGGAAAAACCAATCTACCGCAACGGAGCGGGAACGCCTTGCCGCTGAAATCGACAAGTATAAAGAGCAAGCCAAGGAAGAAACATCCGGACATGAAAAAGCCATTGCTGAACTGAAGAGAACGCTCCAGGCACGGGTGAAGGAAATCAAGGCGCTCCTGGCCCATGAAGAATCCGGCGCCCAGTCCATGGCCCACCGCAAGCGCGAAGAGCTCCAGGCGCTCGAAAAAGCTGCTGCCGAAATTGAGGCCGCAATCAAGAAACCCATTTTAATCTCTCCGGAAGACTTAAAAAGTGAAATCGAGCGATGGGAAAAGAAATTGGAGGACATGCCCAAGGAAGAAGACCCGCACGCCAAAGCTAAAATCAAAGACCTCCAGCAAACCCTTTTGGAAACCAAGAAGGCCTATGACAAGCAGCGCAGGGATAACGAGAATCTGCTTTCCAAAGCCGAAGGCGAAGCGGAACGCGTGGAGAAGATACTGGGCGGAGCGGAAAACACGATTCAAAACTTGAGAGGAAAGTCCTTTGAAGCCCGTTCGTTCATGGAAACCGGCTTTGCCGCCTTCGCCGCGGCCAATTACCGCGAAGCCCTGGCCCATTTCAGCCGGGCCGTGCAGATTGACCCGGATTCCCCCGTGGCGCACCAGATGCAGGGACTGATTTTTGAAAAGCTGGGCCAGCATACGGACGCCATCCGGGCATTCCGCAAGGCGCTCGAGCTGGATCCGACCAATGATTTTATTCGCAAACACATCGGGGGATAGCGATGAAAAAGGAGCTCCATCATGGCTGACGAAATGAATCCCAAAAGATTTCCCCCGCCCCTCCCCCCGGCGGGAATGAAACCCCCTATGGCCCCTTCAATGAAAACTCCCATGGCTCCTCCCGGCATGCGCGCGCCCTCCATGCCCCCGGCGGCTCCGCCGTCCGGCATGCCGTCCCGGCCAGGTTCTTTTCCCCCGCCTGCCGGCGCATCGGATGCTTCCAATGACCAGGCCCGCAAACTGGAAGAGCAGAACAAGGAACTGGAAGAAACCAAGCGCAAACTGGAGCGCACGGTTGCGGAAATGGATTTGAAGATCAAGGAAGAAAAAGAAAAGGCCCTCACGCTCGTCATCAAGGCGCGCGAAGAGGAATCTCTGTCTTTAAGAATGGAGCAGTCTTTGAAAGAGATGCAGGAAAAATCCCGCATCGCCCGCCGCGAACAGGAGCTGGAAGACGGCCGGCTCAAAGCTGAAGAACGCGTCAAGGAACTGGAGCGACGGCTCAACGAAGAGCGTGAAACCTGGGTCATCAACCTGAAAAAGCAGATGGAAATGCGGGATTCCGAGACTTCCCAGGCTGAAACCCAGCTCGAACTGCGGTTCCGGGACCTCGAGAAAAAATGGATTGAAGAAAAAGCGTCCCTCAATTCCCTGGTGCGCCAAAAAGAGGAAGAGCTTTCACAGCTTCGCGCGGCCTCACTGGAAGCCCAGTCGCAGGTCCGGCGCGTCCAAGAGGACAGCGCCCATGCGCTTGACTTGGAGCGCAAAAAGCTGGACGTCAAATTTGATTCCTCCCGCGACGAATGGAGCATGGAAAAGCGGCAGATATTGGAAAGGCTGGACAACCGCGAGCGCGAGCTCATCGCCTTGAAAGCCCAGCTGGCCATGATTGATTCGCAGGTGCGCGCCGCGCAGGAATCTTCCACGCGCCAGGCGCAGGAAAAGGAACGGAACTGGCAAATCCAAATCGGAGACATCCAGAGAGATTTCCAAAATCTGCGCCAAATGAAGGACCAATTGCAGGTCCAGTTCTCCCAGGTGGGCGCTGAAGCCGAATCCTTGAGAAAACAGGTGATGGAATGGGAACGAAAGGAAAACAGCTGGGGCCTGCGCGAGCAGGAACTTAAAAATCTCTCGGTTCAGCATGAAAACCAAGCCCAGAAACTCACCCAAGAAAAGGACATGCTGGAAAAACAATATTCAAAGTACCAGTCCGACTGGACCCGGCGCTCGGAAGAATGGCGCCAGGCTGAAAGTTCCCTGCGGGAGGCCTTGAAGGACCGCCATAACGAAGCTGAAGCGCTCAAACGGGAGCTGGTTTCTTTGGAACTGCGCCTCCGCAGCCAGTTCGATAAAGACAGGCATTCCGCCGACCAGCAGATGCAAAATATTATGGTGCGCAAAGATCAAGAAATTGCGGCATTCAAGGCTGAAATGATTCAACTGGAAATGAAGATGGAAGAGCGCTTTGAGCGCGAAAAGACTGAACTTTTGAAGCAGGCCGACCGCCATTTCCAGGACGAGATGAAGCTCAAGGCTGATTTGACTCAACGGGAGCTCAGCTCCATCCGCGAATCCATGGTGAAAGACCTGGCCGGCATCGAAGAAGAGATCAGCCAGGAACGGGAAGCCGCCCGGGTTGAGCTCGCCCAGAAGGATTCCGCCCTGTCTGCGGCCCTCTCCTCCATTCGCGAAATGGAGCGCGAGCTCGCGAACGAACGTCAAAGGGCCGAGGCGGAAATCCAGGCCACACGAAAGGAATTTGAAAAAATCATCACGGACACCGAGCTCAAAACCAGTCGGGCCTTTGAATCCCTCCAAGAAGAACGGAAAAGGCTGACCCAGGAAATATCCACGCAAATCAACCAGGACCGCG
>MGUQ01000008.1:0-3618 GCA_001799975.1 Elusimicrobia bacterium RIFCSPLOWO2_01_FULL_54_10 | reverse complement strand
CCTGGAACGGGTCGAGGCCGTCGTGGAAGAAGCCTCTGAACCGCCCGTCCCGGCCCCTCCGCTTGGCTTTGCCGGCACGATATGGAAGTACCTGAACCGCACCGTGATTGTTTTCTCACTCCGGGGCGTGCCCAGAATTAAGAAGTGAAGGGAGGTGCATGATGTCTACGACAAAAAAATCTCTGTCCCGCTACACTTCCGACTGGTCCGCCAGGATCGAATTTCTCAAAAACAGCCTGGCCACTGAGTCGGCGGCCCGGGAGCCCAGATTCCGTTCGGAACAACATCCTCAATCGATGGATGTTTCGTCGGACCAGCTGAAAAAGATCGCGGAAAAGCTGGAGATGCTCTCTGATCATGTCAAAGGCCTTCAAGAAACTTCCACTCATGAAATCCGCCGGATTTCCAAGAAATTCCTTGAGCTTGAGGAGTTCGTAAAGGTCAAAGAAATCGACCTGCAGAATTTGAAGTCCGATGCCGTGGAATTCCGCCTGGTGCACCAGGAATTGAAGGACAAAATCGCCGACGGCTCCAAGAAGGGAACCGAAGCGCGGGAACGCCTGGAAAAAAACGTGGGCGAACTGGCTGACTTGATTGGCGAGCTCAAAAAACATCTCAATCCCAAAAGCGCGCGCCCTGCGGAACCCACAGCTGAATCCTCCGTGGTTGACATCCCTTTCATCTCGGAAGCGGATGAAGCGGCTCCCATCACAGATTTGCAGGATGAAAAATCAGCTTTTCACAAATGGGTGAACTGGTGGAACGAGCCGGTCACCAAAATCACGGTGCCCAACCCCGGGACCGACCCTGAGAAGGATTGACGCTCACAGGGAAAAGTGTTAGATTAGAAACACTTCATCATGGGCTCCGATGTTCTGGTTTTAAACCGCAGCTTCTACGCCATCCAAATCACCAGCTGGAAAAGGGCCCTTTCGCTTCTCTATTTGGACCACGCGCGCGTGGTGGACCAGGAATACAAAACCTACGATTTTTCTGACTGGAAAGAGATGTCCAAACTGGTTGACAGCCATCCCTCGGGCTACGTCCACACCCCCTCATTTAGAATCGCCATCCCGGACGTCATCACGCTCAAGCGCTACGACAAGCTCCCCGTTTCTGAAATCAAGTTCACCCGCCGCAACATCTATGAGCATTACGGCTACATCTGCTGCTATTGCGGCAAGCGGTTCCCCACCTCTGACCTCAACTTAGAGCATGTTGTGCCCAAGTGCCGGGGCGGACAGTCTACATGGGACAACATTGTCACATCCTGCGTGCCCTGCAATCTGAAAAAAGGAGACAGGCTCCCTTCGGAGGCCGGGATGAAGCTGCTGACCGCGCCTTCCAAACCCAGATGGAAAGGGGCCCAATCCCTTGTTCTGCATGCGCCTTTCAAGATCAAGGCCTCCTGGCAGCGCTTCATCGACAACATTTACTGGAACAGCGAACTGGAGTCGTAGAGAACGGTCGCGACCGTTCTCTACGGGTAGAAACCCCTTCCAATGGATGATTCCGAAGACATTAAGGCTGCCCGCAAAAAGGCGTCCCAAGTGGGCGTCCTTTGGGGCGGCATCGCGCTGATGGTCGGGGCGCTCATCTGCCTGGCGTACCTGCTGATTTACGAACCCTGGAAAATGCCCGCAAAGCCACCCATAACCGAAGGAGCATCTCAATGAACGACCCAAATTTACCCAAACCCCAAGGACAGATCCAAATTGAGATCGACGAGCCCACCGCCCAGGGAACCTACTCAAACTTGGCCCTCATCACCCATTCGGAGACAGAAATGATCCTGGATTTTATCTTTCTCCAGCCGCAGGTGCCCAAAGCCAAAGTGCGGAGCCGCATCATCACTTCGCCCGCTCATGCCAAAAAGATCCTGCTGGCCCTCGAAGACAACTTGAAGAAATATGAGGCCCGCTTCGGCAAGATCAATATCCAAACGCCTCTGGACGGCGACAACAAGATCGGTTTTTATCATTAACTCCCGCCCCAGAATCGAACTCATTTGTTCCGGCACTGAGCTTCTCCGGGACAAAATCAATTCTAATTCCATATTAGTTGCGGAGAAGCTTTCGTCTATTGGGCTTTCTCTGTCTCAAGTCACCACGGTCGGAGATGTTGCGGCAGACATGGAACACGCTTTAAAGGACGCTTTGGAGCGTTCCGCAGTCGTGCTTTGCAGCGGCGGGTTAGGCCCCACCTTTGACGACCTCACCCGTGAATGCGCTTCCAAAGTTCTCAAGAAGCCCCTGATATTCTCCCAAAAGATATTGGATCGCATTCAGGCAAAGTTTAAGGCTGTGGGGCGGCCCATGGCGGCGGAAAATGCGCGGCAGGCTTATGTCTTAAAGGGCGCATCTCCCATCATCAACTCCGTGGGCACTGCGCCCGGACAAATCATTCCTGTGAAGGCCAAGACGGTGTTTCTTCTCCCCGGCCCTCCTTCCGAACTTGCGCCCATGATGGATTCCACTGTTCTGCCCTTTCTCAGGAAGAAATCACCCAATGTGTTCTCCAAAACCCTTGTTCTTCACATTTTTGGCTATCCGGAGTCTGAAATCGATGAAGTCATCGAACCGGTCATTTCACGCAACTGGAATTCGCCTGGGGTTGCGGTCATTTTCGGCATCCTGGCGCACCGTTCCATCATTGATGTCAAAGTGACTGTGCAATCCAAATCCTCCGCTGCAGACCGCAAAGTCCTCGCGGATATTCGAAAGGCGCTCTATGGGATTTTGGGCGATAAAATATACGGGGAAGATGAGGAAACTCTGGAAAGCGTTGTGGGGAGCCTGCTCAAGAAGAAAGGCCTCATTTTATCTCTGGCCGAATCCTGCACCGGCGGCTTATTGGCCTCCAAGATTACCCGGATTGCTGGCAGCTCGGATTATTTTCATCGCGGGCTGATCACTTATAGCGATGCATCCAAAATTGATCTGTTGGGCGTCAAACATCAAACGCTGAAGAAATTTGGAGCGGTGAGCGAAGAAACGGCCCGGGAAATGGCACTGGGATGCCTCAAACGCTCCGGCTCAAACTGGGCTTTGTCAGTGACGGGAATTGCGGGACCTTCGGGTGGGTCAAAGGAAAAACCGGTGGGAACTGTCTGTTTTGGGGTTGCTTCTAGGGCAGGAGTGAAGACATTCACTAAGCATTTCAACTACGGTGGCCGCGCTCAAATCCAGGAACGGGCGGCGCTGACGGCCCTCGATACGCTGAGGAAGGCAATCAGACTATGAAATATTTTGCCTGCGGGTGGTGGACGACAATGGCTGAGGTAGACTGTTCCGGGACGAGCTGATATTCTTCTGACAGTTCAATTCCAATTTTTTCGGCGGGTAAAATCTTAAAGAGTTTCTCCTGATCTTCCAGGTTGGGGCAGGCCGGATAGCCAAAGCTGTAGCGAGAACCCCGGTACTTCTGGTGAAACAGCCCCTCCACGTCGTCGCTGTCCTCTGAATTCAAGCTCCAATCCTGCCGGATCATCTTGTGCACCAGTTCCGCCAGGGCCTCTGTGGTTTCCACGGAAATTCCGTGCAGATACAAATAATCCGTATATTTGTTGTCTTTGAACAACTGCTGTTCCACTTCTGTGGCGTGGCTGCCCATCGTGAC
>MGUQ01000007.1:23226-39519 GCA_001799975.1 Elusimicrobia bacterium RIFCSPLOWO2_01_FULL_54_10 | reverse complement strand
AATCTTTTCATAGTCCGCGTCCGACAAACCCGCCTGCTTGAACTGCCATTGGCCTTTAAAAAGCGCAGTTTTGTTGATGTAAGGGTATATTTTGGAAAGCGGAATGTTTTTGAGGATCTTGTAACCCCAGAACGGCGGCTTCGGGATAGGATTTGTGATGGAAACATCCGATCTCTTGGGCACCTGCACCGCCGGAGCCTGCGCGACGGCAACTGACGTTTTAGGACGGGCCTTTTTCGGTTGAGGCGCTGCTCCGCTATTTCCCTGCGTGAGTTCATTCATCACATGCAGCCCGGAGAAGGCATCCTGCCCATAAAAGACCTGGCCTTCATAGACCGCCCGAAGATTTTCCTCCACATATTGCCTCGTCAAGGCCGCTCCGCCGCAAATGACCGGGATGGAAATACCTCGACGCCGCATTTCCTCCAAATCTTCCTTCATCACAAGTGTGGACTTCACCAGCAGGCCGGAGAGACCGATGGCATGCGCCTTATGCTCTTCAGCCGCGCTCAAGATGGACTCGATGGACTGCTTGATGCCCAAATTGAAGACCTTGTAGCCGTTGTTGGTCAAGATGATGTCCACCAGATTTTTGCCGATGTCATGCACGTCGCCTTTCACGGTGGCAAGCACAATTCGCCCCTTTTCGCTTCCAGCCACTTTATCCATTAAAGGTTCCAGATAGGCCACGGCCTTTTTCATGACTTCGGCGGATTGGAGCACAAAGGGCAGCTGCATTTTGCCCGATCCAAACAGTTCCCCCACCACTTTCATGCCGTCCATCAGGTGGGTATTGATGATGTCGAGCGGCTTGTATTTTTTGAGCGCTGACTCCAGATCATTATCCATCCCGTTGCGGTCCCCGTCAATAATCCGGTGTTTCAAGCGTTCTTCCAAGGGCCGGGAGGAAGCAGCCACAATTTCTTTCTTGACAAGTCCTTTTCTCTTTTCAAAATGCGCGATGAAGTCATGAAGCGGATCCAGGCCGTCTTTGGATTCGTTGAAAACAAGCCGCCGCGTAATCTCACGGGTTTCTTCGTCAATCTTGTAAAGCGGAATGATCTTGGAAGCGTGCACGATGGCCGAATCCAGCCCCGCCTCCATGGCATAGTGCAGGAAAACGCTGTTTAAAACATGGCGGGAATCCGGGTCCAGTCCGAAAGAAATGTTGGAAAGCCCCAAAATGGTTTTGACTTTGGGAAGTTTTTTCTTGATCTCGCGGATAGCCTCAATCGTCTCAATGCCCGCGTTCCTAAACTCCGCGTCGCCACTTCCGAGCGTAAAGGTGAGTGTGTCAAAAAACAGGTCTTCTCCCCGGATGCCGTACTTCTCCGTGGCCAGCTTGTAAATCCTCTCCGCGATTTCCAGCTTCTTGGCGCGGTCTTTGGCCATGCCCTTCTCATCGATGGTGAGCGCAATCAAGCCCGCACCGTAACGCTTGGCCATGGGGCAGATTTTCTTCATGCGCTCTTCGCCGTCTTCCAGATTAATGGAATTGATCACAGGCTTGCCGCTGATGCGCTTCAAGGCCTCTTCAATGACGGGAGCTTCCGTGGAGTCCACCATGATCGGCACGGTGACCTGCTGGTTTAGCCGAGTGATGACTTCGATGGTGTCTTTGACTTCGTCCCGGCCCACATAGGCGCAGCAGACGTCGATCATATGCGAGCCTTCAGCCACCGCTTCCTTGCCCATGGCTACGATACCGTCATAATCTTCGCGCTCTAGCAGCTGTTTGAACTTCTTGCTGCCGTTGGCGTTGGTGCGCTCGCCCACCATCATGGGCGGAGGTTCCTGCTTGTATGTCACAGCCTGATAAAGGCTCGAGGCCGGGCGTTCTTCTAAAATTTCGCGCTTCTTGGGCGCCAGAGAGCCCACGCGCTTCACCACTGCCTCCAAATGCTCCGGCGTGGTGCCGCAGCAGCCGCCCACAATGCTCACGCCCAGCTCTTTCACAAACATTTCGTGATAGTCGGCCAACTCTTTGGGCGTGAGTTTGTAATGCGCATGGCCGCCGACATTTTCGGGGAGGCCGGCGTTCGGCAGAATGGATACGGGCATGCGGGAATAGCGAGTGAGGTATTTTACGTTTTCAATCATCTCTTTGGGGCCGGTGGCGCAGTTCATGCCAATCACGTCGATGGGCATCATTTCGAGGGCCGTATAAGCGGCAGAGGCTTCCGTTCCCAGAAGCATGGTTCCGAACTGCTCCACTGTGATCTGCGTCATGATGGGCACGCGTTTGCCGCCCTTTTGCATCACATCATTTGCGGCAATCACGGCAATCTTCGTTTGGAGGATGTCCTGGCAGGTTTCTATGAGGAGCGCGTCCACGCCGCCTTCAAGCAGGCCTGTCACCTGCTCAAAATAAGCCTCGTACATCGGCTCAAAGGCAATGTGTCCCAGAGTGGGCAGTTTTGTGGTGGGGCCTATGGAACCGATAACAAACCGGGGTTTTTCGGGCGTGTGATATTTCTGCGCCACCTTGCGCGCCAGTTCCGCAGCCTTGCGGTTCAGTTCAATGGCGTGGTCCTGAAGGTCATATTCTGCCAGAACAATTCGGGAGGAGCCGAAAGTATCGGTTTCCACTGCGTCACAGCCCGCCTTAAAGAAAGAATCGTGCACTTTCTCCACGGCTTCCGGCTTGGTCAGGATGAGGTATTCGTTGCAGCCGTCCTTGCCGCCGAAATCTTCCGGGGTCAAGTTTTGCGTCTGCAAATTGGTGCCCATGGCCCCGTCTAAAACCAGGACTTTTTTGGCCAGGGTTTCTAAGAAAAGACTTTTCATGATTTTACCGGCTCCGCTGCCTTGGATTTCCACTGCAGGACCGCAAGCAGCACTGCGCCCACAAAAATCGAGGAGTCTGCCACATTGAAGGCCGGCCAATGGTGGTTTCCCAGATGAAAATCAAGAAAGTCCGTGACTCCTCCCTGAATGATGCGGTCATACAAGTTCCCCAAAGCGCCTCCCACCACCAGAGCAAAGGCAATCTTGAGTTTGATGTTCTCCTTGCCCAGCCTGCGCGCCAGAACAAAAAGGACGATGAGAATGACGACGGAAAGCCCGATGAAGAAGGTGTTCATGTTCTGGCCCATGCCAAAAGCGGCGCCCGTGTTTTCAATGTGGGTCAGATTGAAAAATGGCAGGATGGCTCTAGATTCACCGTAAAGAAAATCGCTCCGCACCCAATGCTTCGCGAACCGGTCCAGGGCAAATACTGAAATGACGGTAAAAAGCGGCAGAACCCTGGTCAAAATCATGAAATCATGCTCACGCAACGCGCGCAAATGTCCGGATGCGCGACGTTTGAGCCCACGGTGGTTTCATATCTCCAGCAACGGCCGCATTTTGTGCCGTCCGCTTTGAGCACCTGGATTTGGAGCGGGCCGGAACCGTTTCCAATCTCAACTTGGGATACCAAAAATACAGGGGCCAATGTTTCACCAAATGAACTAAGAATTTCCTTTTCCGCGCCCTCGCCGCCGGAAATAATGACCTTGGCTTCCAGAGAACTGCCGATCTGGCCGTCTTTGCGGGCGGTCTCAAGGGAAAGATTAGCTTTTTCGCGGATTTTTCTCACCTGTCCCCAGCGCGCTTCCAGCTGATCGCTCTTCCAATCCTCAGGAAGCGCCTTGACGTCCGACAAAAAGACGCTTTCTTCCTTCCAAAGTCCGTCTTCCTTGCCCAACTGCCAGGTTTCTTCCGCGGTGAATGAAATCACAGGGGCCAAGAGCGGCAAAAGTGAGGTCAGCATGTGGTGCAGAACCGTCTGCGCGCTCCTGCGTTCCAGAGATTCCTTTTTAAATGTGTAAAGACGGTCCTTGATGACGTCAAAATAAAGGGAAGAACAGTCCAGGACGCAAAATTCCACCACGGCCACCGCCACACGATGGAATTCGTAGGCATCGTAGGCCTTGTGGGCGGACTCCACGGTCCGGGCAAAGCGGTTCAGCGCCCAGCGGTCGATTTCCGGCATGTCGGAGAGGGCGACCGCGTCTTTGGAAGCGTCAAAACCGTGGACATTGCCGATCAAATATCTCAGAGTGTTCCTGATTTTTCTGTAGTTTTCCGCCACGCCTTTCATGATGTCTTTGGAGATGCGGATGTCTTCGCGGTAGTCAGAAGCGGCCACCCACAAGCGTAAAATGTCCGCGCCGTATTCTTTAAGGATATCTTCGGGCGCCACCACATTTCCGACGGATTTGGACATCTTCTTGCCGTCTCCGCCCACGATGAAGCCGTGCGTGAGTACGCTCTTGTAGGGCGCCTTGCCGTGGAGCGCCACGGAGGGGATGAGCGAGCTCTGGAACCAGCCTCTGTGCTGGTCCGAGCCTTCCAAATAGAGGGATGCGGGCCATTCCATGTCCGGATTGCCGTTCAAAACGACTTCGTGAGACACGCCGGAATCAAACCATACGTCCAGAATATCTTTCCCCTTTTCAAATTTGTTGCCGCCGCATTTTTCACATTTGAACGGCGCCACATGGTCCAAGAAATATTCCGGGCTTTCGCGAAACCACGCGTCAGAGCCGTCGGGTTCCAGGCCGATTTTTTCTTCCACCATGTTGATGGCTCCCGCGTTGGCCAGAGGCTCTTTGCAAGCCGTGCAATAGAAAATGGGAATGGGCGTGCCCCAGAGGCGCTGGCGCGATAAGCACCAGTCGGGGCGCTGTTCAATCATGCCCTTGATGCGGTTCTTGCCGTAGGGCGGCACCCACAGCACATTTTCGATCTCGGCGAGCAGTTTTTGGCGCAAGTTTTCATGATCCACGCTCAAAAACCACTGGTAGGTCGCGCGGAAGATGACCGGGTTTTTACAGCGCCAGCAATGGGGGTAGGGGTGGCGTATTTTCTCCTGATGAACAAGATTGCCTCCAAGCATTTCTAAAATCTTCTGATTTCCTTTGCTTAAAACAAAAAGCCCTTTAAGTTCAGAGTATCCCACTTCATCCGAGTATTTTCCCGCATCATCCACAGGAGAGAGGACAGGCAGCTTATTCTGAACGTGTCCCACGCCATAGTCGATATCACCATGTCCGGGAGCAATATGCACAATGCCCGTCCCATCTTCCGACGAGACTGATGAGCTTAAAATCACTTTTCCATCCTGAATACTTCCTGATACAGGAAAAATGCGCATATACGTCCAAGCCGAAAATGCACCCCCTTTTAAAGTTTCCTTTATTTCATAGTCCTCCACAGTGAACTTAAGTTTGGACTCCAATACGCTTGCGACAAGACTCTTTAAGAGAATCCAGTATTCATTATTTTTCTTTATATGAACAATCGCATATTCCAAATTTGGATGTAGCATCACGCCAACATTGGCGGGCAATGTCCATGGTGTTGTTGTCCAGATAATGAAATTTAAGTTGCTCGCGGCTAATCCATGTGGCGCCATTTTTACGCGAAATTTTACATATACCGCCGGCGATTCTTTCTCCTCATACTCCACTTCCGCCTCTGCCAGCGCGGTTTCATCGGAGGCACACCACTGCACGGGCTTCTTGCTCCGGTAGATCAAATTCTTCTCGAAAAGCTCCCGGAAAGCTTTCAAGATGATGGTCTCATATCCCGGCGCAAGCGTCAGATAGGGCTTCTCCCAATCCCCAAAAATTCCCAGGCGCTTGAACTCGTTTTTTTGGATCTCCACAAACTTCATGGCAAACTCCGCCGCTTTCTTGCGGAAGTCCAGGATGTCCACCGTATGCTTGTTGGCCTTCAAATCTTTCATGAGCGCGTGCTCGATGGGAAGCCCGTGGCAGTCCCAGCCCGGAATGTAAGGTGAATCAAAACCAGAAAGCGAACGATATTTGACGATCATGTCTTTCAGGATTTTATTGAGCGCGTGGCCGATGTGGATGTGGCCATTGGCATAGGGCGGGCCGTCGTGCAGGACAAATTTCTTCTTGCTCTTGTTCTTGCGCAGGATTTTTTCGTAAATGCCGATTTTCTGCCAGAACTCCACCATGAGCGGTTCCCGCTTGGGCAAATCCGCCTTCATGGGAAAAGAGGTCTTGGGCAAATGGACTGTATCGGAATAATTCATGGTATGGGTAAAAGTTAAATGGCGGCGAGAGCCGCTTGCTTGGGAGCGTGAGTCTGAAAAAGCGCGGCGATGCTGGCCGCGCTGGGGGGCCGGGCGACGCCTTTTTCCGTGATGATGGCGGTCACAAGCTCCCGGGGGGTCACATCAAAGGCAGGATGGCGCGCCACGGTGCCCGCGGGCGCAATGGCGCTCCCCCGGATGTGCGTCACTTCTTTCACAGACCGCTCTTCAATGGGAATGTTCCGGCCTTCGCTCATCTTCAAATCGATGGTGCTGGTGGGCGCCGCGGCATAAAAGGGAATGTTGTGATATTTGCAAAGCACTGCCACGCCGTAAGTTCCGATCTTGTTGGCCACATCGCCTTGGGCAGAAATGCGGTCTGAGCCCACAATGGCTGCGTCCACTTTTTCTGTTTTCATCATGTGAGCCGCCATGTTGTCGGTGATGAGTTCGTAGGGAATCCCATCTTTTTTGAGTTCCCAGGCCGTCAAGCGCGCACCCTGCAGATACGGTCTGGTTTCGTCCACGAGCACTTTCTTTACCTTGCCTTGCTCATATGCCGTGCGGATGACGCCTAGCGCCGTGCCCCAGCCGGATGTGGCCAGACTGCCCGTGTTACAGTGTGTCAAAATGACCGCGTTTTGAGGAAAAAGCTCCGCGCCCAGCTCGCCCATGCGGCGGTTGGCGGCCAGATCTTCTTCAAAAATATTGATGGCTTCGCGTTCCAAAGTTTCCTGGATTTCTTTCACGGAATCTCCGGAAAAGAATCCTTTCATGCGCTCCAAAGCCCAAAAGAGGTTCACAGCCGTGGGACGCGTGGCGGCAAGGGTTGCTTTGGCGGAATTGAGGTAGGTGATCAGGGCCTGCGTGGAAGAAAACTTCTTTTCCTGCGCAGCCAGGGCCAGCCCGTAAGCCGCCACACAGCCGATGGCGGGGGCTCCCCTCACATTCATGTGTTTAATGCAGGCGGCCACCTGTTTGTGGTTGGCGCAAGGAATCCAGGTCTCCTTCCCCGGGAGGAGGAGCTGGTCCAAGATGTGGAGCTTTTTTTTAGGTGACTTTGTCCAGCGGAATGCCCGGACGGAATCTTTTAGCTTCAGGGAATCGACTCCATCACGTAGCGCAGTTCTTCTTCAGAACGGCCTTCGATTTCGACGGTCTTTTCTCTGCCCTTTTCTCCGCGGACGATTTTCACGGATTTGGGACGGACTTCAAAGAAATCAGCCAAGAAACGGCAGAGTTCATTGTTGGCGCGGCCGTCGATGGCGGGAGCCGCCACTTTGAGGCGCACGGTGCTGCCCACTCGTCCTACAACGTCATTTTCTTTTGCGTTTGGAATCACTCGCACTCGGATGACCATGGTTTTCCCTCCAGTATGAGTCTTCTAAATCTTGCTCAGCTCGTCCGACCGTTCCCTAGCTTTGCGAACGGCTTGCTCGAAAATTCGTTTCCACCCAGCAGCTTCCAGGTGCTTCAACGCCGCTTCCGTGGTGCCTCCGGGCGAGGTCACATTCTGTCTCAGCTCTTCCGGCGGCTTGCCTTCGGCTAGCATCTTGGCTGCCCCAAGAAGCGTCTGATCTACCAAAATCCGCGCTTCTGCGTCTGGCAGGCCTTCCGCTCGCGCTGCAGAGGCCAGAGCTTCGGCCAGATAAAATACATAGGCTGGGCCGGAGCCTGAAACTGCCGTCACGGCGTCAAACGCTGATTCGGGCAGAACTACCGCCTTGCCCACAGCTGAAAAGAACTTGACTGCAAATTTGATGTGGGCCGGCTTGGCGTACTTTCCGCCGCACACGGCGCTCGCGCCTTCTCCCAGAAGCGCCGGCGTATTGGGCATCACACGAACCACCGGAATTCTCTGAGGTGAAAACGCCGCTTCAATCTTTCCGGTTTTGACTCCCGCGGCAATCGTTATCAAGCACTGTGTGTCAGAAACTGAGCCCTTCAAGTCTGTCAGAAGTCCGTTCATCTGCTGGGGCTTCACACAGATAAAAATATAGTCTGCGCTCGGCACCACTACCTGGACGTTTCCTGCGATTTTAACGCCCGCTTTCTTCTTGACGGTTTTTAAGGCGTCCTCGTTCACGTCAAAAGCGGTGATCTGAGCGGGCTTTAAAATCTTGGCCTTGACTGCGCCCAACATGAGCGCGGTGCCCATATTCCCCGCGCCTAAGAACGCGATTTTCACGCTCTCCCCCCGAAAATCGCCTGGCCAATTCTCACCATCGTGGATCCTTCTTCAATGGCCGCCTCAAAATCTCCCGACATTCCCATAGAGAGTTCAGGAAGTTTGTGCTTTTCAAAGATCTTTCTTGCTCTGGCAAAATAGGGCCGTGCTTTGTCCTGGGAATCAAAAAAGGGGGCCATAGTCATGATCCCCCCGATCTTTACATTCTTAAATTCTTTGGATGCTTCAAAAAATTTATCGATGTCCGCTTCCGCCAATCCCCCTTTTGTTTTTTCCCCGGCGAGGTTAATTTCAACGAAACAATCCTGAATCTTTTTGAGCTCTCCGGCCTTACGGTCGATGAAACGCAGAAGCTTGAGCGAATCCACCGACTGAATCACATTAAAAATCTCTACTGCGCGAGCGGCTTTGTTCGATTGCAGGCTCCCAATCATGTGCCACCGGACTTGGGCGCCTTTGATGCTGCCGATCTTTTCCTGGGCTTCCTGCACATAGGATTCGCCCAAATGACCCGCTCCTGCGGAAACGGCTTCCAAAACCCTCTCTGCGGAGACTTTTTTTGTAACGGCAACAAGTGTGATGTCTTTTGGCTCGCGTCCGGAGTGCTGGGCGGCCCGGGCGATCTTTTCCTGCACTGCCGCCAGGTTTGCCCGGATCATCGAATCCGCTTATTATACCATTTTCCGGGCAAAGAAAAACCCCGCTCCAAGAGGGCTTTTGAAGGCCTTCCGGAGCGGGGGTTATCTGTTTTAAGCTATTTTCAATACTCCGGAGAGGGCATGGCCGGCATCTTTTCTTTCTTCTCAGGGATGTCGGACACAAGCACTTCGGTGGTCAGGAGCAAGCTCGCGATGGAAGCCGCGTTTTGAAGCGCAGTCCGCGTCACCTTGACGGGGTCAATGACGCCCGCCTTGATCAAGTCCACATATTCCCCGGTGTCGGCGTTCAAGCCGAAGTTAGGGTTGGTGGAGTTCCGAACCTTGTCGATGGCGATGCTTCCGTCCAGGCCCGCGTTTTCAGCGATGACCCGGATGGGCTCTTCCATGGCTTTTTGGATGATTTTGACTCCGACTTGTTCGTCGGCATCATCCACTTTCAGTTTCTTAAGCACTTCAGCCGCGCGCAAGAGGGCCACGCCACCGCCCACCACGATGCCTTCCTCAACTCCGGCTTTCGTGGCATGCATGGCGTCTTCCACCTTGAACTTCTTGGTCTTCATTTCGGTCTCGGTGGCTCCGCCCACTTCAATGACGGCCACGCCGCCGGAAAGCTTGGCCAGGCGTTCCTGGAGCTTTTCCTTGTCGTAGTCCGAAGTGGTCTCTTCAATCTGCTTGCGAAGTACGCTGACGCGCCCTTCGATGTCCTTTTTCTTGCCGTCGCCGCCGACGATGGTGGTGTTTTCCTTGTCCACCACGATCCGTTTGGCTTTGCCCAGCATGTCGATGGTGGCTTTCTCAAGTTTCAAGCCCAGTTCCTCGGAGATCACGGAACCGCCCGTGATCGTCGCGATGTCCTGAAGCATTTCCTTGCGCCTGTCGCCAAATCCCGGAGCTTTCACCGCGGAACAGCGCAGACGGCCCTGGAGGCGGTTGACCACCAGAGTGGCCAGAGCTTCGCCTTCAACCTCTTCCGCGATCAGGAGAAAGGGTTTGCCGGTTTCCGCGATTTTCTGGAGCACGGGGAGCAAGTCAGGCATGGCGGACACTTTCTTGTCGGTGATGATGACATAAGCGTCTTCCAGCACGGCTTCCATTCTCTCCGCGTCCGTCACAAAGTAAGGAGAGACGAATCCGCGGTCGAACTGCATGCCTTCCACCACTTCAAGGGTGGTTTCGGCGGATTTGCCTTCTTCAACGGTGATGACGCCGTCTTTGCCGACTTTCAGGATCGCGTCGGTGATTTTCTCAGCGATGATCTGGTCATTGGCGGAAATGTGGGCGATTTGATAGATTTCCTCTCTCGCCTTTTCCTTTTGGTCGATCTTGATGATGGTGCGCATCCGCTTCAACTCCTCAACGACGGCCGCAACGGCCTTGTCGATGCCGCGCTTGATGTGCATGGCGTTGGCGCCGGCGGTGATGTTGCGGTAGCCTTCATTGATGATGGCCTGGGCAAGCACGCACGCGGTGGTGGTACCGTCTCCGGTCACATCGTTGGTCTTGCTGGAAACTTCACGCACCAGTTGGGCGCCCATGTTCTCGAACGCGTCTTCCAGCTCAATTTCCTTGGCGATGGTCACGCCGTCATTGGTGACGGTGGGTGAGCCGAATTTCTTGTCGAGGACGACGAAACGCCCCTTGGGACCGAGCGTGGCCTTCACAGCATTGGCCAGCTTGTCCACACCGATTTTGGCCTGTTTGCGGGCCTCGTCTCCGTAAATGATTTGTTTTGCCATTGTATTTTCTCCTTAAAGAAGCTGCTTAAATAATGCCCAGGATGTCTTCCTGGTGCATGATGAGGTAGTCCGCGTCTTCAATCTTGATTTCGGTGCCGGAGTATTTTCCGTAGAGGATCTTGTCTCCCACTTTGACATCCATGGGGATGATCTTTCCCTGTTCGTCCCGCTTGCCGGGGCCGGCGGCGATGATTTCGCCTTCCTGGGGCTTTTCCTTGGCGGTGTCGGGGATGATGATGCCGCCGCGTTTTTCCTGTTCTTTGTCCAGGGGCTTGACCAAAACCCTGTCCGAAAGGGGCTTCAACTTCTTAAGGTTTGTTGCAGTTGCAGACATGCGTGTACCTCCTGTTAATTTAAACTAAAGCTAGCACTGATGATTGTGGAGTGCCAGAATACTGGCGATAAAAATGGACAGAGCCCTTGTTAGCACTCTATCGTTGTGAGTGCTATTATACTGAATCGCGGAATGGTTTGTCAAGCGAGCGGGTAAAAAATATAATGACCGCATGATCCGACGATGGCGCCAAGCCAAGCCCGGGCAGGAACCGTCCCTATCCATCGTGGTAGCGGTCTATAACAAAGCCCGGGACCTGGAGCTCTGCCTGGAGGGCTACAGCCATCAAAGTTTTCTCAACTTTGAGCTTATTTTGGCCGATGACGGCTCCAACCCTGACATTGAGGCGCTGGTCAAGCGGCATGCGCAAAGCGCTCCTTACCCAATCACCTATTTATGGCAAGAAGACAAGGGCTGGGGCAAGCCCCGCATGCTCAACTGGGCCGCTCTGGAAGCCCGAGCGGAACGACTGGTGTTTACGGATGGCGATTGCATCCCCCACCGCCATTTTGCGCGGGCGCATCATCAAGAATCTTCCTCTGATACCGCGTCCTGTGGGCGCCGCGTAGATCTTTTTGACAAGGTTTCCGCCGAAATGACGATTGAAAAGGTGAAGACCGGAGCTTTGGAAAGCCCGCTTTGGCTTTTGAACAAAGCCGTGAGCCATGAAATTGATTTCGGCCAGCAGGGAATTTACTTACCTTATATTATGGCCAGAACTTTGACAGCCTTTTACAGAGCTCCCCGCCTTCTGGGCTCCAACATGGGGGTCCACAAACAAAAACTTCTGGAAGTTAACGGCTTTGACGAGAGTTTCAATGTGGCAGGTGTTGGAGAAGACACAGACATGCAAAGGCGCTTCGAGATGGCAGGCCTAAAAGTGAAATGGATTACCTACCGCGCCGTGCAATATCATTTGTGGCACAATCTGACAACGGTGGGAGAACAGGCGCACAAGATTTATGAAGATTTGAAATCGAAGAACAACATGAACGCCATTAAAGGCATTCGGGAATTTCAGCCCGAATGGGAAAGCTACCGCCGTCCTTCCAACAGCTGAATTTCGCGCTTCTGCATATTGATGATCGCGCGAACTCTCTCCCCCTGGAATTCTCTCACCAGCTCAACCTCATCGCCCTTCTGTGAAATCTTAAATGTTTCCGGCCCGAGCTCTGAAAATGCGCGGGCGTTTGCCCGGCGGAAGCGGACCATGTCCCGCACCATGACCAACAGAGGCTTGGAACCCAGCCAGTTGAGCGCAGTGGCGCTGAATAGAGACAGTTTTTCCGGGGGATAAAGTTTTATTTCTTCTGCGGAAAAACCCAGTCCCGTGTTGACCGGCACTTTTTCTCCCAGCTCAAATCCGCCGTGAATGTAAGGAACAACTGGCATGAGGCAAGCCAGAACCCAGAAAAATTCCGAATCGTCCCGTTCGCCCCTGGCTGCGGCCCGGGGAGTGTCGTGCGTCTCCACAGTGCCGAAGAACGGAAGGGGCAAGCCCTCTGTTGCGCACCGGTCAAGCAACGCTTTGAGCTTGTCGGGAACCGGAACGTCACACCAAAAATATCCCACGGAAAGGTTGTAGCCGTTTTCGCGGCTTTCCTTGGTGGGCCCAAAACTTTCCTCCCAAAAAGCGAAGTTGGGGTTGATTTCCCTGGCGCGCCGCTCCATGGCCGAGAACAAATCTTTCGGGAGCGCGTGGCCCATGTCGATCATCACGCCGTCGATGCCATATTCCTCTTGATAAAAGGGAATGATGCCTTCGATCTCTTTCCAAAGCGAATTTTTGGAGTTTGTCTTCTGCGCCAGGACAGGGTCATACATCCGCACGGTGTTATATGCGATGTAATTGAAGTCCGGATGATCATAGAATTTCAAATAAGTGACATCCCCCCAGGGCGGCTGGGAATCGTCCGGGGGCCAGTCCGCAAAAGCGCCGGGAATCCTCACTTTCGTGCCGTCAGGCAGTTGCCCCACCCATCGCACACCGTCTTTCCTCACAAATTTTGCCGGAGGCGACGCGGTGAACATGTTGCGGTAGATTTGGGAAGGCGGAATTGAATTTTCAAAATTGCCGGATTTCTGCCGGGCCAATATCTCTTTCAACTCTTCCGGGCTGAAAACCGGAGAGCCATAAAGATTGCCGTCAGAGCTATGGGAAGGCCTGTCAGTGACGCTGTCCTTGACCCAATAGAACCAGTCCGGATGCTTGGCGGCCCAGTCGCTGTCTTTGGAGGCGGTGCGGAACACGAACTCCAACACCACGGCCATTCCCATGTGATGGGCCGCTTCCATGAAGGCCTTGAATTCCTTTTCGACGCCGAATCCGTAAAAATCCTCGCTCAGAGCTTCGTCCAGCTCATAGGGGTCGCGGATGGCGTAGTTGGACCCGAGGTTCCCTTTTTTCCCGTCCGCACCATGCGTGGTGATGGGCAGGAGGTGGATGGTATTGGCCCCCAGAGCATTGATGTAGGGAAGCAGGGCAATGGATTTGAGGAAAGTGCCAGTTTCCCTGAAATCGTCTCGATTCAAAGGAAGGTCTAACACGCCATTTTGGTTGTGGTCAAAGGCGGTTCCCAAGCGCACAAAGAGATTGTAGACGATCGCGCCGGCGGACCAATCCCCATTCTTTCCCTTATTGACAACAGAAGCCTCTGCGGACTTGGACAGGATGCTTTCTATGGCATTCAAGAAAAATTCATGGGGATTTACCTTTCTGGCTTCAATCGGGGCTTCAAAATTCTGATCCATCCAGACGGAAGGCACAAAATAGGCCGGGTGTTTGCCGGCTTTTACATGTTTTTTGAGGATGTCTTTGAGGTGAGTAAGGGTCTTAACGCCGCTCATACATGAGCGCTAGAAAATTCTTCGGGAAGTTTTACGGTGAGAGTCAGAAAGCTTTAAATATTCTTTGGCGTTCCACTGGATGTGTTCCACTTCTTCCTTCTTTAACGGCCGGGCTACCTTTGCGGGGATGCCCAGAGCCATGGAATTTTTTGGGATTGTTGTTCTGGGTGATACCACCGCGCCTGCGCCCACGATGCAGAATTCCTCAACAGTCGCGTGGTCCAGCACGATACTGCCCATCCCCACGATGCAGTCGTCTTTAACCGTGCAGCCGTGCAACACGACGGAGTGGCCCACAGAAATCCGCTTCCCCATGAGGGTGGGAGCGCCCTCATTGCAGTGAATCACGGTGTTATCCTGAATATTAGTGCCTTCCCCTATTACAATCTCATCCACATCGCCCCGCAAGACGCAGAAGGGCCACACAGAAGCATCTTTTTCTATGGTGACGCGCCCGATGATCTCGGCCGTCTCATGGATGAAGGCACTGGGATGAATCTTGGGCTTGTGCCCATTCCACTCGCGGATCATTTTTTTAGGAACTTCTTGATCAGGCCCGCAATCTTGCGGACTTCGGATTCCTTAAGCTCAGGATAAATGGGCAGGGACAAAATTTCTTCGGCCAGTTTTTCCGCAGCCGGAAAATCGCCTTTCTTGTATCCCAGATATGCGAATGCCTTTTGGAGATGCAGAGGGATGGGATAATGCACACCGGTGGATACGCCGTTCTTCTTCAAGAAATCGGCAAGCTCGTCGCGGTTGGGCAGGCGGATGGCGTAACAATGCCGCACGGGCTCCGTGAAAGCATGGATTTTAATGGTTTTGACGCCGATTTCGGAAAGAAGCTTATCATAGAGGTCGGCATTTTTCCGACGGGCGGCGTTCCACTGCGCCAGTTTCTTGAGCTTCACGCGAAGAATTGCCGCTTGCAAAGTGTCCATGCGGCGGTTGAAGCCCAGAATGGAGTGTTCATACTTGGCCGTGCGGCCGTAATCGCGCAGAAGTTTTAATTTATTCGCCAGCTCGTCGCTGTTGGTGCATACAGCGCCCGCGTCACCGTAAGCGCCCAGGTTCTTGCCCGGATAAAAGCTGAAGCAGCTCATGATGCCCATGCTGCCCGCGGTCTTCCAGCCCACATTTTCCATCTTCACCTTGGCCCCGTGCGCCTGGGCGGTGTCTTCTATCAAGTGGATGTTGTGGCGCTTGGCAAAACTAAGGATGTTGGACATGTCCACCGGCTGACCGAAGAGATGCACGGGAACGATGGCCTTGGTGCGGGGCGTGACGGCCTTCTCAAGGCCCTCGTGGTCCATATTGCCCGTGTCTTCCTCAACATCCACAAAAATGGGTTTTGCGCCCGTGGCGGCCACGGCGGATGCGGTGGCGTAAAATGTGAAGGAAGGCACGATCACTTCGTCCCCCGCCTTGATGCCCAGGGCATGAAAGGCCAGCTCGAGCGCGCCCGTGCCGGAATCCACTCCCACGGCGTGTTTGGTGGTGCAAAATTTGGCGAATTCCTGCTCGAAGAGCCGCAGGTCTTCCCCCATGATGAAATCAGTGTTCTGGATCACCTTTTTGATGGCGGCGTCCACATCTTTCTTGATTGTTTTGTACTGTTTTTTGAGATCGACGAGTTGTATCACAATTTCTCCCCTTTGTAGCTTGGAATTCGGAGATTATATCAGAATTGGATGGGGGAGGGTAGATGTCACTAAATGACGGTAAATCCAATATTTTTTAGATATTAAAAAGTGGGGTCATAGAATTCACTTTTTCTTGTTAAGTCTTCTAATTCCCCATCAGGAATTACGATAGCCATACCCTGTCGAGCCCGGGTCAATAAAACGCGGTAGGCATTCTTTAAATAATTTTGTCTCTTTTTTCTTAATATGGTTCCACTTATCACCGCGAAATGACCAATGTTCCCACCCGTTCTTAGAATGTCTAAAATCAGCATTCCCATACAATACAGAGGTTGGATCGGCAGAACCAGACGGGACTTATGTCAATCTGTGTAGGAAAGTGGGCTAGGGTTTGATAGAATTAGCAGCTATGGCTACCGTCAAGAAAGTGGTCCTCGCCTATTCGGGCGGGCTGGATACTTCTGTCATCATCCGCTGGTTGATCGAGAAATATCACTGCGAAGTGGTGGCGGCTTGCGTCGATCTGGGCTCTCTGGAAGGCGGCGCCAAGTCCTTCGACGAGATCAAGAAGAAGGCCATCCGCACCGGCGCGAGCAAATGCTATGTGGTGGACGCCAAGAAGGAGTTCGCCTCCGATTTCATTTTCCCTGCGGTCAAGGCCCGGGCGCTTTATGAGGAAAAATATTACCTGGGCACCGCCCTGGCAAGGCCGCTCATTGCCAAGCACATTGTCGCCATTGCCAAAAAGGAAAAAGCAGATGCAGTTTCCCACGGTGCCACGGGCAAAGGCAATGATCAGGTACGGTTTGAAATTGGTTTCAGGACGCTTCTGCCCGG
>MGUQ01000007.1:22980-23148 GCA_001799975.1 Elusimicrobia bacterium RIFCSPLOWO2_01_FULL_54_10 | reverse complement strand
CATCCCCATCCCCGTGACCAAGTCGAAGCCCTATTCTTCAGACGCCAACATGTGGCACATTTCATACGAAGGCGGCATCCTGGAAGATCCGGCCAATCCTTATCCGGAAGAGATTTTCCAAATGACCGTATCGCCCGAAAAAGCTCCGAATAGGCCCGAGAAAGTGGT
>MGUQ01000007.1:0-22882 GCA_001799975.1 Elusimicrobia bacterium RIFCSPLOWO2_01_FULL_54_10 | reverse complement strand
GCGTGGGGCGGGTGGACATGGTGGAAAACCGGCTTGTGGGCATGAAATCGCGGGGTGTTTATGAGTCCCCGGGCGCGGTCCTCCTTTATACGGCGCACAGGGAGTTGGAAGTGCTCACTTTGGACCGGGAAACCGCGCATTTCAAGAGCTCGCTCTCAGGCAAAATGGGAGAGATGATCTACAACGGGCTTTGGTTCACGACTCTCATGAAATCTCTCAACACTTTTGTCGATACCACGCAGAAATTCGTCACCGGCACCGTGACCCTCGAGCTTTACAAGGGCAATGTCCGGGTGCTCTCCAGAAAATCGCCCCACTCGCTTTATTGGGAAAAGCTCTCCACATTCGGTTATTCGGGCGAGCAGGTTTACGACCACAAGGATTCCGAAGGCTTCATCAAGCTCTTCGGGCTCCCTCACACGGTCGAATCGCTCCTCCGCTCCAAGTAATTTCATGCAAGATTACATCTCGTCATTTTCTTTTGACAAACGGCTTGCGCCCTACGACATCGAGGGGTCCATCGCCCATGTCCAGATGCTTGCCTCTAAAAAAATCATTCCTTCCAAAGATGCGGGCAAAATCATCAAGGGCTTGAAATCCATCGCAAAGGACATGGCCAAAGGCAAGAAACTTCCCGCCGCTGAAGACATCCACTTTGCCATTGAGGCTGAGCTGGTGCGGCGGATCGGGGAAGTAGGCAAGAAAATGCACACAGCGCGGTCCAGAAACGACCAGGTAGTGCTGGATCTGAAGCTTTATACAAGGGACGCTGCCCAAAAGATTGTCGCCAAAATCCTTGAGGTTCAGAAAGCCATTTTAAGCACGGCAATGAAAAACCAGAATGTGCTCATGCCGGGCTATACGCATCTTCAGCATGGGCAACCTTTGTTTTTTGCGCATCACATCCTGGCTTATGGGTGGATGCTCGAGCGGGACAAGGCAAGATTTCTGGATATGCAAAAGCGCCTGAACGAAAATCCGCTTGGAGCCTGCGCTTTTGCGGGCACGGCCTTCCCCATCGACCGGGCCAAGACGGCCAAGGCTCTCAAATTCTCAAAATCAACGGAAAATTCCGTGGACACGGTTTCGGACAGGGATTTTATCGTGGAGTTTGTATTTGCCAGCGCGCTCACCATGACGCATTTGTCGCGGTTCGCGGAAGAGATTGTGACCTGGTCCTCGTCCGAATTCGGATTTATTTCCTTGCCGGAAAATCTGACTTCCGGCTCTTCCATCATGCCGCAAAAACGGAACCCGGACACAGCCGAGCTCATCAGGGGCAAGTCCAGCAAAACCATCGGCAATCTCACTCAACTGCTTTCGCTCATTAAAAATCTTCCGCTCTCCTATAACCGGGACCTGCAGGAAGACAAGCCCCCGCTTTTTGAGTCTTATGACACGACGCTCACATCATTGGAAATCGCCAGGCAGACGTTCAGCGGACTGAAAGTGAACGCGGCGAGGATGGAAGAGGAATGCCGGAAAGGATTTTTGTTGGCCACTGAGCTTGCGGATTATTTGGCCCGGAAAGGCATGGCCTTTCGGGCGGCTCACGCTATTGTGGGCAAGATTGTGAAAGACCTTCGGGCCGAAAGCGGCTCGGAAGACCTGGAAGACGTCGCGCTGGACCGGCTAAAGTCTTATTCGCCTCTTTTCAAGGACGATGTATACCCCCATTTGTCTCCGCAAAGAAACGCCTCCGCCAAGAATTCTTATGGCGGCACTGGCACCAAGGCGTTGGACATTCAGATCCGCAACTTCAAGAAACTCGTGCAATGATTTACGCTCTCTATCATGCTCCAACGGAAACCGCGGGGCTGATTGGAGACGCCCTCAAGAAACTCAAGCTCAACTTCAAGGAAGTCCGCCTCTTCGGAGGCCAACCCCTCCCCAAAAACTCCCCGGAACTGGACGCGCTCATCGTCATGGGCGGCCCCATGAATGTGGATGAGACCAAGAAATATCCCTTTTTGACGGAAGAAGTGAAGTTGATTCAACAGGTCATCAAGGATGGGAAGCCTGTGCTTGGCATCTGCTTGGGCTCCCAGTTGATTGCCAAGGCCCTCGGCTCAAAGGTTTATCCAAATAAGTTAGGGCGAGAAGTAGGTTGGAAACCGCTCGAGCTCTCCATGCAGGGCATCATGGATCCGCTTTTTAAGGAATTCCCCAATAACACTAAGGTTTTGCATTGGCACGGCGACACATTTGACCTGCCCAAGGGTGCCGTGCATCTGGCCAGCACGGAGAAGTGTCAGAACCAGGCTTTTCGATATGGCGAGAATGTTTATGCGCTGCAATTCCATCTGGAAGTGACGCCGAAAATGGTCTTGGAATGGTTGGAAACAGATAAAGCTTATGTGGCGGGCGCCAAGGAAAATCCTTATACGATTGAGGATGAAACAGAGTCAGCCCACGCAGAGCTGAAACCCATTGCTGACAAATTATTTAAATCGTTTTTTGAGCTTTCAAGCCGCGTGGCGTAAAAGCGTTTCGTTAATCACCGTCTGATATCCCTTCTTTTGCCGCTTTGCCTGGGAGCGCGCCCATCTTATGACTTTAGGGTCCAAACGGATGTAAATTCCCAAATATTTTAGAGGGCCTTTAGGCGGACGACCTCGATCCGGCCGCTTGATTCCCCACGTGTTTTCTATGGCCTTCCGAAACATTCGATTCTCAGCCAAGGTTACCCTACGGGCCTTGGAAAAATCAACCTCCTTTATTCTCATTATATACCCTCCTTTCGTTATGAGTTGCCTGACGAGCATTGATGATCCGTATTATTTGGCCCTGAGACCTGGTTGTGAAAGAGACAGTCAAAATGCCTTGAATAGAGTCGGCTACCAATAATTGCCTAATCTCATATAAAGAGTGTTCATTATCATCAATGACTATGCCATGCGGATCGTCAAAAGCATAGGTAGCAATCTTAAAGCTGACCCCATGCTTGGCGGCGTTCCGCCTGGCTTTTAAATCATCCCATTCAAACTTCATTTATAGTATATACCATAATTCATTTGTTTTCAATGACTTATGATACTCTGAGGCGGGCGGGTCTAGGGGTTGGGAATTATGTCAACCTGTGCAGAAATCTTTTCAAAATTGATAGAGTATGGCCATGACCAAAAATAGATTAGAAGCCTTCAGCGACGGCGTCATCGCCATCATCATCACCATCATGGTGCTGGAGCTCAAAACGCCGGAGGGCGAGACGATCGAGGCCGTGCTGCCCATGGCGCATGTGTTCCTCTCGTATGTTTTAAGCTTTGTATTTTTGGGGATTTATTGGAACAATCATCACCACATGCTGCACGCGGTGCAGAAGGTGAATGGCAGCATCTTGTGGGCGAATCTTCACCTTTTATTCTGGCTTTCTTTAATTCCCTGGGTGACGAGCTGGATGGGTGAGAACCACTTTGCCTCACAGCCCGTGGCCATCTATGGCGCGGTGCTCCTGATGGCAGCCATCTCTTACTACATTTTAGCTCATGCCCTTGTGAACCATCATGGGGTGGAATCCTCTCTGGGCAGGGCCCTTGGGAGCGACTTTAAGGGTAAAATTTCAGTGGTGCTCTATGCCCTCGCCATCCCTCTCTCATTTGCGCTGCGCTGGGCGGCGCTCGGGATTTATATCGGGGTTGCCATTATGTGGCTTGTTCCCGACAGGCGCATCGAGAAGATCCTCTCCCCCGACTAAATAAAAATTACTTCTTTTTCTTGGTTTTGGGCGCTACTTGCGCTTCTGCGATAGACTTGATTCCGGCCAGCCCCGCTTCAAAATCTCCGCCCACCATCTTGTCCATGTCCCCCATGAAAGTGCACATCGCCTTGCCGATGAAATTGCTTTCGCCCGACATGGTCCAGGTCACCGAGGTATTCTTCTTGTCCTGGGCCTTAAAAGTGAATTCAACATCGCTGGTGCTTTTCATGGGTTTCAGGAAATCCAGACGGATGCGGATAAGTTCATTGGACTTGCTTTCCGTGATCGTCATGCTGCCTTCGCCCACATCCTTGTTGCCAGCCCAGCGGCTGATGGCGCCGACCCCCGCTTTTGGGCCTTCGAGAGTGGTTTTGGCTTGCGGGTCTTTTTTGGCCCAGGGGGACCAGGCTTCCCATTTGCTCAAATCATTCACATGAGGAAACACCACGGACGCGGGAGCTGAAATGACCGTGCTGCGGGTGACACTATAATGGGACGGCTTTTTCGCCACATAAGCGGCAAACACGCCGACAACAACAACCAAGCCGATGAGGATTTTTTTGATCATGAGGTTTTATCTCCTTGTGATGCAACGATAATTCCCCCCTGACAGAGTATACCCTATTTTGCCAAGTGTTCTTCCAACTTGTCGAAGGAACCCGTCCAGCCCTGCGTCATTCCTGCCCGGCCCTTGATGAAGGTCTCCAATTCCTCGCTCGTGGCTTTGCCAACAACTTCCCAATGGACGGTGACGCGCGTTTGGCTGGGCCCTTCCTCGGTGAACAGCACCGTAGTCTGCATCGTCTCCGGCCAAGTCGGCGCAAAGGGATGGCGAGAGATTTTGCCGTCTTTGTCGCAGAACTGCTGAGTATAAACCAACTTCTCTGGCCGGCTGATTTTGGAGTATTTCGCGCGGCCATACATCGTAACTGCCTTGCCGTCCGTCATCGAATAGAAGGTGCTGCCTCCTTCGCGGATATTGGCCTCCAAAAAGTTCATGGTAAACCCAGTGGGTGCCAGCCAGCGCGAGAAATGCTCGGGCTTCGTCCACATGTCAAATACCATCTCAACGGGCGCCTCAAAGGAACGGTTGATGACAAAGACCTCCTTGCCTGAATTGCCCTTCTCCAAATATTCAGCGAAGCGGTCCCATGCTGCGTTGCCGCCCGCCTTCTTGATGTATTCCCGGGTCTTGGCCGCGGCTTCCGGCGTGGGCAAGCCCATGCACATATCCATGCGGGTCTTCCCCTTAAGATCCACAAAATCAACGGTCACCCTGAACATGGGCGGCGAATCTTTGGTGCCGCCGTGGTCATAGACCAGGCGGGAATGCTCCTTCACCTCCAGGTATTTCGTCAGATTGGGATAATCCTTGCCGTCGGGACCGTGCATGGTATAGTCCCAGGTGCCGCCCGGCCTCAGATCTTTGCTGTGGCTGGTGATGGTAAAACCTCTCGGGCCCCACCATTGGGCCGCCTGTGCGGGATCCGTATAGGCATCCCATACCGTTTTGACCGGCGCGTCATAAACGCGCGTAAGATTGATCTCTTTAGAGCTATTTTTTTCTCCCATATCGGTCTCCTTTCTCTCCCTCGAAAATTGCTAAAATATATTTAATCATGTTTATCAGGCGCGGGAAATCCCTCTATGCTGAGGGCGTGGCTGTTTCTACCCTTGCGGAAAATCTGGGGACGCCGCTGTATGTCTATAGTGAATCCCAGCTTCTCAAAAATTACAGGGCGTATGAAACAGGCTTTGCCAGATTGCCGCATCTCGTCTGCTTTGCGCTCAAGGCCAACAGCAACCTGGCCGTCGCACGCACTTTTGCACGGGAAGGTGCCGGAGCCGACATTGTGTCCGGCGGAGAGCTTTACCGCGCTCTGCTGGCCGGATTTTCCCCTGCGAAAATTGTTTTCTCCGGTGTGGGCAAGACACGGGAGGAAATGAAATTTGCACTTAATAAGGGGATTTATTGTTTTAATGTGGAGTCCGTCGAGGAGCTGCAAGCTCTGAACCAGACCGCGGGGAACTTAAAGAAAAAGGCTCCCGTGGCCCTGCGCGTGAATCCCGACGTGCAGGCAGACACTCATCATCATATTACGACCGGCACCAAGGAGAACAAGTTCGGCATTCCCAAGAGCCAGATTTTGGATGCCTACGAAACCGCAAGGAAGCTCAAGAACATCAATCTGATTGGGATTCAGGCGCACATCGGCTCCCAAATCACTTCGGTGGCGCCCTTTGAACGGTTTCTCAATGTGATGCTGGATCTGGTGGACCAGCTTTCCGCGAGGGGCATTTATCTGGATCATCTGGATATGGGCGGAGGGCTCGGAATTACATATCATAAAGAAACGCCCCCCACGCCGGCGGATCTGGCCAGGGCTTTTGAGCCGCGGCTGAAAGGACGCGCCTTGAAACTCCTTTTTGAGCCGGGAAGGTTTCTGGTGGGCAATGCGGGAATCTTGGTGACCCAAGTGCTTTACCGCAAACGGACCGGGCACAAGACTTTTGTGGTGGTGGACGCGGGGATGAACGACCTGGCCCGACCGGCGCTGTATGACGCCTATCACGAAATCGTTCCCGTCAGTAAAAACGGGAGCGTCAGAGAAACCGTGGATGTTGTGGGGCCCGTGTGCGAAAGCGGAGATTATTTCGCCAAGGCCCGGCACATGCCCTATCCGGAACAGGGAGACTATCTGGCCATCCAGAGCGCCGGAGCCTACGGCTTTGCGATGTCCTCGCAATATAATTCCCGCCCCCGGGCGGCGGAAGTGATGGTTTCTGGCAAGGCGTGGCGCGTGGTGAGAAAGAGAGAATCTTTGGAGGACTTGATCCGTGGCGAAAAATAGCGCATTCCCATTTTACAAGATGAGCGGAGGCGGCAACGACTTCGTGCTCTTCGACAACCGCAAGAAGGTGCTTCCTGCGGACTATTCCGCATTGGCCAAAAAGGTCTGCCACAGGAAATTTTCCATCGGGGCCGACGGCCTGCTCGTTCTGGAAGATGAGCCTACGGCGGATTTCCGCATGGTCTATTTCAATGCGGACGGTTCACGCGCAGAGATGTGCGGCAACGGAGCGCGCTGCATCGCCCGTTTTGCCCATATCCTCAAGGCCACCCCGTCCAAAATGAAGTTTCAGACCGACGCGGGGCTGATTACGGGCGAAGTGAGCGAGAATTCTGTCAAGGTGAACCTGGGAACCCCTAAGGACATGCGCCTTGATTTTTCCATCAAGCTTGAAGAACAGAAGGAATTGAATATTTCTTCCATTAACACCGGCGTACCGCACACGGTGGTGCTGGTGACGGATATTGAAAAAATTACCGTGCCTGAACTTGGTAAAAAAATCCGTTATCTCAAGGAATTTTCTCCGGCGGGAACTAACGTCAACTTTGTCCAGCATGTGGATGAAACACATTTGATCGTGCGCACCTATGAACGCGGCGTGGAGAATGAGACCCTGGCTTGCGGCACCGGAGTGACGGCTTCGGCCATCATCTGCGGGGTCAAGAAGCTCGTGACCTCTCCGGTGGACTGCCTGACGCACGGAGGCGAGACCCTGCGGGTTTATTTTCACATTGAGGAAGCCGGCCAACGCCGCGCGGTGACGGACGTTTTTCTGGAAGGCCCGGCCACGGTGTCCTTCCACGGGGAGGTTGAAATTTAATGTTTAAGGGCTCGTGCGTCGCTTTAGTCACCCCATTCAAGAACGGCCGCGTAGATGAATCCAAGCTCCGCGAGCTTGTGGATTTTCATGTGAAGGCGGGGACTTCCGCCATCGTTCCCTGCGGATCCACAGGGGAATCCGCTACCCTATCGCACGCGGAGCACATCCGCGTTGTGGAAGTGGTGGTGCGCGCTTCCCGGGGGCGCATTCCCGTGATTGCCGGCACCGGTTCCAATTCCACTACTGAAACTGTTTCGCTCACGCGGCGCGCCAAGGCGGCCGGGGCGGACGCGGCGCTCGTGATCGTGCCTTATTACAACAAGCCCTCTCAAGAAGGCATGGTTCAGCATTTCACGGCAGTGGCCCAAGCCGTTTCCCTGCCCCTATTCATCTACAACATCCCAAGCCGCACGGGAGTGAATTTACTGCCCGCAACGTTGGCGCGCATTGCGGCCGCAAACAGAAACATCGCGGGGGTGAAGGAATCTTCAGGCAACTTGGAGCAGATTTCTGAAGTGGCCCATCTGTTTGCCTCGCGCAAGGACTTCACGCTACTTTCCGGTGATGATTCTCTCACGCTTCCCGTGCTGGCCGTGGGCGGCCGGGGCGTCATTTCGGTTCTGGCCAATATCGCCCCCAAGGATGTGCAGGAGCTTTGCACCTCCGCGCTCGGCGGAGATTGGGCCAAGGCCCGCCGCCTTGCTTCCAAGGCATTCCCTCTTGTGCGCGCGCTTTTTGTGGAGACCAATCCCGCGCCTGTCAAAACCGCCATGGAACATTTGAAGTTGTGCTCGGGAGAAATGCGCCTCCCCATGTGCCAATTAAGACCGGAGAATAAGGCGCTGCTTCTGCGCGCCATCAAGACATACGGGCTAAGAAAAGCGCGATGACCAAAATAATCGTATTGGGAGCCTCGGGTCGCATGGGCTCGCAAATCCTCGGTCTCGCCGCCAAAGATAAATCATTGGATGTTGTCGGCGCATTGGAATCCGCCAAGCACGCCGCTCTTGGCAAGAAGACGCCCGGCGGCGTTCCCATCACTTCAGACTTGCAGGCCCTGAAAGGCCGCGCGCAGGCCGCCATCGACTTTACCATCCCTGCGGCAACCATCGCCAATCTCGAAATCCTCTCTGGCTGGAAGAACACGGGCGTTGTGATCGGCACCACGGGCTTTTCCGATAAGGAAAAAGGCTGGATCAAGGATTTTTCAAAGAAGATGTCCATTGTTTTCTCCCCCAACATGAGCCTGGGCGTGAACCTGATGCTCCGCCTGGTGAATGAAGCGGCCAAAATCTTGGGGGGTTATAAGATTGACATATCCGAGACGCACCATGTCCATAAAAAGGACGCCCCTTCCGGGACCGCCCTGGCATTGGCTGAGCAGATCCCGCACAAAGTTGAGATCAAATCCATCCGGGAAGGCGAGGTCGTTGGCGAGCACACGGTGACCCTCTCAACGGGCGGAGAGCAACTCGAGCTCAAACACATCGCCCATTCGCGGGACGCCTTTGCCGCCGGTGCTCTGGCCGCCGCCAAGTGGGTTGCTGGCAAAAAGCCGGGTCTTTACACCATGAAAGATGTCCTCTGGGGATGATCTTCGTCCGCTTTGAGCAACACGGCGAGCCTCAATACGGCATCGTGGACCGCCACCACATCACCCCCATTTCCCCAAATCCATTTGGAACTTACGAAACGGAAGATGATCCGATCCCTCTTGCCGGTGTCCGGCTCCTCGCGCCCGTTCATCCAGGCAAGATCATCGCCGTGGGCGTCAACTACAAGGCTCACGCCCAGGAAATGGGACGCGAACTGCCGCCCGAACCGTTGTTCTTCATGAAACCGCCGTCCGCCGTCATCGGCTCGCAGGATGCCATTCAATATCCCGCCATGTCCTCCCAGGTGGACCATGAGGCGGAACTGGCCCTGGTCATCGGGAAAACCGCAAAAAATGTGTCCAAAGACCATGCCCTGGATTATGTTCTGGGCTACACCTGCTGCAACGATGTCACAGCCCGCGACCTGCAAAGAAAAGACAGCCAGTGGATTCGGGCCAAAGGATTTGATACTTTCTGTCCCATCGGCCCCTGGATTGTGACGGACTTAGACCCGTCAAAACTCACGATTGAGTGCTACTTGAACGGCCACCTGAAGCAAAAAGGAAACACCTCGGACATGATTTTCAACGTTCCGCATTTGGTTTCATATATTTCGCAGATCATGACGCTCGAGCCTGGCGACGTGATCACCACCGGCACTCCGCCCGGCATCGGCCCCATGCAGCCGGGAGACATGGTGGATGTAAGCATTGAAGGCATCGGCGTTTTGAGAAACACCGTTGTAAAAAGTTCATGACCTCCATCAAACATCTTTGGAAAACTCTTCTGGGATTTTTCTCTGACGAAGATAATGCCAATGAACCCATTTATGATCCCGTCCATTTGGCGGCCATGGTCGTGATCGTCATTTTTTCCGTTGGCGCCCTGTTTTGGCTTCTCTGGACCCTGCTGGTTTTTGAGGGCGGTTTTTTCGCCAAAGTGATGCCGGCCCTGCAGGTTCTTTTCACCGGCAAAACACTCTCTGATTTTGGCTGGGTGGGGTATCCCTATGAAATGGGAATTTTTGAGGGGTTCATCGGAAATTCCATTGCTTTTATCCTCACGATCGCGCTCATTTGGGGCATATGGTGGGTCCTGTTCAAGGGGAAAAAATTCCATGGGTCTTAATTTCAGCCGCAGGTTTGCGAAACTTCCACCCTATCCGTTCGCCGAAATCGACCGGAAGAAGAAGAAAGCCATCGCAGAGGGCAAAGATGTCATTTCCTTCGGAGTGGGAGATCCTGATCAGCCCACGCCCAAACATATTGTGGAAGCGGCCAAGGCCGCTCTGGACAACCCCAAGTTCCATCACTATCCTTTCGATGCCGGACTGGCGGATTTCCGCAAAGCAGTGGCCAAGTGGATGGATTCGCGGTTCCATGTGAGCTTAAATCCCGACACGCAAATTCGCGCCTGTATCGGCTCCAAGGACGGCATTTCGCATGCGCACCTGGCGCTGGTCAACCCGGGCGACATCGTGCTCATGCCCAACCCGGGCTATCCGGTTTATTTCACAAGCACCGTTTTTACAGACGGCAAGCCCTATGCGCTTCCGCTCAAAGACAAGAACGGATTTCTCCCTGACTTGGACGCAGTTCCTGCATCTATTTTAAAGAAAACCAAAATCCTTTTCTTAAATTCCCCCAGCAACCCTACGGCAGCTGTGGCGGACGAAGCGTTCTTTGCAAAGGCAATCCGCCTGGCAAAGAAATACAAGTTCGTCATTTTACACGACGCGGCCTATTCCGAGATCTATTTTGGGAAACCCCCCATCTCATTTCTGTCCGTTCCGGGTGCAGCGGATGTGGGCGTGGAATATCATTCATTCTCCAAAACCTACAACATGACGGGTTGGCGCCTGGGTTGGTTCTGCGGCAACGCGGAAATTGTCAGCGCATTGGGCAAAACAAAGGAGAATTTTGATTCTGGGGCTTTTGAAGCCGTTCAGATGGCGGGCGTAGCTGCCCTCAATGGCCCGCAAACTTGTGTTTCTGATATGCGGCAACTCTACAAGGAACGGCGGGATTTGCTTTGCGGGGGGCTGGAAAAATTAGGATGGAAGCTGAGTGTACCAGAAGCTTCATTTTATGTCTGGGTGCAGACTCCGAAAGGATATTCGTCAGTTGAAACTGTAGAAAAATTGATTGAAGAAGCGTCTCTCGTCACTATTCCGGGCTCTGCACTCGGCAAGCACGGGGAAGGTTACATCCGCTTTGCCTTGACCGTCCCCAAAGAGCGCATTGCTGCCGCTCTGGAGCGCCTCGCCAAAATCCTCTGGTAATCTAACTACTCAGTTACTACTTCTTCCTCTTCATCGTCGACGCCGTAAAGAAGATATTCCTTTCTTTTCTCGATAAACTTCTGTGCTTCATCCCGCCATTGAGTGTTGATGGTTTCTGCCGACTGTCCCCTCTCCAGCATGTCCTCAAAGCGGTCGGATCCTGTGATGCGGGGCATCTCATCCCACCTCGCTTTGAATTTCTTGGGGTGAAGCTCCTGAAGCGCGGTGAAGATCACAACAAAAAGATCCACAGGACGGGCCGCTTCTCTGTCCTTCAAAATCACCTTGATACCCTGGCATTCCTCGCCCGCATAGAGATCAGATTTGGGCTTAAAATCTGCGGATTGAAATTCAAATCCGGGCGTGCGGAAGAAGCTTAAGCGGGAAACCAGGACCTTGGCGTTGAGCCATGGGGCGCCAAAGACCTCAAAGGGACGAGACGTGCCGCGCCCCACGGAAAGATTGGTAGCCTCAAAGCCTCCGATCCCGGGATAAAGCGTTGCCGCCGTCACAGTGCGAATATTGGGCGAGGTCGGGCGGAATTTTAAGCCCGTGTTTTCCCACCACATTTCGCGCTGCCAGCCTTGCATCATCACCACTGTGAGTTTAACCTTCAACCCTTTCGTTTTGCAATGCCAATTGGCCAGCTCGCCCACCGTCATGCCGTGCCGCACGGGCACCCGGAGATAGGCCGTAAAGTGATTGATGGAATCGTCCAGAGGCTCGCCTTCCACAATGGAACCCGTAATGGGGTTGGGCCGATCCAAGACGATGAATTCAATCCCGGCCTTGGCCGCTTCCTCCAAGGCATAGGCCAGAGTAGTGGTGTAGGTATAGAAGCGTGTGCCGATGTCTTGAATGTCAAAGACCAAAACATCAATTCCATTGAGCATCTCTGGCGTCGGCCTTTGCGTCCTGCCATAGAGGCTGAGCACGGAAAGCCCGCTCACGGGATCTTTCCCATCCACCACCGTCTGGCCATGCAGAGCGTCTCCCCTGATTCCATGCTCCGGAGAAAAAAGTTTTACCAATTTAACTCCCGGAGCCTTGGATAAAATATCGATCGTGGATTTCCCCTGGCCGTTGACTCCCGTGTGGTTGGTGATAAGACCCACGGATTTCCCCTCCAGGAGATCAAATTTATTTTTTTCGAGGACATCAATGCCAAGCATTACCTTGGCCCAGAGGGCTTGGCTTGAAAGCATGAGAACGGAAATGAAGATGGCTCGTTTCATCGGACTCCTTTAAAATTGGCTCCAGGGGTGATCTTACCCAAGATCCTCGAGCCCCGGGCTCCCGTGCCTTGCGGCGCGTGGTTTATTTTTCCGCTAATCGCCTGCCAGGCAAAGTACGCAAAGGCCAAAGGTTCCTTGGCTTGGGGCGAGATGCCGTAGCACTCTATGGAAACGACCGGCGTAGGACTGAACATGCATTGGAGATGTTCCATCAATGTTTCATTGCAAGCTCCGCCTCCGCTCACGATGATTTCGTGAGGCTGTTCCTTAACAAAATCGAGATGTGCGCGCCAAACCGTATAGGCCGTAAAGTAAGTCAGCGTGGCCAGGTTGGCATGCTTGGGGATGAAACGAGAATTGAAAATCTCCCGGCCAGTGGATTTGGGCGGCTTCCTCAAAAAATAAGGGTGAGCAGCCATTTTTTGGACAAGCCCCATATCGATGGTTCCCGTTTTTGCCCGTACCCCGCTTTTGTCGTAGCCCTTCCGGCCGCGAGTCATCTGATTTACTTTATAATCCATTAAACAATTGCCCGGGCCAGTATCAAAGGCAGAAATGATCCGTTTGTTTTTAACGACCGTGATATTGGCCATGCCCCCCAGATTGAGCAGGCTGCGAGTCTTCCCGTGTCCAAAGAACTCAAGATCAAAATGCGGTATGAGCGGTGCCCCCTCGCCGCCCGCAGCGATATCCCTTTCCCTAAAATTGGAGACGACCGTAATTCCGGTCATTTCCGCGAGGACTGAACTCTCCCCGCTCTGAAGAGTCGAGGGTATTTTTTCCTTGGGTGCATGCAGAAGTGTTTGGCCATGACTGCCGATTACAGCGACCTTTGAAGAGTGGATCCTGTTTTCTTTCAAAAATCTTATTGCGCACTCTCCATAGATTTTCCCAAGTCTGAAATTGAGAGAAGAAAGCTCGGAGACAGAAAGAGAGTCGGGATTTAGGACAGTCTTGGCGATATCGTTGGGATAAGGGTAAGTCTTATACTTGAGGAGTCTGTATGAGCGGGCCGAGAAGCGGGCCAGAGCCAGGGAAACCCCATCTCCAGAAGTGCCGGACATGATCCCGAGCGCGAGACCGCTCATTTAGATGAATTGAGAGCCAGCCGCAAAAATCCCTGAGAGGATTTTAAAAGAGTTTTTGCCTGTTCGAACTTCAGATTCATTTTTCGCATCACGATGGCGGTTTTCACTTCGCCCTTGGCATCTTTAAAGGCTTTCTCGGCGCCTGGTCTTGAAAGCCCCGTGAATTCCTGGACCAGGCGGATACCCCGTTCGCGCAACTTATGCGATCTTGGGGCCAGGTCCACCATTCGGTTTCCATAAACTTTCCCCATCTGAACCATGGAAAGGGTGGTGAGCATGTTCAAAACCATTTTAGTCGCCGTGCCGGACTTGAGGCGCGTGGAGCCCGTGATGATCTCAGGCCCCACCTGAGGCGCAATGACCACATCCGCGCAGTTTTTAGAAATGTGAACCAAATTACAGGTAACAAAAATGGTTTTGGCTCCAAGCCGCTTGGCTTCTGTCATGCCGGCCTGGGCAAAGGGTGTTACTCCGCTTGCCGCTATCCCGATGACTGTATCGCCGCGCCGAGCCCGTTTCCTGATCTCAGTCCTGGCTTTTGTAGAATCGTCTTCCGCGCCTTCCTTCGACTTGAAAACCGATCTTTTGCCCCCTGCCATGATAGCTTGCGCCAGAACGGGCGGGGTGCTGAATGTGGGCGGCAATTCCGCCGATTCCAAGACTCCCAGACGGCCGCTGGCGCCCGCACCGATAAATATAATCTTTCCTCCTGACTTGAGGGATTCCACAATCAGGCGGATGCCTTTCGAAATATTTTTAGATTCCTTGCGGATGGCCGGGGCAATGCCAGCATCCTCCCGGTTCATGAGATCAACGGCTTCTTCGATGGAAAGCCGGTCGATCCCCTGTGAGGAGGGATTGGATTTCTCAGTGAGCAGGTTCTGGTATTTGATCTTTTTCATTCGTTCCGAAGATCCAGCCGATGCCGAAGGTTGATGCGGTTCCAATCAGAAGCAGATAGGTCCAGCCGATCGGGATAATTTTCTTTTCGCTTAAAATCAATAAAACCAGCATGGCCACGGCCGTGCCGCCCATGGCGAAAATATTGGCGCGGTTCACCTTGCGGCGCGTAAGAAGACCGAGCAGGAACACTCCGAGCAGTGAGCCATAGGTAACGCTGCCAATCTTGAAGGCCAGCCAGAGGATTTTCTCAAAATGGCTGAAAAAGTAAGCAATGAATGCCAGAATCACGCCAAAAACCACCACGCTCACACGCGACACAAAAAGATAGTGGGCTTCCTCGCGCGCCTTGGCAATCAGAGGGCGGTAAATGTCTGTCACAAAAGAGGATGAAAGCGACCCCAAGGGAGAATCGATGCTGGCCAAGACAATGGCTGAGAGAAGCAACCCTCGCATAAATGCGGGCATTTCATTGGAAATGAAGTAGGGAAAGACCTTGTCCAATTTCTCCGGCGGCACGGCGGCGCCCTGGGAATAAAACACATAGAGCAATGTTCCAATCGATAAATAGATCATGAGAACAAGGAAACTTCCCAACGGAGTGACCAGCATGGTTTTTTGGCTCTCGCGGCGGGTTTCCACCGTGAGAAGCCTTTGCATCAACTCCTGGTCCGTGCCAAACGCCGCCATGGAGCCGAAGAGACCGTTCAAAGTGGCGATCCAAAAAATATTCGGGTCCTGGATGGCGTTCTTGAAATAGAGGGCCACGCCGGAATCTCCCATCGAAGGCCCCCAATTGAAAATATTGAGGCGGCCAGCCGCGTTGGCGGTATTTAGCACTGTCTCCATTCCGCCAGGTATCCGGGAATAAATGAAAATGATGGCGGTCAAGCCGCCCACGATGAAGATGACGGCTTGGAGCACATTGGTCCAGATAACAGCCTTGATCCCGCCCCAGGTGATGTAAACCATGGCGATGATGGAAAAGAAAATGATGGTGGGAATCATGTGCCAGCCCACGAGCACGCTCACGGCCAGGCAAGCGGCCATGAGCCGCACGCCCGAAGCAAAAAGGCGGGTGATGAAAAACAAGACGGAACCGGCATATTGGGATTCGGGGCCAAAGCGGTGTCGGAGAAATTCATAGATGGAAGTGCAGTTATATTTGAAAAACGCCGGGATGAAAATGAAGGCAATCACCATGCGGGCCAGGAACGAGCCCACAAAGAACTGCGCATATTGCCAGTTTTCGGAGTATGCCGTGGCGGGAACCGAGATGATGGTGACCGCGCTGATTTCTGTGGCCACAAAGGAAAGCATGGCGGCCCACCAGGGGATGCGCCGCCCTCCCAGAAAAAAGTCGCGTGTGTCCTTTTCATCACGGCCGAGATAGATGCCGAGAAAGAGAGAAAAACCGATGAGGCTAATCAAAACAGAGTAATCCTGCCAGGTAAGATTGCTCTGCCCGCCAAACCAGCCCGCAAGCTCCATTGCGAGTGATTCTAGCAAAAACGCATATATGATAGAATGACGGCGATGGATTTGGAAACTCTTGTCGGCCAAAAACTCACCATCGGAGTGCCGGGCACAAAAGTAACCCCCGAAATCGTCAGGCACTTCAAGGACCTCCGCGCGGGCGGAATTATTTTCTACCGCATCAACTTCGAATCCCCCACCCAGCTCAAAAAAATGATCACGGACCTTGAGGACGCTCTCGAGAGGAAGATCCTGGTGACCGCAGACCACGAAGGCGGGCGCGTTGTCATGTTCAGGGACGGCATCACTGTTTTTCCGGACAACTTGGCTTTTGGAAAAACCGGAAAAATCGAATATGCCCGCAAGCAAGGCGCCATAGAAGCCAAGGAGCTCCGCAGGCTCGGGGTGGATGTTAATTTAGGTCCCTGCCTGGATGTTTTGACGGATTCTTACAGCCCCAACATCGGGATCCGCTCCTACGGCAAAGATTGGAAGCTGGTGGCCGAGATGGGCGCGGCACGCATTACAGCCATGCAAAAGGGTGGAGTTTCTACCTGTCCCAAGCACTTCCCCGGCAAGGGACACGCCCCCGTGGATGCCCATCTGGGCCTTCCGATCATCCAGTCCACATGGGAAGAAATGGAAGCCGTGCATTTGAAACCGTTCTTGAAAGCTCTGGAGGTCGGCGTCGATTCTGTCATGACATCGCATCCTTATTACCCTAACCTTGACCCTGAACCCAACATGATTGCCACATTTTCCCGCAAGATTGTGCATGAGCGCCTCCGAAAAAATTATGGTTACAAGGGCGTGATCTTTAGCGACGATCTTGAAATGGGCGCCATCAAGGCGGTGAGCCCCATTGACCAGGCAGGCATCCGCGCCACTCAAGCGGGCCATGACATCCTGCTTGTCTGCCACGATATGAACCTGCAAAAGCAGGTCTATCAAGCCTTGTTCGGTGCCTACAAATCCAAAACCCTGCCTTTAAGAGAGTTGGAAGAAAGCTATGAACGGATTGAAGAGCTCATAAACAAGCGCAAAAAGCGCTTTGAAGGCGGGGCGCCCAAGGCTGAACGGCAGGGAATAGCCCTGGCTGACAAAATTTGCGATGAGGCTGTCACCTTCTTCCGCAACCCCGTCAAACGCAGCGTCAAGGAATGGAAAAGAAGGAAGCTGCTTGTGGTCTTCCCGCAATTTTCGTCCTTGGCCCAAAAAATCATGATCGAAAAGCGCGTGTGCGACGAAAAAAAGTATGTGTTGTCACACTTCAAGAAACTGGGTTTGAAACCCGAAGTGAAGGTCGTGGGAATTGAGCCAACGTCTGAGGAGATTATGGAGATCCAATCCCGCGTTGGGGATTTTGATACTACCTTGCTCTTCTGTTTCGATGCGCACCTTTATCCCTCCAATAAACAGCTTCTGGACGGAGTGCAGGTGAGGAGCCGGGAAGCCATTGTGGCGCTTTTGCGCGATTCTTATGATGAAAGCCTCGTGCATAAAAACGCATCGTGCCTGACCTGCTTCGGCTGGCGCGCCTGCCAGATGGACTCTATCTTTAAGAAGCTTTTCTCCCGTTGATCCGTAAAATCACCGTCGATTACGGAGGGTCCAAAACAAAAATCACCTGCCCTGGCCACATGTCCCTGAAAAAATCCAAGCCCCTTCCGCTTCTCCACAAAACTATCGGCAAAGTTCTCAAGAAATGGAAGATTAAGGATTTGCCCCATCTTGTCATTGGTGCCAAAAGCATTTGGTCCAAAGCAGAGCGGAAATGGCTTTACCAGAGGACAAGACACCTCGCTGCAAAGGTGACGGTGATGTCAGACATCGAGCTGGCGCATGATGGGAAGTTCAAAGGCAGTCACGGCATACTGCTTTTGGCTGGAACGGGCTCCATTGCATTAGGGCGCGGCCGCAACGGAAAGATTGCGCGGGCAGGAGGGCATGGCCCAAAGAAAGGTGACGAGGGCTCTGGCTATTGGATAGGGAAAAATTACATGAAGCAGATTCTTGAAAAATCAGGAACCATTTCTGTTCAGAAAACTGCGGCTTTGGCCCCGGAGGTGATCAAAAAGGCTTCCGCCGGAGACTCCAAATGCCGGCACCTCATTGCTGAAGCGCATTCGCATTTGGTCTTCTTGGTGATATCAATATGGGAGAAACTTGGAGAGAAGAATCTGCCTGTGGAATTGGCAGGAGGATTGTTTGAGAACGATTATTTCAGGGAAAAATTCTTAAATCTTCTGCGGACGGCAGACTCCGCGTTCTGAATCTTTGATGAACTGGACAAAATATTTGACTTCCGGCGACAAGCTGTCTGCAAGAAGCGCGTCCACCTCATCGCTGAGCGGCTTGGCTCCTCCAAAAACCTGCTTGTAAACTTTCTTGATCTCGCGAATCACTTGAGGCGAAAAACCGCGCCGCTCAAGCCCAATGGTATTTAAACCGCGCAGGGAATTGGCATCGTCCGCCATGCAGTACGGCGGAACATCCAGAGATACTCTGGCCCCTCCCCTCATCATCGAATATTTGCCCAGGCGCGCAAACTGGTGAACCAAACACAGTCCTGAAACATAAGCAAAGTCTTCCACAACGGCATGCCCCGCCAGAAGCGCTCCGTTGGCCAAAATGATGTGGCTTCCAACCTTGCAGTTATGAGCGATATGGGAGAAGCCCAGAATATAATTGTCGTTGCCTACGCTGGTAAGACTGCCCTCGCCTGCGCCTCTGTGGATTTGTGCGTATTCCCGGATTTTATTCCTGTCTCCGATTTTTACAAAAGACTTCTCGCCTTTATAGGTGAAGTCCTGGGGCTCCAGGCCGATCACCGCGCCCACGCCGATTTCGTTGTCCTGCCCGATGTCCGTCCAGCCTTCAATCACGCTGTGCGGGCCGATTTTGGTTCCCGCGCCCACCGTGATTTCACCGTCTAAAATGGCAAAAGCCCCCACGGAAACGCCGGGGGCGAGCTTAACCTTGGGTCCGATGATGGCGGTGGAGTGAATCATGGCTATTCCACAATAATTTTATAATCTTCAAGGGACAATGTATCGTCTTTCGAAACATCCAGGGATCTCTGGATGGTCTTTTCCATCGCCGACTTTCTTTCCGAGAAATAGGGGAACGCTTCAGTATTGAGCACCAGCTTCAGGTGACCGTCCTGCCTGCCGCGCGTGAGGCCCATGATTTCCTTTTTCACTTTGATCATGAGGGATTCTTCCGAAAGCACCATCCCCTTGCCGTCGCACTCCGTGCAGATGCGGCAAAGCGAGGACAGAAGCGATTCCCTTTTTCTCTCGCGGGTCATTTCCACCAGCCCCAGGCGTGTGATGGGCAGAATCTTGATTTTGGCCCGGTCGCGCGAGGTGGCGCGGTGGAGCGCTTCCACCACTTTCTGGCGGTTGCGGGCTTTGCGCATGTCGATGAAGTCGATCACGATGATGCCGCCGATGTTGCGAAGACGGAGCTGGCGCGCCACTTCATCCGCCGCCTCAATGTTGGTCAGCGTCACAGTTTCTTCCTGCGACTCCTTGCCCGTGAATTTCCCCGTGTTCACGTCGATGGCGCACAAGGATTCCGCTTCCTGGATGACGATAGTGCCGCCCGACGGGAGAGAAATTTTTGACTGGAGCACCTTTTCCAACTCTTTTTCAATTTTGAATGCCTCAAAGATGGGAGTTTTGCTGTCAAAAAGCTTTACGCGGTCGGCCAGTTCCGGGGAGAGCATCTGGACGAAATCCTGGACCTCGTGCTGTTCATGCTTGGAATCAATCATGAATACGACGGTATTTTCGGATAAAATGTCGCGCACGGTTTGGAAGGTGAGCCCCAGGTCGCGGTGAAGCATGGAAGGAACCGCCCCGCTTTGCTGGCGCCGCTGGATGTTCTCCCACAGGCGCGTCAGATAGCGGATTTCGCGCTTTAAATCCTTTTCGTCGATGCCTTCGGCTTCGGTACGGGCAATGAACCCGCCCCGCTTGGGCCGGTTGGCGTCCAGCATGTTTTTCAAGCGCCGGCGTTCGGCTTCTTCCTCGATGTTTTTGGAAATGCCGATGGACGTCTGAAAAGGTAGATAGACAATGAACCGCCCGGGCAGGGAAATGTCCATGGTGACCTTGACACCCTTGGTCCCGATGGCTTCTTTGGCCACCTGCACCGTCACCACTTCGCCCTTTTTAAGCATCTGTTCAATGTGCTGGTGAGTCTTATGATGGTGCTGCGGCGGGTGCTCCTCCGGATCTTTCTGGTCGATCACGTCGGAAATGTAGAGATAGGCGTTTTTGGGCAGCCCGATATTGACAAACGCGCTGGAAATGCCCGGCAGCACGTTTTCCACTTTCCCCTTATAGATGTTTCCAACGACCTTTTCGGTTTCCTTGCGCTCAATCCCGATTTCAACGAGTTTTCCGTCTTCAATGACGGCCACCCGTGTTTCGTCTGCCGCGCAGCTTGCCAAAATTTCTTGTTTCATGATGCACCTCTCAGTAGTAATAAAATCATTGATCAGGGTTCCGTCAAGGTACCGTCCGGCTTCTCAATCCAGAAGGCCTTGCGTTCCACCGCCAGACGAGCCGTGTCCTCATCCTTCAAACTCAACAAGAGCTGGGCGATTTTTTCCGGCTTTGCGTTCTTGCCCGGTCCAAAACGGAGGGTCAAGCGCAACACGGGCGAGCTTTCTTCCATGATCCATTCCGCTCCGAGAATGAGCGGATGCAAATCAATTTTGACCGTCGTCTCGGCGGCGGTCCCCTTCTTTCTTATTTTTTCCAGCGTGAGTTCTTTACGGGCCAGAAATTCCTCGAGTCCGGCCGGCAAATCCGCTCCGCCTGCATGCAAGAAATCTTGAGGAACCCGCACACGGTATTCCACGCGGTTAAGCAAAGATTCCAAAGACGGGAAAAAGAGAGGCACGCGGGAAGCCTTCAGCACGGAAAATCCTTCGGGGGCTTCCTGGGAGAGTTTCTCAAACGCCTGGCCGGGCTCCAGCCTCTGGGTGAGCTCGATGTCGAACAGTTCGCATTCAGACTCATAGCCCACAGAAATGGCTGGGCCAAAAGAGGCTTTCATTTGCGGATGAAACCCCGACGTGAACGCCACAGGCAGTTCCGCACGGCGTACCATTCTGCGGATCATCTCAATCTGCTCCAAATGAGACAAGAAGCGCACATCGCCGTGGCGGCTCAGACGGAAGCGAAGGCGCTGAACGGGCTTTTCAGAGGTGAGAACCACCGGGCGGGACGGCGCCACCGTCGGGCGCTCCTTTAAGTGCGGCTTCTCCGGGAGGGATTCCTGGGCCTGTTTGAGCGCCGTCTGGTAGTCATTCCAAAGTGCGCGCTTGTCCGGCCCGCCCTGGATGTGGTCCCAGGGAAGCACTTCGTCCTGCGTGCGTACCCTTTGGCTGAAGAATTCAGGCGTCAAGCCAGTTTCAGCAAACGCTTTCTGCCAGACATTAAAATGGAAGCGCTCGCTCCATTCGTCAAACTTGGAGCCCGTGCGCCAGGCATATTCAAGAAGCGCCCCGCAGCGGCGGTCGCCCCGGGACAACACGCCTTCAACCACGATCTGCTCCAGACCGTGGGCGCGGATGGACGCCGCAAGACGCTTGCGCAAGTCCTGCAGTTTCTTGCGGTGGACATCCAAGGTGTCCATGGGATGCCACTGAAACGGCGTGTGCGGTTTGGGGACAAAAGGCGAGAGAGTCAGTGTTAACGCAAGTCCCCGGTTTTGCTTGACCGAATCGGAAACAAGATGAACAATGCCGTCCAAATCCTCCTGGGTTTCCGTTGGCAAGCCGTACATAAAATAGAGTTTCACGCTCTTCCAGCCGTGCTCCCGCGCCGTGCTCAGGGTTTGGCGGATTTCGGACTCCTGCAGTTCTTTGCGGATCACGCGGCGCATCCGCTCCGTCCCGCCTTCCGGGGCAAAAGTCAGGGATTGTCTCCGCACAGAATGCAGAATTTCAGCCACAGCCAAGGTGAAGCGGTCTGCGCGCGTGGAAGGAAGTCCAATGGAAACCCTCCGTAAAGAAAATTTATCAGAAAGCTCCTGCAGCAAGGGCACAATTTCCGTGTGGTCCGCCGCGGAAAGCCCAGCCAGGGTGACGGCGTCATAGCCCGTGTGCTTGAGCCCGTGTTCCACAATTTGCAGCAGATCTTCTTTGCTCCGTTCCCGGTAAGGCCGGTATGAAAACCCCGCCTGGCAAAACCGGCAGCGCCAGGGACAGCCTCTCTGGATTTCAACATTCAGCCGGTCATGCACGGTCTGCACAAACGGCACCACGGGCGCTTCCATGGCCTCCAATGAAGACCTCCGGTAAGCCACCGATGCGGGAACGCCTTCGGCCGTGGGCGTCACAGACCGCACCCGGCCGTCCGGAAAGTACTCCACGGCATAAAGTGAAGGAACATAAAATCCTTCAATGCGGGCCAGGGATTTGAGCAGCTCTGTTCTTGAAGCCCCGCTCCCTTTCCAGGCCTTCATGCAGGCAATGATCTCCCCAAAAATTTCTTCCCCGTCTCCAATCACAAAGCCGTCAAAAAAATCAGCAAGCGGTTCCGGATTGATGACGCAGGGGCCGCCGCCAATGATGAGCGGGTCTTCCTTCCCCCGTTCGTGGGCCTTCAAAGGAATGCCGCCCAAATCCAGCATTTCCAAGACATTGGTGAAACAAAGCTCATATGGCAGGCCAAATCCCACGATATCGAAATCCTTGAGAGGCGTGCGGGTTTCCAGGGAAAAGAGAGGCCATCCCCGACCCCGCAAGGCTGCAGCCAGGTCTGAATCGGCAGCATAAGCCCGCTCTGCATAGGAATCATCCCGGCGGTTGATGACGCGGTAAAGAATTTCAATGCCGGCATTGGCAAAGCCGGTTTCATAGAGATCGGGAAAACAGAGGCAGACACCCACTGATTTGCTGCGGTAGGCTTCATCGCGGC
>MGUQ01000006.1:6649-7354 GCA_001799975.1 Elusimicrobia bacterium RIFCSPLOWO2_01_FULL_54_10 | reverse complement strand
GATGCCCACCAGCTGGTTTTCAGCGTTCACGACCGGGGCGGAAGGGAGTTTGTAGCGGGAAAAAAGTTTTGAGGCCTCTTCCTGGTCGGAAGTCACGAGAATCCTGATGAGTGAAACCGGCGCCATCAGGTCGCGCACTTTCATGTCGGCGGGCGCGGCAATCAGCGTCCTTAAGGTTAGCCCGCCGGCCAGCTTGCCGCCGCCGTTGGTGACATAGAGCGATTCCAAAAAGCTTCCCTTGCGGATGCGGCTGGCGGCCTGGATGCGCTCAATGGCAGAGCGCACGCTCATGTCCGGCGTGATGGGGATCAAATCCCTCTGCATGATGGAGCCCACGGAGTTGGCGGGAAAATCCATGGCGTTTTGAACCACCTCAAAGTGCTCGCGCTTCAAGAGTTCCGACATTTTCTTGGTGCAGCGGGCGGGCATTTTTTTGAGGATCCGGGCCGTAACTTCGGCCGGCACGCCTTGCAGCAGGGGCGTCAATGTTTCATCTTCAAGGTGCTGGATGACATATTGCTGCTGGGGAACGTCCAGCTCCTCAAAAACCTCCACAGCCTTGTCCGGGTGGAGCAGGCGAATGAGCAGAAGCTGCTGCTCGGGAGGAAAGCGGTCAAAACCGTCAGCCAAATCAATCGGATTGATTTCGGTGAGAAGGCGCTTCAATTCCCTGAAATCCCGAGAGGCAATGAGCCCCTTGATTTC
>MGUQ01000006.1:6512-6643 GCA_001799975.1 Elusimicrobia bacterium RIFCSPLOWO2_01_FULL_54_10 | reverse complement strand
GAAAATCTCTATCGGATGGGGTTCTGAAATCAAGGCACTGCGATTCGGTTTATTTGTACTTCACGGAACAGCCGTACGATTGGGTGGAGGAAAACTTCACCGGCTCTCCGGCCAGAGCTTGCTGGAGCGCC
>MGUQ01000006.1:2998-6481 GCA_001799975.1 Elusimicrobia bacterium RIFCSPLOWO2_01_FULL_54_10 | reverse complement strand
GTAGATGAGGAGGCCCTGGGGATTCACGATAAACATGTGAGGCGTGGTTTTGGCGCCGTAGGCCTTGCCTGCCGTGCCGTTGGAATCCAGAAGCAGGGCGGTGGGCTCGGATTTTTTGTCTTTCAAGAGGTCTTTCCATTCCTTCGGGCCATAGAACCCCTGCTTGCCTTCGGCGGAAGAGCAGATGGAGAGCCAAACCACGTCTTTTTCCAGCCATTGCTTCTGGAGGCTCTGCATGTTCCCGCTGTCATAGTGCTTTTTGACGAACGGGCAGCCGTGGTTGGTCCATTCCAGCACGACATATTTGCCCTTGAATTCGGAGAGGGTGCGGGTCTTGCCGTCCAAATCGGAGAGAGAAAAAGCGGGGGCCGGGCTGCCCAATTCGGCATCCTTGGCCTGCACCGTTAAATAGGTGATGGCCGCGATTCCGGCAATCATGATGCCTACATTTAAAACTTTCCTCATATCCGCTCCTCCTTGATGAACGCTTCAACAGAAAAAATAGAAAAAATCCCCCGATTAATCAAGGATTCTTTTTGAGCGTGAGTGCCACCTGGGCGGAACCGGGCAGGCAAACATCGCTGCATTCCAGCCATTTGACCCTGGCTTTCAGCGTGATGTCGTTTGCAGCGATCTGTTTAGGCGGAGTGATCCGTACTTTTAAATCCGCTTTGCCTTCATATATAAAATCCGTGATGTCGCTCACCGTATGTTTCTTAGGTTTGGGCCATTGAATGGGCCCTGCAGCAAATCCCGGCGGCAGATCCCAGAGGATTTCTGTGGCCAGTCCTGAATCTCCGGGCGGGTCCGCGTAGGTGTGCCAGCCTTTGTCCATCACGAGCCGGACGGCAACATCGAACGGCTTACCTGGAGAAATGTTTTTCGCGGCAGTTACCAACGACGCCCGCACATGAACCTTTTGTTTCTGTTCATCTGCGAAAACCCCGCAGGCCAGAAAAACCGCCGCGCCCAGAGGAAGGCAAAAGCGGAGTATGGCCAGAGGCCTGACCGCAAAAACCCTCTTGCTGGCCCACAAGCCCGTGGCGCAGGAAAGGATCACCAGCAAAACCCAGAGAATGCCGATTTCCCGCCAGGGAAACGAAAATGCGATATCCAAAAACCGCGTGAGGAGGACCCAACTGAACCCGGAAGAGAACATCAGGCCCATCAGCACGGAAACGGCGCTCAATGAACCGAACTCCACAGCGAGGGAGACAAAAAGCGTGCGCTGCCCGCCGCCCAGCACTTTAAGGAGCGCGGATTCTTTTTCCCTCTGCCGCAGGGCAGCCAGAGCCATGCCCGTTAGCACCACCAGCCCGGCGGAAACGGAAAAGAGCGCCACAAAGGAAACCGCCTGGGATATTTTATTGAGAACGCCCAGGATTTTTTCCGCCGCTGCCGCCACGTCAATGATGGTAAGGTTGGGAAAAAGACGGATGAGGGACGCCTGCAGGCGGTCCTTGTCTTCAAGACCCACTCCCAAAACCGAGCCGACCCAGGTTTTGGGAGCGTCCGCAAGTTCTGAGGGCGTGATGTAGATAAAAAATGCGGGGAGGAAACTGGCCCAGTTCACGCGGCGCAGACTTGTGACCCTGGCTTGCACGGAAACGCCCTGGACATCGAAGGTAAGCAAATCACCCAATCCGACTCCGAGGCGCTCGGCAAAGGATTCTTCCAAAGATGTTTCCGGCTCCCCCGCGCCGGATTCCGCCATCCACCGGCCGGCTGTGACCGTTTCATTCCTCCCGAGAATTTCCCTAAAACTCAGATTTTGCTCTCGGCTGCGGAAATGGTCCCTCATCTCCGCCTCGCGGGTGAGGCCGCGGTCCCGATTGATCTCTTCGCCGTTTTTCCCCCGGTAACGCGCCTTGATCATGGGCGAAATCACGGAGCCCGCGGCGCCGCTGGCGTCCAGAAATTTCCCGAGCGGTTCGGCCTGGTCATCCTGGATGTCGATGATGAAAAAGGACGGGATTTCTCCGGGCTTGCTGCCGAAATCAAGCTCTTTGAGCAGACTGGACTGATAAACGGTGAGAGCTCCCAGCAAAAACGCGCAGAGCCCCAGGGCCGCGGCCGCGCCGTGCGGCCTGAGCTGGGGCCGGGCCAAATTGGCCAGCCCGTGGCGAATGCCGAAAGACGGAAACATGAGCCGCGCCCTGGCCAGCCACGGAAAAAGCGCGCGGCTCAAAGCATAAAGAAGCCCCGCGCTGGCAAGAAAACTGGCCGAGAAAAAAAGACCCTTTTCCATGGAGCGGGATTCCAGCACGGAGACGGCGCTCAAGAGCACGGCGCCCAGGCCCACCGCCGCCCAGGGAATGCGGTCCATCTTCCCGGCCGGGTTATCTCCCCGAAAAACTTCCAAAGGTTTTAAACCCCGCAGAGACAGAACGGGGAGAAGCCCAAAAAAAAGCAAATTGGCCAGCCCGTGGCGAATGCCGAAAGACGGAAACATGAGCCGCGCCCTGGCCAGCCACGGAAAAAGCGCGCGGCTCAAAGCATAAAGAAGCCCCGCGCTGGCAAGAAAACTGGCCGAGAAAAAAAGACCCTTTTCCATGGAGCGGGATTCCAGCACGGAGACGGCGCTCAAGAGCACGGCGCCCAGGCCCACCGCCGCCCAGGGAATGCGGTCCATCTTCCCGGCCGGGTTATCTCCCCGAAAAACTTCCAAAGGTTTTAAACCCCGCAGAGACAGAACGGGGAGAAGCCCAAAAAAAAGCGCCGTGGCCAGCCCGAGACCCAAACCCTCGAGCGTTGCCGTCCAGCTCAACCCCGCTTCATAGCGCACAGGAATGAATTCCGAAAGAATTGCGGGGAGCAAGACCTGGAACCCAGCGCCGATAAAAGCCCCCAGCAAACTGCCGGCAACTCCCATCATCCCCACTTGCAGGGCAAAGACCCTGAATATCTGGCCGGATGATGCCCCCAATGTGCGCAGAGTGGCCGCCCAAGGCAGGCGCTCCACCACAAAACTCCGCATGACGGACGCCACGCCGATGCCGCCCAGAAGCAGGGCCATCAAGGACACGAGGCGGAGATAATCTCCGAGGCGATCGAAAAACCTCCGCACCTGGTTCTGCCTGTCCGTGGGCGTGCGCACCTGGATGCCTTCTTCCGGACCCATCGATTCGCGGAAGCGGCCGCGCTGGGCGGGAATGTTCCATTGCTCTTTCAAGAGCGCGGCGGATTTGTCCGTCAACTCCGGGCCGGGCAGAGCCACAAACAAGCTGTAATAGGCGCGGGAGCCAAAACCCAGAAGTCCCGTGGCGCTGACTTGCGAGACAGGAATGAGAATTCTCGGCCCGAATGAAAATATGTTGGCGCCCAACCCCGGCTCCTGCTCAATGACGCCCCCGATCACAAACTCTTTATTTCCAAGCTTCAAGCGGCCTCCGATGCCCACGCCCAACTGTGCCAGAAGTTCTTTTTGGACAAAGGCCGCTTCGCCCGGCGTGACGGCGTCAAAGATTTTCCCGCCGTCACCCG
>MGUQ01000006.1:0-2979 GCA_001799975.1 Elusimicrobia bacterium RIFCSPLOWO2_01_FULL_54_10 | reverse complement strand
ACGGATAAGACGGCTCCGCCGCGCGGACTTCCGCCAGGCGGCTCTTGCCCGTTGCGGGCGCAGCGGCCATCGTGACAAAGTTGACGCTTTCCTGCGAGCGGCTGCCTGGCGGAAGCAGCCGGGCCATGTCTTCCTTTTCCTTCTGACCAAGTGGATTTTTGCTGGTGATTTCCAGATCCGCGGACAGAAGCGCGCGCGTATCTTTGAGGAGGGAGAAGTTCAACTGGCTTAAGAAAGAGCCTACCGCCACGCGCGCTGAAACGCCAAGGGCCACGCAGAAAAGGATGAGCCACATCTTGGCCGCTTCGCCCCGCAGCTGCCGCAATGCCAGGCGGATCAAAGTTTGAGGCCTCGGTCCGCGCGTTTGGCGAAGTCTGCTTCGTGCGTCACCAGCACGAGCGCCGAGCCGTGCTCTCTGACCAGGGAAAAAAGGATCTCTTCCATCTCTTTGCCCGTGCGCGTATCCAGATTTCCCGTTGGCTCGTCCGCGAACAGGATTTCCGGCCCGCTCACCATGGCGCGGGCAAGCGCTACTCTCTGCTGTTCCCCGCCGGAAAGCTGGGAAGGTAAGTGTCCGGCCCTGTGAGACAACCCCACTTTTGCGAGCCACTCTTCGGCCTTTTTCTCCGCTCCGTGCGCCCCCGCGATGTCCAGAGGCGTGCGCACGTTTTCGAGAGCCGTGAGCGCGGGCAAGAGGTAATACGACTGAAACACAAAGCCGATTTTTCTGCCCCACAGAGCTGAAAGCTGATTTTCACTCAAAGCGTTCAAATCCGCGCCCTGAAAAAAGACCCGCCCCTGAGTGGGCCGCTCCAACCCGGCCAGAAGCGCAAGCAGAGTGGACTTGCCCGATCCGGAAGGCCCCGTGATGGCCAGACTCTCTCCCTTGGACAGGGTCAAACTGACGCCGTCCAGCACCCGCACGGTCTTGCCGCCGGTTTCAAACACTTTCACGAGCCCCTGCGCTTCGAGGATTATTTCTGCCATAAAATGGGTTTCAGGAATTTGAAGACATTTTCAGCGATCACCTTCTGGCCTTCTTCGTTGGGATGGAGTCCGTCGGGCAGGTTCAGCCTGGGGTTCATGGCCACGCCTTCAAGGAGAAACGGATAGAGCGGAACCTTTTCCCTTTTGGCCAGGGCAGGATATATTTTGCTGAACGCGTCGCGGTAATCGCCCCCGTAATTGACGGGCAGCTGAGCCCCGGCCAGGATCACCCGCACCCCTGATTTTTTCAATGAGCGCACGATGTTTTCAAGATTGGCTTTTGAGACCGCCGGGTCCAGCCCGCGCAAGCCGTCGTTGGAGCCCAGGGCCACGAACACGGCATCGGGTTTGGACTTCATCACCCAGGGCAGGCGTTTCAGGCCCCCACTCGTGGTGTCCCCGGAAACCCCCGCGTTCACCACTTTCCAGCCCATTCCCTCCGCCTTGAGACGCTCTTCGATTTGAGATGGAAAACTCGCGTCTTCAGCCAGGCCGAAACCCGCGGTCAAGCTGTCGCCCAGAAAAACAAGGGTTTTTTCCTGCGCCCAGGCGTTCGCGCAGAAGACGGTGAGACCAATGAACGAAAAAATACCTTTTAGCATGTCAAGATAATATATGGTAATATATGGAACGGATGAACGCAAGGAAACTGACCGAGAAACAGTTCCGCGCCTTCTGCATCCTCCTGAACGATGAGGAAGGCAAGACGCTCAACCGCCTCACCTCAGAATTCAAAAACCTCATGCGTGAAGAGCCCAAATGGAAAGAGTGGATCGCCACCCAGGATTTTATATCCGCCAATCACCGCGCGGCCCTGATTCTGGAAGAGATGCGCTGGGACGATATTGGCGGCGCCATGGGGCTCCTGCTGGACAAGGAAGGAAAGAATTTCAACCTGGAAAAAGCCCTCACTCTTCTGGCCACTTTCCCCAACGGTCTCGTCAAGCCGGAAGAAATTTCGGAACCCCTGAACTGCATGGCCGCCGAGCTCATGCCCGCCGTGCGCGAAGCCCAGGACGCGGAAATGATGGTCAAGATCATCCGCCAATATCTCTTCAAGACGCAGGGCTTCCACGGCAACATCTCCAACTATTATGATCCGGACAACACCTATTTGAACAAGGTGCTGGACCGCAAGGTGGGCATTCCCATTTCCCTCTCCAGCGTCTGCATGCTTTTGGCGGAACGGCTCGTATGGCGGGACCGGCCCATCCCCGTTTTTGGCATCGGCCTGCCCAGTCATTTCATCGTCCAGTTCAGGTTTTACGACAAGAGCGTCTACATGGACCCTTTCAACCGCGGCAAGATCCTCTCGCGCCGGGACTGCATGGACCTGCTGCGCAACCAGGAGATAGGATTTCAGGAATCCTACCTGGCCCCCGTGAGCAACCTAGCCATTCTGACTCGAAGCATCAGCAACCTCGTCTATGTCTACAATGACTTGGGCAATGAAAAGCTCCGGGACCAGCTCCTCCGCTACCTCCGCATCCTCAATAACGAACCCGTATAACACCCTCCCCTCCAAAAGGCGTACGCAAGTATTCCTTTTACGGTGTTTGATGTAAATTATCGTAAGACAGGTTGTAAAAAAATGTCAGCCCTTGAAATGACTGGGTCTCAGGGGTATACTTACCCCACAGGAGGGCAAACCTATGAACCAGCCGAAAATCCTCATCGTTGAAGACAACTGGGAAATCCGAGAACTGCTCAAAGTAATCCTCACGGAAAAGGGGTTCGATGTGCAGGAAACGGAGACGGGCCAGGATGCCATTGACGCCTGCGAGGACCACACCCCGGACCTGGTGGTGCTGGATCTGACCCTCCCCGACATTGACGGCCTGGAAGTGTGCAAACGCGTGCGCGCCTTCCCCGCCATGACCACAGTCACCATCATCATCTGCTCGGGCCGCACCAAAGTGCACGAACGGGTGACGGGCTTAGAAACCGGCGCGGATGATTATTTGGTCAAGCCCTTTGACCCTGCGGAGCTGG
>MGUQ01000005.1:4102-6974 GCA_001799975.1 Elusimicrobia bacterium RIFCSPLOWO2_01_FULL_54_10 | reverse complement strand
AACAGCCCATAGGACATGCCAATTCTGCGGCCGCCTCGGGTCGTAAAGCCGTTACAGCCACGGAATCGGTGCCGCATCGCACCGCGTTGCAACCTAATTCCGTGGCGCATTTTTGCCACGTCGCCGAATGTCCGCGTCCACCATACCGTAGGCGGTCCAAAGCGTGCGCTATTTCGTGGCGAATAGTGTTTCGCGTGCCCGTCTCGTCCGCGACCAAAGCGGCGGCTAAACGAATTCGCGCCGAGAATTGTCCCGTATAAACAATCTGGCCGCGCAGCCGTGCCGCATCCATTATCTCGATTTCAAAATCAAAAATCCGCAAGTCGTTGCAAATAGCGTTCGCTCTTTCGATCTCCTCTTTTGCCCACGTCATCAATAGTGACATAGGCACACCCTACTTCACCGCCAAAACAAAGGTCGGCGCGTGGAAAACGTGGGCGGCGGCCGCGTGGCGATCGCCTTCAAGCTGCGCCGCCATTCTCGACAGCTTCAGCCGCCCTTTCCATCGGCATTTCCTATCCGTGCATTCCGCTTGAAAAAATGTGTTCATGAGTCTTTTCTCCTTTCAGTCCCTTCGGGAAATCTCATTCCTCCTCAGCGTCGCAAACGTGGATTAGCTCCCCGATTGGACACTCACACTCGACAATTCCCGCGACAATGAGGTTTCGCGAAAAGAAAATATTTCTGTCGCCGATGGTGCCAATGTTTTTGGTGGACCACCTAAGTTCAGGGTGATTTTTGCACGTCAGGTCGATATGATCGCCGCGAGAATGTGTGGCGCAAATTGTGTCGGGCATTTTCATTGTCCCCAAATAGCACCGGGCGCAGCTCCGCGCACCTCGATTTCAAAGCCGAGGTTGCGCAGCGCGCCGATATGTCGAGGCGCGAGGGTTTTTTGTCCCGTCAGGATTTCAAGCTCCGCGGCTCCCTCCCCCACAACATAGGCGAATTCTCGCCCATAATGCGATCGGATTTCTACCGTGATTTTCATTTTGAATCCGCTCCTTTGAGTCGCGTCTTCGGCCTTCGGCGATCTCTCAGAAAAATCTAAGCGCAGCCAAAACTTCCCGGTCACCCGTTCCTCCCGCGAGAATAGCGGCCCATGCCCTTTCTCCGGCGATGAAAAGCGTCTCCTCGCGAATTGTGCTCGAAATGGATTTCAAGGGTTTTCCCTCAAGCAAAAGTCCCGGAATGAACCGGGGGATTCTGCGCCTTAGTCGATCCGCCATTCCGCCAAAAGGTCTTCAGCGGAATCATAGCGGACGACGGGATCGGCCGACTCAAGGCCTGAAAAAACGTTGCCGAGGTAGACGGCGAAACCGTGTCCGTCGATCATGATTCCGGCGCGCGCCGCTCCGCCCCTTTCGATTAGCGGCAATAGCGGCCATCGCGGCCAAGTGTCTCCGTCGTGAATGTCAAGCGTCATTTTTGGTTTCTCCCGTTTTTGAGCTCGAATTTAATTCGGAATGGGCTCGCCCTTTTCCTCCTTCAGCGCCCCGATCTCCCGCCACAATTCGGGGAGGGGATTGACGCGGGCGTTCCTCTTGCGGATTTCATTCTTGCGGCGTTTCAAGCCGCGTGCGCAGTCGAGGCACATGAGTCTTTTCTCCCATTGGTCGAAAATCCTCGGGGCCTTACGGCCCGATTTTCACGTTGAACGTTACGTCAGTCCCGCAAAGAACGCAAACAAAAATGCGTCCCTGCATCCACGGTTGAACCATGACCTGAATTTGTGTGTCATCAACTTGGACGTTGAATGACACGATTTGTGCCCGCGTTCCTTTTCCGCCACAAGGGCAGTCTTTGAAGTTATTTCCCATTTGTCATTCTCCTTCAAACCCCATTTCCGAGGGGCAAATCCCCGTTGCGCGGGGATTTCCGGCGGGATATGATCCCGATCCATCCGGCCATAGCCGGAGCTGTCGCGCTATCAGCGGAACTCAGGCACGGTTTCGCGGAAATCGCGGCCCGCGCCCCCGGGACAAATCTTTCCCGGGGACCGCTCATGCGCGACAATTAGCCTCGCGCCGCCCCTCCGGAAAAGCATTTGTTCCGTCCCGCAAGCTCCGCAGATTCCTTCTCCCGCGGCTGGTATTGTCGCATCCCTCCTATTCGACAAATGACGGATTTCAACCGCCTATCTGTCAGTAAGAAAAGAGGAAATGTCGCGCGGCCGCCCTACTTGAAAGAGCCGGGGACGATGACACCGCCGCGGACGACGGCTTGAGCGTACCACTTGTGCGGCGCTGGGTAGTGGGGCCCTTCAAGGAAGACCTTTCCGTCTTGCACGTTCGCGGGGAAATAGCCGCCCGGCTGGAAAACCGTGACAACCTTTCCCGCGGCGAGCCATTCCTTGATTTGCTTTTTGTTTTTGGGATTTCCGTCAACGTAAACCATTTTCGTACCTCCTATGTCGCCCATCAGGGACTTGAACCCTTTTGGGTGGAAAGGAAGGGAAAGCGACCTAGTTCCGCGCGAGGTAAAGCGCATATGCCGCGGGATTCTTGCCCATCATCAGGCAAAGGACGATTTCCTCCCGGCTAAGCGGGGCGAAGCAAACTGCGCACATTTCGCCCGCCTCACGGTAGGACCATCACGCCGCCGACGAAAAAGCCGGGGTCCGCGGCCGCAGCCGCGATTCCGAGATAGGTCATGCCTGCCACGCAAAGCGCGGCGGCGAGCGCGAGCGCAACAATAATTCGTTCTTGGCTTTTCAACGTGATTGTCATTTTGGTTCCCTCTTGGTCGATCAGCCGCGGACTTGAACCGCGTGCCGATCAGTAAGAAAAGAGGAAAAGCCGCCGCACGGAATTACGACGAAAGGAAATCCTCCGCCGCGGCCAGGATCCTCCGCGCGTCTTCAAGTGCCGGA
>MGUQ01000005.1:2388-3968 GCA_001799975.1 Elusimicrobia bacterium RIFCSPLOWO2_01_FULL_54_10 | reverse complement strand
CTTTTGCATCTGACAAGACCGCTTGAGCGGCCGCAAGAAGCTTCGCATGGGCCTCCTCCGAGGAGATTTCTAATTCGGAAATCCGGACGACTTCATAAGCCGCCCGGAAGCTTTCCTCTTCAAGCTCCTTCAACGTGATTGTCATTTCAAAGCCCCTTGTTTGTGTCGGCTCTTTCGGATTTGAACCGCCCTTGATCAGGATCCTTCGGCCGCATATGCGAGCGCGGCGAGAATCTCGCGCTCGCGGGCAACGAAATGTTCATGCCGCGCGATCGCGGCCCACCGTGCCACCGCCGCCTTGGCTTGATCTTTCTTGGTCTTCAATAGAAGGCGTGCGAGTTGCTCAACGGATCGTTCGCGGAGCGGCACGGGCGGCTTCTTTTCAACGACGTGGGTCATTATCACTCCCTCTTGGTTGTATCTGCCCTTCGGGATTTGAACCCAATAGGGCCGGAAAGGAAAGAGGAAAAGGGGGCTTCAGACTGCGGGGGCGGCTTCGGCTTTGGAGGGGCGGCCGCGCGCCTTACCGAGCGTGAACCTCCCGCCCTTGATCCCCTGGATATAGAGGATCTCATCCTCCACAACAACCTCTTTGACGCCCGCGGCGCTCGCCTCGCCCGCGAGATCGTGAAGCGTCGCCTTGAGGTTCTCCTTGGCGGCGACGGTCACCTTGACGTTTTCCGCGGCGGCTTTCGCAGCCTCGCGCGCGGGGATCAGCTTCGGCATTCCCGCGGCGAAAATATCGCGGGCGGGATCATCCTCGGGAAGGGCCGCGTGGATCGCGCGCGCGATCGCCGGAACCGATTTCGAGGAATCCTCTTTCGCGAGGATTTCCACAAACGCGAGGACGGCGTCCGCGCCGCGCGAGACAAGGCGCGCGCTTTCGATCGTCGCGTCATGCGCCGCGACGGCGAGGTATGCCTCACGCAACGGCTTGATCAGGTGCGCCGATGCTTCCTCGCGCGCCGATGCTTCCTCGCGCTCGGCGGCTTTCAGGAGATTTTCGTAATTCGCGCGCGCTTCCGCGGCGGCCGCTTTCAGCGCGGCGAGCTTTTCTTGAGGGGTTTGCTCGGTCATGTAATTTTCTCCTTCTATGCCGGTTTTTGTCGGGTCGGCGGCCCGTTGAACCGAAAACCGCACCGAAGCGGTTTTTCAGCTAGTATCTGCGGAGTTCGAGGGTTCCGCGGAGCGGAACGTAAACGTCCGTCGGCAAAACGTCGCCTTCGAGCTTTTGTTTGGCGACGTATCCGCAGTCATGATAATAAGCGTTTCGGTTCCGGGAAAATCGGAACCCGTGAAACGCGAGCGCGGCCGCCATCGCCCGCGACGGGGCGCGGACTTGAACCCAAATCCAGGCCCCGACTTCATCCCAGGCGAAACCCTCCGCGCGGGCATTTTCGTTCACCTCCATGCTGCGGACCCACGTCCGCGGATCCGTCGTCGTCGTCGCTTCGCGCATGCCCCTCTATTGTCCGGATGAGTATTAGTCATTTTCGGTTTCTCAATTTGTGTCAAAATTAATATTGACCCGTTCGAGCACACTTTGACGGGTTCACCCACCCAATCGGAAGCTATATATA
>MGUQ01000005.1:0-2372 GCA_001799975.1 Elusimicrobia bacterium RIFCSPLOWO2_01_FULL_54_10 | reverse complement strand
GTCCGGCCGGACATGTCAATGCTTGACCCGTTCGAGCTCACTTTGACGCGTCAACATACGTTGACCCGTTCGAGCTCAAGTTGACCCGTTCAATTCACGCGGTCAGCGTAACTAACACTCACGCGCACGTATTCCTAGATAGGAGGGCGGGACGCGCGGCGCACGTCGGCGGGCGGACCCCCGTAACGAGCTATACGGGCTCCAGGCGCAGTCTCTCGCGCGATGCGACCTAAGGGGCGGGTGGCGGCGAGCGCGTGGCTAATGGGTTTTACGGAGTTCGGCGATAAATGTGAATCCGCCTCCGGCGTCTTCGGCGGACGTCGAACCGTGATCCAGCTGGGATTTTGATGACAAAGCTATCAGAGCTATCGAGGATAGCGTTTTTGATATGATAGCGAAATGTTGCGCCATTCTATGATTTGTAGTCGAGCACAAGAAACGTAACGTCGTCTAGGATTGTTGCGTCAGGCTAGATATCTCCGGAGTGATAGCGATAGCAATACGGAGTCTCCGGAGAAAGGCGCGAGGATACGGAGAGATACGGAGAGACTCGACTAGATACGGAGAGATACGGAGTCTCTAGAGAAAACTAGAACGGTTCTAGTTTTACTAGAACGGTTCGAGCGCGGGTCTAGACTCTAGGGTCACCTAGAAACGACGGGGGAACCTCTCGGGGGCTGAAAATCGCCACAAAAAATAAAAAAACGACCATGCTACACTGTGTCACGGCAAGTATATAACCCTTCAGACTGATGTGTGGACATGGATTATTTGAAAATAATCAATGTAGATGATTTTACAGCAGAACTCGTTTTCGAACGCGCTCATGTGGATTTAAACACAAATATCATATATCACTACGATGTCAGATATAAATCTTTAGAAAAAGCAGTAAGCGGATTCGCTCCACATATAATAACAACGTGTTTGACATCATCTAATTTTGTAGATTTATTTTTTCACGAGACTTATAACAACGAACAGCAAAAAATGTTTGCAAAACTCATAGATTTTCCATTAAAACGACTAAAAATCGAAAAAATTTAAAAAAAAAAAAAAAAAAAAAAAAAAAAGCAGGGGCTCCGCCCCCTGCCACCCCCGAGACGAACATGTTATTTTGGATGAAAGAATATGTTATTTATAGAAATATACCGCAGAGATGAGCTTCTTTGCCTAATAGAAAGAGATATTATTTATTATACACGTATGAGATACAATGATATACAGTACGACGACGTGCATTTCGTTTTAGAATGGTGCGATGATGGTGGACATATACCTTCCCGTTTCAATAATACAAAACAAAAAACCCTCGCAAGTCTGATAGACATCGATTATGGTTTTAGGTGGGTGGCCGACGGAAGCATCATCGCAAAATATTTAAAGGACAAACAATGCTTTACTTAGAAATCGATGGCAATTCAAAGGGCCATCTGTGTTTGTTTAAAGACGATAAAATATTCGCCCGTCGTGTAAAGACCCCAAAAACCTTAAACACAATCTTACAAATATATAATATTCGATTTATCGTCCAATATAATTACTACACAAATGAATATACTCTACATCCAACTCTAAACACGGAAAAACAAAAAATCTTTTATTCGCTAATTGGTATGGATCTTAACACAGCATTTTGGTGCATAGAAAAAGGCGAAATTGCCAAATATGTGGTGGGGGATTCCCCTTCAACCTCAAGCCCTTCAAGGTGATAAATTATTATATTTGCCGATTATGTAATCACCAGAATGAATGTAAAAGTATGGTATATTAATGTTGTCGCAGGTTATGGTATCGATTGTGGGAGTGCAATTTTTTATACTCCAGTAGAAGAAGCAGAAGCACTATCCCTCAAACCTTATTTTGTTGCGGAATATTTTCCATTGAGCAAAACACATAAACTCGTATCGACCGACCCTAAATCACAGGTCGCCTTTTCGCTTATGGAAGATGTTCTCCATTCGCTGCCACTTATTCAAGATAAGAATCGGAGTAAATTGGGGGAGCGCTAATGTTTTTCTGGGTAGCTTGCTTAAGAAACGATGACGAACACGAGTGCGGGAACGAACGCGAACAACACTTAATTTTTACGTGTACCATCGAAAACCAAATATTATATTATAACACGGGGTTTTATAGTTATCACGTCCAAGAACACATAAACAGAAAAAATCCATACTTTGTCATTAAACGTAATAATACCATCCACCCGTTTTTCAACACATTGAAAATGAAGACGGCATATCAACTCATGACGCCACTACCAGAACAAATCATATTTCGAAAAGAGAGGATCGTGCGCTCCAAAAATTCAGCGACAAAACATGTCGCCGTATAGGTTAAACGCGACGCCCATCAAACTCCTTTTTCTC
>MGUQ01000004.1:10474-23703 GCA_001799975.1 Elusimicrobia bacterium RIFCSPLOWO2_01_FULL_54_10 | reverse complement strand
TGCTCCCATCCTGCCGGACCCAGCAGACGCGGATGAAGCGGTAAAGATCATCTTTCCCCTTGATATACTGCTGGAATTTCCGGGACCTGCTGAGATGATTTAAGTCGTCCTTCACATGGGTGCCGGCCCAATTCAGGTTTTTGACCACCTCGACATCTCCCCCGCAGGGAAAATCATAGTCCACCTTTTTATGGGAACATCCGGCCATGAAAAGCGTTTTTAAATACGTGTAGCTCACGGGAGCCACCATGGCTGTGAGCATGAGCCCGTGCTGAACGCCTCCATACCAATTGCTTGCGAACCGCTTTAATTTGGCGGTATTTAAAACCTCGCCCGCGTCCGTATAGATCGCCGTGACGTTCACCCCTTGAGATGCGGCGAACTTGTCGTTTAATTTTTGTTTGCTGGCGGCGGCAAAGTCGTTTTGTGACAAGGAGAACTCAGCTCCGATGACCGTGAAAAGCTCGGGTTCAAGCTCTCGGTGATGGAGAAAGGTGGCCAAAGAGTCAAGCCCGCTGCCGTAGAGCTGTCCAACCTTGTCCACCGGGAAGGTTGGGTTGACCACCGGCCGGGTCAGGAGTTTGGTCGTGAAAGGCCAGCGGTGTCCATAGCATTTTTTCCAGTAACCGCTGACGGTTTCCAGGGATTGGACATATTTGTGGTCCAGGGAAGGGATATCCAGATCCGCTCCGCTCGCCCAGGCGATGGGCATCATGAGCGCGGCAAAAGGAATCGCGCTGATGCTTTCAAGAGGCTCCGGGATGTCCTTTTTATATTCAATGAAAAACTCATGTTTGTTGAACACATCCAGGGAGGAGCTGAAATTGTAAACTAAGGCGTTGCCTTTGCGGGTTATTTGGTCCAGACGGATCATTTTTTTCATTGGGCGCTCCTTAACATAGGTGGAGTATAAATTAAGGCATGGATTTATGCCATGGCGAAGATGTAAAATTATTTTGCACTTATTATGACGGAATTCCGTCCGTAGATTGACCCAGGGTGAGATTTCCGTAAATCTACGAATAGACTTTTTCATGCATCCGGGCAATACTGTAGCGAGTAAAAATAGAACTATAGTACAGGGAGCATCTTTAAATGAAAATGAATATGACGTTAAAGCGTTCGGGTTTCATCATTCTGGCCCTTTTCTGCGCCGGCGCCTTGCGGGCGGCGTCCACGGTTTTCAATTTCCCGGTCAATCTCAATTTTCCGGCACCCCAGAACATCTCCCTCGCTCCCGCTCTTACGCTCTACAGCGTTTCCAGCACCTACGGCACCGGATACGCTTCCAGCCTGGCATTTGACGGGAACACGACCACGCGCTGGAGTTCCGCGTTCTCGGACCCGCAGTGGATCATGGTCAACTACGGCAGCGTCAAGACCATCAGCAGGGTGGTGATTCAATGGGAGGCGGCCTATGCCAGGGCCTACCGGATTCAAGTGTCCTTGAACGGAACAACCTGGACGGATGTTTTCACCACCAACAACGGAGTGGGAGGAACTGAGGTCATTAATATCACTCCCGTGAACGCCCAATACATCAGAATGTACGGAACGCAGCGGGCAACGACTTACGGCTATTCCATCTACGAAATGACGGTGACCTACACCACCCCCCAAATGATCGCTCAGGCATCCTCCCAACAATCCGCGGCTTTTCTTCCATCGTACGCCGTGGACGCAAATGCTTCAACCCGGTGGTCATCTCAATTTTCCGATCCTCAATGGCTCTCACTGGATTTCATCATTCCCAGATCCTTCAACCAGGTGAATTTAAGCTGGGAAGCCGCCTACGCAAGAGCCTATACGCTCCAGACGTCCAATGACGGGTTTTTGTGGACGAATATCTATACAACCACGAACGGGCAGGGGGGCCAGGAAACAATTCAGCTCCCTAACCTTGTGACCACGCGCTTTCTGAGAATGCACGGCACGCAAAGAGCCACGGCGTATGGATATTCCCTTTATGAAATGTCGGTGTTGACGATGTCCGGGCCGCAGCCACCGTCTCTTCCGTCTGCTGCGCTCACGGCCTCACCCGCAACCCTCACATCAGGCCAGTCGGCCACTCTGACCTGGCCTGCGAGCACAGCCACATCCGTTTCCATTGACCAGGGCATCGGCGTTGTCTCCGCCTCCGGCGGATCGCGCCAGGTGAGCCCCACGGCCACCACACGCTACACTTTGACCGCCACCAATTCGGCGGGTTCGGCCACAGCCTCCGCGCTTGTCACGGTCACAGATGCAACGCCTCCCACGCTTCCCGCAGGCCCATCAATTACCATCGTGCCGGGCCGTGAGTTTGCCGCCAACAGTTACGTCCACCGTGTTCTGGCGGACAATGCACCTCTGGATCCTAAATCAGCCGCGTGGGTGACCAACATCCAGGGACAGATCAGCAGATATTACAACGTGGCCGCGGTCAACATCAGCCAATATACCCCCGCCATCTTTATCGTCGGACCCAATCAGCCCACGGTTCGCGTCAGAAACTGGGACCGCAACAACCCCAGCTGGTCTAATGCGGCTCAGCAGGCCAAATGGACCGCGGTCCCGCTGCCGGACAACTTTGTGGCGGCCTCGGGCACTGACCAGGAAGCCATGGTTTATCAGCCTTCCACAGGAATGCTATGGGAATTCTGGCTGATGGCGAAGACCGGAGCCAGGGTAGTGAACTCCGCGGGTCAGACTGTGGATGAATGGGGCGCGCGCTGGGGCGGCCGTATAGACAGCATGTCCACCAATCCGGGTTACTTTTTAACCGAAGGCGGCGACTGGAACACCACAACCGGCGCCAAATACGGCACCACCGCCACGAGCTTGGCCTTCTTGGCCGGCATTATCACCATTGAAGAACAACAGGCAGGCGTGATCAACCATGTGATCGGCGTGGCTTTGCCGGAAATCATGGCCTATCCTCGCTGGTCCTGGCCCGCCAACCGCACGGACGGCAGCTTTACTTACGCGGACGCAATCCCGGAAGGCGCGATCTTTCGGCTCCCGGCCAACCTCAACTTGGACGCGATGGACATGGACCCTTATGCAAGGATGATTGCCAAAGCGGTACAGAGGCATGGAATGGTAGTGTGGGATAAAGCCGGAACGGTCAGTTTCCGAGCGGAAAACCCCGCCAACAAATATCCGGAAGGCAATCCCTATACGAAAGCGGGCGGCATTCTTAACTGCCCGAACGGGCAGTCACAGCAGGCGTGCTGGGCGGACAGCAACGGACGGCTTCGGGGCTTCCCCTGGGCCAGTCTGCAAGCGCTTCAGACGCAGATGAATCAATAAGCCGCTCAGGCTCTTTGGCCCAAAACCAGCCTTCTAGTCACTGACGACTTCTCCAGAAGTTCCTGCGCGAATATCGGCAGAACGATGCTTGCCGATAGGCAAACCAGGAAAAATCCCGGAGTGCTTTTAAACATCCCCCCAAACACCAGGTGCGACATCCCCTCTCCAAAAAGATAGAAAAGATGGATGCAAAACGCGTATCCGCCCAGCCAGGCCAAAATTGGGATGGGCCGCTTGAAGTAAAACAGGAGCGGAAGGACGGAGAAGGCCACGAATGCGCCCAGGATCCTGTGGCCGTGAAAATTTAGAGACGCATGAGTGAAGTGCATGAATTGCTGAGCTCCAAAACTCAAAATAAAGAGCCCGCCCAGAATCCGCAGCGCCGTGCCTGAAAATAGAAGATAAGAATACCGCTTAAGACCGTAGCCCAGCAGGAAATAGGGAATTAAATAATTCACTCCGGGAATGGACAGAAGGTTCTTGCCCATAAAATCCAAGCTGAAATTCAGCGTCAGGGCAACCGCCAGGCACGCGGCCCATTTGGCCGGAGTATCAAGAGCTTTCAGGGCGTCCAATGCGCCGACGACCAGAAAAATCATGAAAATAGCATAGATGAACCAGAATTGGTGGTAGGGAAATAAATAGATCCACGCGATGTCGGCCAAGACGGGCCTTGAATTGGACAGTGGAAAAAGTGAAAAGAAAACATACTGCAGGGTTGAAACCACGAAGAACGGGATCAGCAGGCGCCGGGCCTTGCCCAGATATAACTTTTTTATCGTTGAAGACGTTGCGGGAGAGCTTGCATACAAAAATCCCGAGATCGCGGTAAAAAGCGGCATGCGGATGTAGGAGGCGGCATAGAAGAAATATTTTAAAATGGAAGCCGTAAAGGAAGATTCCGGATTCCCATTAATAATATCGCTCCGCACGATGTACCCTGACACCACCAAAAGGATTGCGATGCCCCGCAATGTTTCAATGGATAAATCCTTGTTTACAGGCAAGGATTTTTGCTTTTCAGGTAATCATCCGGATCCATAACGACATCCTCTTTCTTGATATATTCGAAGTACGGAGTGTCGTGATGCTTCCGTTTTTGCGCGTGCCTGTGGAACTTTGCGGCTGAGCGTCGTGTCGTGTTTTTCATCGGATTATGGCGAGCTTCTCCTCCTTTTTGACGGATGCCTGGCCGTCTTTTTTGGCTTCAACCACATAGATGTAAGTTCCATTGGGAATTCCGGCGGCGTCCTACTGGTATTGGAACGCGGGTTTCCCCTGGACATTCCCGGGCCCCGGAAGTGCGGCTTCATGGATTTTTTGGCCCAAGTCGTTATAGATGCGCAGGTCCACAGTCTCCGCCCCGCCCGCTTCCACATAGAATGTCAGGCGGCCGGAATCTTTCACGGGGTTGGGATAGGAATAGGCCGCGGAGATCGCGACGTCTTGGAAAGCAGAAACTTGGGCCAGGAGAGCGTATCTGGAGAAATGGCTTGTCTGCGCGGAGACCACATTTTGATTCTGGTCCGCCTGGGAATCCAATAATTCCCACTCCTGAGTTTGAGTGTTCCAAAAACCCACCTTGATGTTCTCGGGCTTGACGCCGTTCAGTTCCGCCGGTTCATAGGCCAGGATCAACGTGACCGGCCGGGTGAAAGTCAGGTTGTCCGGGCCCAGATCCACTGGACGGCCTAAAACAACATAACCTTTTTCCTTTGATTTCATAAGACTGGGGTCGTTTTCCGGGAGATTGGGCTCCTGAACGGAAAGTTCCATGTCGGAGGCCAGGCTCTGAGCCGGCACCACCACCTGGCATCTGCTGAGAGTGATGGTTTCGCCCGCTCCTGAATTCACAACCTTCCACATGCCCGCGGTCATCTCAGCGGAGCCTGAGAGAGAGGAGATGGATTGAGGGTCCGCGGTGAGATTGCCAAAAACGCCTTCGGGATAAACGGTGTAATAGTGCCTCACGCCCGGGACGGCCATGGGGTCTTCCCAGGACATGCTTGTGACGGTGAAGGTCCCTTGATTATCTGAGAGCGTGGGGTAACTCTTGGTGCTCCGGCAGATCGTGAAATGGGACAATCCGTCATCCCGGTCATATTCCCACTCGATGGCACGTCTCACCACCTTCATGGTTTTGATCTTTTTCTTGTTGGTTGTCAAAGTGACGTCAGCAGATTGAACGGTCTGGCCTTGGGAGTCCCGGGATGTGGCGCGGAGATGATATTGGACATTGGGGCAAAGGTTCTTGACGATCATCACATGGTTGGTTTTTAAGGGAGGATCAAACTCTTGTTGCCCGTACGCCGTGGAAGTGCCGTAGTCCACACGGCTGTCAGCCATGTAGTTTGTTCTCCACGATATCTTGGCATCGTTTGTGCCCAATTCCACAACAGCCAGGTCGCTCAATTCCAGAGGGCCGGCCGTAACCGTGCTGTGAGCTACATTGACTGTGATGGAAGCTGTGCCGGTTCTGCCGCTCGAATCCGTGGCGGTGGCGGTCAAAGTGTGAGCGCCGTCGGCCAACGGGTCGGTATCCAGGCTGAAGGTCCAGCTGGCCAGGCCCGAAACGGCCTGATTGGCACCCTGATCCACACTGATGTTCACTCCGGAAAGCGCGACGTTGTCCGCAGCCGTTCCGGAAATGGTGATGGTGCCGGAAACCGAGGCTCCGTTTGAGGGAAACCCGATTGCAACGGTGGGATCCTGCTGGTCTACAGGCGGATTAGTTGTGCCGGAAGAAACAGTTTTTGCGAATTTCGCTCCGCTGCCTGAAGCCCCGCTGACAGCATAAGCGATGCCTAAGGCGGGGCCCTTGATGGAGGTCACTTCGCTTGCGTTGGAAGCGAGAGTTTCCCTGTTCCAGATTCCTGCAGCTCTGACAGCCACTTTCAATTGGCCGTCGGCCGCATAAGAAATCGCAGGTTGGTTTGTGCCGTCAAATGCGAGGGCCGCGCCCGTGATGGTTCCGGCGGTGTCGGCTTGCTGGTCTGACCAGTTTGCGCTTCTTTCCGCCAGGCGAACCTGATTGCCAAAGCTGTAGGCGATGCTCGGCGCGTTGGCTGAGTCATGTGCGATTGAAGTGCGGTCGGCGCCGGCAGCAGGAATTGCCGCCACAAATTCCCGGTTCCAGGAAACGCCGTTCCACAGCGCAGCCTGCAACTGGGAAACGTCCGCTGCAGTGGTCACATGCGCGACATACGCGATGCCGGGATTTCGGTTGGAATCCATAGAGATGGAAACGGAGTCATAGCTTGTGCCGGTGGAAGAATCGACCAGGGAAAGCCTCCATTCCGTGCCCGTATAGCGCAGATATTCGATTTCCGAACCCATGCCCGCGCCGTAATTGGCGGAGAAGGCGATGCGGGGCTGGCTGTCGTTGCCCAAAGCCAGCGCCACAGACGACAGGTTGGCCGGGCCGCCAAAGACTTGCGTTCCGGAGGGCAATGCTTCCAGTGTCCAGCCGGAAGTGCCTCGGCGCGCGAAATTTAGAGAATTTCCACCACTGCCGGTCCGGACATAGACCACAATGGGGTTGCCGGACGAATCGAAGGCCAAGGCAAAGGAAGAATAGGAGAACGCTCCAACGCCTTCGTCAACGCTCTCCACCGCCCAGGCTGAGCCGGTCCAGCGCGCGTAGCGCAATTGGATCAAGCCGCCGGCAGCACCCGTCACTTCGTAGATGGCATGAGGATTGCGAGCGGCGTCATAAATCAAGACCGGCCGCAGAGCGCTCGCGTTCTGTTCGATCCATTCCGTTGCCCATACGGTGGTGGTGGAAGGAGGAACGACGCTGTTTGAAACATTGATAGAAATGCCCGAAGTGGCCTGGTTTCCGCTGGAATCCTGAGCGCGCGCCACAATGCCGTGGCTGGCGTTGGAAAGCCCGGTGGTGTTGAGCGTGAAGCTCCAGGTGCCGGTGCCCGAGGCGTTTACGAAAGCGCCGTTATCCACTGAGACGGCAACCGAGACTAATTGCACGTTGTCCGCGGCCGTGCCGGAAATGGTGATGGTGCTGGAAACGGTGCTGCCGGTGGCCGGCGATAGAATGGAAATTGTGGGAGCAACGATGTCCGTCTGGCCGCCCACATTCTGCACATTCACCGTGATGGAAGTGGAGGCCAGGTTCCCGTTCGCGTCTGATGACCGGGCGGTGACCGTGTGATCGCCGTTGACGAACTGCACGGTGTTCAGAGAATAGGACCAGTTGCCGTTGCCGTTTGCTCCAATGAATGCGCCGTTGTCGATCTGGATGGAGGTGAAGGGGACCGACTGGTCATCTGCAGCTGTCCCGGTGATGTTGACCGTGCCGGAAACTGTGGCTCCGTTAGCCGGAGACAGAATTGAAATCGTCGGCATAGTATCATCCGTTGTCACAGTTCGCGCAAACATGACAGAAGATTGATTGGTAGCATAAGCGATCCGGATTTGGCCGGAACCGCTGATTTTCATGGCGGTTGCCGTGCCTCTTCCCAAAGCATCCGCGATATCGTGAGTCCAGGTTGTCCCCATCCTCCGCGTAAACATCACTTCGCCCAAGCCGTTGACAAAACTGATGCCGGGATTGACGGCAGGATCGATTGCCAGAGAAATGCCTCTCAATGAGGCGGTCGAAAGCGCGGTTTCCGTCTGCCAGGCGCCGTTGACTCGTTCCGCGTATTTGAGCTGAGAGCCGACCGTATAGGCAATCCTGGGATTGTTGCCCGGTGCCAGCACGATTGAAGTTTCGGATGCGCCTGCTTCCAGAAGTTGAAACTGCCACAGGGCGTTTGCAAACTGAGCGAACTTGAGATAAATGCCGGTGCTGGTGTTGACGACATAACTGACATGGGGATTCAAGGTGCTGTCCAGAACTATGGACACAGCGGTGATGTCATTGGCCCGGTCCACATTGCTCAGGACCCACTGGGTCCCCGTATAACGGGCATATCTCAGCAGAGTTACGCCGCCTTCCGATTGAGTGAACATCATGCGGGGCGAGCCGGCGTCATTGATGGAAAGGGTCACGGCTTTTAAGGTGGCGCTTGAGGAAACAAGTTCCGTGCTCCAACTCCCGCTGGACACCTTTCGGGCCAGGTAAAGCTCCGTTCCGCCGGAGATCGCGCGGGCAATGAACCCCACCATGACAATTTCAAAGTTTTGGTCCACGGCCAGGGAAATGCTCTCGATGGACTGAAACCCGGAGCGGATCACTTCCGGGAGCCATTGCGTTCCATTCCACTTGGCGTAATTTATGGCGCCGGCCTCTGCCCCGACATAAGCCGCATGATTGTCTCTGAACCTGTCCAGGCCAAAGGAGACATGGGCGCCCGAAACTCCGTCTTCGATGATCTCATTTTGCCAGACCGCCGCTTGCGCATTCCCCGCGACAAAAAGCATCAGTACAAATAATTTTTTCATTGGATTAATACCCCCAGCTCAGGTCCATGTGATGTGTGCCGCCCAGTTCGCCCATGGGCACAAAGGCGTAGTCCAAACTGGTTTTTGAAAAAAGTTTTAATCCCATGCCCATCCCTAATCCGCTCAAGTTGTTAATGGAACTGTTCGAATTGGAGGCGACTGGCAGTGATTTGGAAATCTGAGACGTGTATCCCAGCCGCAGCGACGCGATTTTGGCCAAGCTCATCTGCCCGCCAAAACCCAGAGTAAAATTCTGGTTTTTTAGCCCATAGCGGGCGTCCCCGGTGAGCGTGAGAGCCCCAAAAAACTGGTGAGCCAAGCCCGCGGAAATCTGGGAGGGCAGATCGGATTTTTGATTGGCATAGGATATCGCAGGGCCTAAGTGAAACACGCCCGCGGCGAAATTGGTGTTTTCCGAGAGGCGATAGGAGCCTGAAAAATCGAACGCAAACCCGGAAGCTGAAACGGATTCGACGCTCGAATGGATGAAGTTGGCTCCCGCCCCCAGGGAAATGGCTGATGACATTTTTCTGGAATAGGTTAGAGTTAACAGCGTGTCATTGGCATTGAAGCTGCCTGTTTCAACGCCGTTTTGGTCCCGGCCCTGAAAGTCGCCTTTGGAGAGGTACCCCATGGCAAGCCCAAAACCGGATTTGCGGCTTTGGAATGGATGGGCGTAACCCAGATAATTATAGGTATATCCGGAAACAAACCGGCTGTGATAAAGGAAAATATTGCGTTTTTCCGCTCCTGCAATGGCCGCGGGATTTGTGGCGTTGGCGCTCCCGTCCTCTGCCAGCGCCATGTAGGCCCCCCCCATGGATTGGGCGTGCGCCCCCACGCTCATGTTCAAAAACGGCAGGCTCGTTTCCGCTGAAAACCCCAGCCCTGAGCAGAGAAACACGGCCGCTCCCGCCATCCACCCTGCTTTTTTCTGTTCCAGATATACTTTCATGATTCCATCCTCCCTTTATCTTCAAATACAAATCTCATCGTGAGGCCAAAATACATAAAGCGATAAAGATTATCCATGGAGGCTTGGTAAAATTATTGTGTAGACTTATGGACTTGGATCAAGCCGGGAAGCGGAAGGCGTTGTATCGACGGAGAATGAGACCCTTGTGAACAATCTGTGACTCCATAAGATTTTAAGTCAGAGGCATCCGCTCTTTTAATTTTGCGGTGAACCGGTCAAGCGTGAGAAATCTCGCAAGCTTCTTAAAAAAAGTCATGATGAAGATTTTAACGCTGGGCCATGATGAAGAATAATTTAAAGCCTGCATGTAATGCAGGAACGCCTTTTTCCTTTGCCCCTGCTCAAAATAGACATTCCCCAGCTGATAGTTGTTCTTGGCCAATGCCAGGGCGCAAACCCGTGAAAGGTCCGTGGCATCAATCGTGGGCTGGTGGCGCATGATCGCATGGCTCAGGACTTCCCGATACCCCGCGTAAGAGCGGATGATATCGTTGGTCACGTTTGTGCCGTGGGTCCGTTTATAGCTTAACGGCTCCGAAAGCATGATGAAATTGGTGACAAGGGAGGCGCGCAGAAAATAGTCCAGGTCTTCGCCCACTTGATATTTGAGGTTGAACAAGCCCACTTGGTCGATCACTTCTTTCTTCATCATGACCATCGACGGCGTCCCGATGAAATTTTCCTCCATCAGCAGCTTGAAGGCATGCTCTTTTAAGGGCCGGTTGAAGTTCAAGCGGCTGAAATTGAGAAGGGTGGAATAGTGCCGCACAAGCCGGTTGTTAAAGCGCTCATACCGCACAAAATAATTGGAGGAAATGAAGCCTATTTCCGGATACTTCTGAAGCGCCGCAATTTGCTTTTCAAGCTTATTCTTGAACCAAACGTCGTCGTGGTCCAGGAATGCGACATAGCGGCCGCGCGCAAGCGAAATGCCGATGTTCCGGGCATTGGAAACGCCCCTATTTTTAACCCTGACGATCTTAATTTTTCCTCGGTAGCGTTCCAGCACCGCTGGCGTTTCGTCCCAGGACCCATCGTCCACCACGATGATTTGTGAAGCGGGCAGGGTCTGGGCCAGAACGCTCTCAATGGCTTTGTCTGCGTAGCGCTCGCCGTTGAAAATGGGAATGATGACCGAGACGTCGGTAGAGGAGCTCATAAAACCTTGAGCCTGTTAAAAAGGAGCACCAGCAGGAATGGAAGATCATGCACAAAGTATCTTTTGAACATTCTGCGGGGCTCGATCAACACCCTCCAAAACCATTCCAGATTGAGTTTTCGAAAAACCGCAGGGGACCGGGTATGCGTTCCTGAGATCCAGTCAAAAAGGGCGCCCACGCCCAGGCACAAGCGCGGCTTGAGGCTTTCCCGATTTTGCATGATCCATTTTTCCTGTTTTGGAACCCCCATGCCGACAAACAATACGGTTGCACCGGATTGATTGATGCTCTGAACCGCATCATCTCCTTCAAAAAATCCGGACTCGGCACCCACGATTTGAATGGCGGGAATTCTTTCTCTTAAAACATCCGCCGCGGCCTTTGCGACGCCTTCTTTCCCTCCAAGAAGATAGATTTTGTGGCCTCTTTCGGTTAGTTCAGACATCAAGAGGGGCGAGAAGTCGGTCCCATTAAGATTCTCTTTCATCCTCCCCCCAAAAAGCCTGGTGGCAAGCTTTATTCCAATCCCGTCGGGCAAGGTCAAACTGGAAGAACTGAGCGCCTGCCTGTAATCAGCATCATTCAAGGCGTTATAAAGACAGTCCAAGTTCAGAAAAAATATTTGATTTTTTTCAGACCCGTCCGCCAACGACAGGGCGCGGTTGAGAGCGCTCCGCCGGGTTAGATTGTGATACCGGACTCCTAAAATGACCATGCCTCCAAACCTCTCACTTCTTTGGGTTCGACCGCTAAAATTCCTTCGACTAATCCGACTCCCCAGAACATGAATCCCAGGAGAAACGCCGGAGAAAACAAAATAAACTGCAGGAGAATGTCCCCCCGGCTGACCACCAGCCTTTTGAGAATCCTTAAAAGTTTGACCGACATGAACACAGGAAGAAAGAGGAGGGGCCAAAACCCGCGGTAATAAAACCTGGATTTTTCGGCCAGCCGCCTGTAGATCAGCACATACTTTCCGAGAAGCCTTTGGTTCTTGATCATGGAGGACACGCTTTCTCTAAAGATGTGGAAGACCTTTGCTTCCGGAATGAACCATACTTTTGCGAACACTCCCGCTTTTAAAAAAAAAAGCACGTCTTCGGAAGCTCTCAATTCAGGGAATCCGCCGGCCAGGTCATAGATCTCCCTGTCGCAAAACATGTTGCATGACGGCAAAAACGGCTTCACGCGGGCGTTTCCGTTGTCCATGTACTCATTGAACTGCAGGAAGTATTGGGCTGTCGGGATCCATTTATGCTTTTGAGACTCCGGCAGAAGAATCGCCCCGCCTCCAAGCCTGCACCCGTCTTCAATACGCTTCAAAATCTTTTCGATCCAATCGGGGGCCATGTATGCGTCGGAATCAACGAACACCAGAATATCCTCCCGGGAGATTTCAGCCCCGATGTTGCGGGCGCGGGCAGGCATCACTTTAATTCCCGGCTCTATGACTCTCAGCTTCTCAATTTTTAACTCTTTGAGATAAGGCTTGGTTTGTCCGTCGTCCGAGCTGTCGACCACAAGGATTTCCGAGATATTCTCTCTTTGGGTTTGACTCAGGAGAGCCTGGATTGTGGCTCCGATGGTCTTGCGGGAATTAAACGATGGAATGATGATTGATATTTTCTTCATAGTTGATGTGAATGGCTTTAAGGATGATGCCGATGAAAAACCAGACATACCAGTTAAATGCGATATAGTCCGGCAAATTGTCTCCCGCGCAGGAAAAGGCGTAAGAGATCACATAAGCGGTGGCGATTGCGCATTCCAATGAGAGCCTGGAAGCTGACTTTTTGATGCGCTTAAAAAATGCTTTAAGAATGCTCCAAAAGATGGAAATATAGAGGAGAGCGCCGATGACGCCGGCTTCAAAAAGCATCTGGACATAGGTGTTGTGGGCGGGCGCCCCTCCGGCGCTTGCTCCCTTGAAAAATTCAACCGAGAGAGGACGGAACGAATTGAGCCCATAGCCGAACACAAGATTGTCCTTGGCATAGGCCAGCCCCGACTTCCACAGTTCCATTCTCCACGCAAATGAATTCAACTCGCTTTCAATGTTGGTTCCCGTGCCCTGCAGAAGATCCCTCGCTCGTTCCAAAATCGGGGGGCTCAGGAGTGCCAGGGGCGGCAGGAGCAGCGAAAGCCATAGATATTTCTTTTCCTTTAAAAGTCCATAGGCCGCAAAAAACAGCCAGCAGGCGATCCAGGCGTTCCTGGTTTTTGTAGCCACCAGCAGGATGATGCAGTTCAAAATGAACAGTTTGAGGCCTGTTCTTGTAAATCCTGTGAGCTTAAAGATCCCGCTTTTGAGGCTGTAGAAGGCCAACATGATTGTGAACACTAAAAAAAAGGCGAGTATGTTGGGATGAGAAAACGTGCCCTGAACCCTGAAGCCCGCG
>MGUQ01000004.1:7260-10412 GCA_001799975.1 Elusimicrobia bacterium RIFCSPLOWO2_01_FULL_54_10 | reverse complement strand
GCAGGAGGCTAAAATCCGCAAAACCGACGGGCAGAAGACAGGAGAGCATGAGGGCTCCCATCCAGAATTTCTTGCTCTGAGCGTCCTTCACCACGCAGTAGGCAATTGTCATCATGCTCGCATAGCTTGTGAAATACAAAAACAGTTTGATCCCTTTGCCGCGGACGGGTGAATACCAAATGGACACCAGGCAAACCGCCAAAAACAAGATCCACCGCCAGACGGTGGGATTTTCCAGCACGGCCTTCGAGTGGCGGAACGCCAAAATCAACCCCAGCAGAACGACAAGAACATTGAGGATGCCCCCCAGACCCATGGAGTCCCCTGCCACCGCCACTTTGGTGGATTCAAGCAAAGGGTCCAAAAGCGCTCTGGAAAAGAGGAGGCCGATGAAAACGATTTCAAGGTTGACAACTGCGGCGAGCACGACGCAAAGGGCCAGGGGGATGGCGGCCAAGACATACAAGTTGGCGCCCGCCAGAGGCAGGGACTTCAACAATGCGAATCCCAGGAAGAAACCCGTCAGTACAGCAATTAAAACCGCGGTTTTACGAATGGGCCAGCTCAGCATAGACATCCCCGATTTTTTTGGATATTTTTTTGATGTTGAATTGATCCGAGCAGGTCTCAAAACCGTTCTGTCCGATTTTTAATCGCAAATCCTTGTCGTTGTGCAGACGGAGGATGGCCTCTGTCCATTCGTCCGCGTTATGGGGATCGAGCAGGACCCCGTTTCTCCATGTTTCAATGAATTCATTATGACAGCCCACGTCTTTTGAAACGAGGACCGGTACCTTCATGCTCATGGCTTCAAGAATCGAGATGGAATGGAGTTCAAGGAACGAGGGCAGAATGAAGAGGTCCGAAACAGCCAGCAGCTCGTCCACATTAGGGTAGAACCCTGAAAAGCGCAAATTCTTTTCCAGGCCCATCTCCATGCATTGCTCAAGGGATTCCTCCAAAAGAGGGCCGCTGCCGGAAATCACGAAGAGAGCGTGAGGGATTCGTTTGGATATTTCGGGCGCGATCTGAAAAAAAATGTCCAAATTCTTTTCTGCCGACATTCTCGCTGAAGTGAGCATGACAAAGCTTTCTTTCGGAATGTTGAATTTTTTCCTTAGGGATTTGGTGTCGTAGGTCCGGCTGGAGCCGAAGGTGTTGAGCGGGATGCCGTTTTTGATCTCCTTGATGCGGTGCGCGGGGTGATAGCGGTTCTTAACGATGAAATCGCGCGTCTCTTGGGTCAGGACAATCACGATGTCGGAGAGGTTTTTGAAATAGCGCGCAAAACGGAACTGAGTGCCCATGCCCCGCCTGTCTGAAAATGTTTTTGCGTCCATATAGCGGAAATCGTGAACATGCTCGACAATTTTTCTCCCCGTTAATTTGGCTGAAAGGGAGCCCCAAACGTGCGCGTTAAAAATGTGGGTATGAACGATCTGAATATTGTTCCTTAAAATATACCAAGCGAGCCGTAATATGATCACAACGCTGGCCAGGCTTTTGATCTTGTGCTGGCCGTCGGCATATTTAAAGAGTTTGATTCCGCCGGCTTTGAACCGGCTTTCAATCTCACCCCCGAAGGAGTAGGCCACATGAACCTCGAAATGGTCCGTGTCGGTGGCCTGGACGAGGTTATAGAGGTTGGTCTCCGCTCCACCCAAGCTCAGCGTTTTAATGACATGCAGAACTTTTATTTTATTCTGGCTCATTTCACCCCTCCCATCATGAGCTCGATCGAGGTCGCCACTTCCGCTCTCACTTTTGAAAACCTCTCGGGATCTCTTCTGGAAAGAAATTCGATCAAGTCCATCAGGACAAGTCCCAGGATCGAATACCCGAAGAAGAATTTGGAGTAAAAATGCCTGTTTTTATGCTTCAGGTAGACATAATGGTAATTTTGGATCGTCATTCGGGTGAGCGCATCGACGTTCAGCCGGTTTGAGACGGAATAATTGTGGTAGAGCTTGGCCTGGGGGATCATGATGCATTTTCCCAACTGGGACATGCGATAGGAAAACTCAGCGTCTTCTCGGAAACTGTACCCCGTGAACCATTCGTCAAAGGTTTCATCGCCCATTCGGTCCTTTCTGAAATTCATGTCGCACCCCGGGAGGAATTCCACTTGCAGGGTCCGGTCGATCACCCTTTCGTAGATGGGCGTCCCAAACCCGGAAACGGTCATTTTGCCGTCAAAATTGCTCAGGAGGAAGAATTCCATGAGGGCCTTGCGCAGCCGCCATTTGGTTCCTTCAAGCTTGCTCCGCACGATCACGTTCCCGCTCACGCCCGCAAGTTTGGAGTCCGCCTCGAACGCTTGGTTGATGTGGGCGAAATAATCGCTGAACAAGACAATGTCGTCGTCCAGAAAGCTGATGATCTCGCCGGCCGCCAGCAGGATTCCGCGGTTTCTGGCTTTGACCAGGCTCTTTTCGCTTTGCCGGATGTAGCGGAGGTAGATTTTCTTGCTCAAAGCGGACTCTTTCAGTTCCTCAGCCAGCAGGCAGGTTTCTTCATCGACGCTCTGATCGATGACGAGGACCTCAAAGGGAGGCTCAGTTTGACTGAGGATGGACTCCAGGGCTTTCCGCAGGTCCGCGGCTCGGTTTAAGGTGGCGATAATGACGCTGATCTTCACGCTTCCACCTTGATAATATTCTGCATCATGAGCTGTTGGCGGCGCGTGATTTCGTCTTTCTTTTCAAGGATCATTTTTTTCAAATGCGTTTTCTTGTCAAACAGCGTCCCGATCAGCGCGGACAAATCATCCGTGTTCTCCAGGGCGACCGCGCATTCTTCAAGTCCGAAGGATTTGAGCAGTCCGCAGATTTTCCAGCGGTAGTATTCGCTGTGATAAATCCCGATGGTGGGCACCCCGGAGTTCAGCGCGAAAATGATGCTGTGGAGCCGCATCCCCACAAAAAAATCCAGCCGGCTCAAAAAATGGAATTTCTCCTCCACTGAAAAGTTCTCCCGGATCAGGGTGATGTCGCAATTCCTGCCCTCAAGGATTTTGACCAGTTCTTCCCCTTCGTCCCGGTCATCGCAATAAACGCTTGTTTCCATGGGGACGAAAAACCATTTGATCTTCAAATACGGAAAAGCCTGGCTGAAGGATTCCATTTCCCATGCAATTTTTGAATAATAGCTCC
>MGUQ01000004.1:0-7239 GCA_001799975.1 Elusimicrobia bacterium RIFCSPLOWO2_01_FULL_54_10 | reverse complement strand
AGTTAATGCCTCCGCAGATGGTGTCCCCCCCGTTATTTTTAAAGTATGCGTCCACCACGTCTTTTGCTTTGCTGCTGATCACGGGCTTAAAGCCGACCGCATCGTCCACTCCGCGCAGAATTTTGTCTTTGAACCGGGCCGCCTCCCTTTCGGAATGCTGGTCCCGGATGACAATCACCTTGGCAATGTCAAATATTTCCTGCGCAATGCGGTGATGAGCCGGCTTTTCAAAGGGCCCCAGAGTCTGTCCAAAAAGCAGGAGGGGCTTGTTATTAGCCTGGACCAGGGAAGCCAGAAAATTCATTTTGAGCAGGCTGTAATGGCTGTTGAGATATCCCCCCCCCCAAAAATATCACTTTGTCGGAATCCCGAAGGGCGTGAATCAGCTTATGGGAGATGGGGTGAATGAACATTGCGATGGACTTGGAAAATGGGAAAAAATCCGTGTAGAGCTTCACCAGGACCCGGGACATAAAATTATTCAGGCACATCCATTGCGGGAGCTTCCAAAAGATCATTTTATGCCTGACCGGCTTGTCGAAATGGACGGCATACTCTTTGTTTTCATTCCAAATATAAAAAAATGATTTCGGGAAATGATCATGAATGTAGTAGATGGTTGATTTAAGAATGGCCTCGTCTCCAGGATTGCCAAACGTGTAGCCTCCGATGATGAAGAATTTCACAGTGCCTCCAAGGGAGATCCCAAAACGCCTTCCCGGAACCGCTTCTGGCCGAATTTGAAAACCTTGTCAAGTTGTTCCTTTTCCGTTGAATCCAAAACAACCCAATAGGCCGCGATGCCGTATATGAAAATGCTTCCAATCAGGGTTAATCCCGCGAGAGCATAACTTTTTTCAGCCAGGAGGCGCTCCATGAGAAAAAAGCATCCAAAGCTCATGATGGCCGACCAAAGCCAGGGCAAGATCATGGCCTTCTGCCAATAATCGATCACCGGAATGCCGGATATTTTGCAGGCATACCATGAACTGAACCCGATCATGTAAAAGCATGAAACCAAAGCATGCGAAACGGCGAACCCGATAAGACCCAGGTCAAACACCCTGGCCAGAACAATGCCGAGCAGAATGCTCCCGCAAGCTGCGATAAGGCTTCCCACGCTCGGCATTTTGATTTTGCCGTGAGCTTGAATCAAGCACCCCGACACTCCCAACGGGATCTGAAAGAACAACGGAACAAGCAGGATGGGCAAAAGCGTGGCGGCATAAATAAAATCCGCCCCCACCCAGAGCAGGATGAGAGGCTTGGCGATGAAAATGAGCGTAAAGCAGATGGGAGCGGTCACGAGGGTGACAAATTTGGTATAGAGATAATAAAGCCTCCTGATTTTTCCCCGGTCGTCCTGGGCCACCAGTTCTTGAAATGTAGACGTCAATGACCAGGTCGCTTCTTCAAAAAGGCGGGTCAGGATGGACGGGAACTTCATGCCGACGGCATAAATGGCGTTATATGCGGGTCCCCAGAAAAGGTTGATGAGAATGGCCGTGACATTATATTTCAGCAGTCCGCTCGCCTGGCCCAACCCCACATATCCGCTGTAGGCCAGGACTTCTTTTGCTTTGACCGCGTTGAATGAACGCGCGGCAATCTTCAAGCCCGGCATGATTTTCCGAACCCACAGATATACCGCTAAATTCTGAATCCAAAGCGTGAGCACATAGACCAGGCCATAGGTGGTGATTGAAACATACCGGGACGGTAAAAAGCTGAAGATTAAAAGCAGGCTGGCGGCTCTGAAAATGATGCCGTAGGTTGTGGACATATTGATCAAATCATAGCGGTGATTGGCATAGAGAACCGACCAATAGACCATGTTCGGAATGGAGGTTGCAAAAGCGATGCTGATCAGAAGAAATAATGCCCGGCTTTGCGAATGAAATTGCGCGGGGACCTGGAAAATTCTGTCAAATGAGGCGCTTAATCCCAGTCCAACGGCTAAAACAAGAAGGGAAGAAACGATGAGGATCACCCGGACAGTTGAAAGATAGCTCTCAAACTCGTTTTTCTTGTTCTGCGCGAGCGCAAGAGTGGCAAACCGGGACAAGGACATCCGGATGCTCACCGATGCCATCTCAAAAAACGCGATGGTGGATTCCGCCAAAACAATCAAACCGTACGCGTCCTTGCCCAGTTTATGAATAAGGAAAGGGATCAGGATGAACCCCAGCGCCAATCCCAGAAAAGTGGTCAAATAATTTGTGAACAAGTTTTTCACTATCCGTCTTTTTAGAGACGCCGGGGAAGCGGGTGAAACCGGTGTTAATAGGGAGCGCATGCGATTGCAGCTGTTGAGAGTTGCGATTGTCCACGGTGCTGGGATTGGGTTTCCCATTCCCAGGCGGTCCGGACCATGTCCTCCAGGCTGGTGCCAGGTTCCCACCCCAATAAAGCCCTTGCTTTTTCTGCGGAGGCAACGAGAATGGGAGGGTCTCCCGGCCGCCGGCGCCCCATTTCCACGGGAATTGATTTTCCCGTCACTTTTTCAGCCATGTTGATGATTTCTTTCACGCTGGTTCCCTTTCCGGCGCCTAAATTAAAGACATCGCTCTGCATGCCGCGCTTAAGAGCCTTCAGGGCCAAAAGATGCGCGCGGCAAAGATCCTGAACATAAACATAATCCCTGACGCAGGTTCCGTCCGGCGTGGCATAATCGTCTCCATAAACGGTCAGGGCTTCCTTTTCGCCGCTCGCAACTTTCAAGACGTTCGGGATCAGGTGCGTTTCCACGACATGGGCTTCTCCCGTTTCTGAACCGGGATGGGCCCCGCAGGCGTTAAAATATCTTAAGGCCGCATAGGAAAGCGGGGTTGTTTTGGAAACATCGTTCAATATATTCTCGATCATGAGTTTTGACCGTCCATAGGGGTTCACCGGCTCTTTGGGATCTTCTTCGCGGACCGGCACTCTTTTGGGCTCACCGTAAATGGCTGCGGTGGACGAAAAAATAAAATTCTTGACGTTATATTTGAGCATCACTTTAAGCAGATTAAGAAACCCGAAGACATTATTTTCATAATATTTCATGGGGTTTTGAACGGATTCCCCCACCAGGCTGGAGGCGGCAAAATGCATCACGGCCTCAAACCGGACTTTCTTGAATATCGCCTCCAAATCCTGGGCCTCGCACAAGTCTCCTTTGACAAAGGACGTGTTCCGGGGCACGCACTCTCTGTGACCGGTGCTTAAGTTGTCAAACACGACGGGTTGGAACCCTTCGTGAGAGAGCATGCGCACCATGTGGGAGCCGATGTATCCCGCTCCCCCGATCACCAAGATAGGGGTCATGATCTCAGACCCGGGCATAGATCATGTCTGGAATGGGAAACGTTCGGTTGTTTAAAATCGCTCCTATCACGTTCGCGTTTGACTCCACCCAGGGAGCCAGAGCCTTTTTCGCGACATGGCGCCGGGTGTCGTTCTCGTCGATCACCAAGACGATTCCGTCCAGGTATGCCGAAAGAAGATAGGAATCCCGGTAATGCTTGAGGTCGGCGCAGTCAAAAAGGACCACGTCGAACCGCTCCCGGGCCGCCTTGACTAAATCCGACATCGCAGGCGAATCGAGAAGCGTGATCGGGTTGTGCACGCTGATTCCCGCCGAGAGCACGCTTAAGTTGTGCCCCAAGTCCTGGACCGCTTTCTCGAAGGCAACCTTGCCCTCCAGAACATCGGCAAGTCCCACTCGTTCAGGAAGGTTGAAGAATTTTCTCAGAAGCGGTTTTCGCAGGTTCGCATCCACCAGAAGCACCTTTTGGTTTGTTTTTTGAGCGAAGTAGGTCCCAAGATTTGCGACGATCGGAGTGGTGCACACATACGTTGTGGTGGAGGTGAGCATCAGCATTTTTAAATTCTTATTTTTCATCACCATGTATATTTGGTCGGAAAGGGTCTGATAGGACAGGAGGTAAGGGCTCGCCCGTCCCGCGTCCTTGATAAGAATTTTCTCGTTGTGGCCTTTCTTCGAGATCGATCCCAGAAAGGGCATATTCAGGTGTTTTTCAACGTCTTGCGGCGTTTTTATGGTTTGATCAAGAGAATCAAAAGTGAAAGCCAGAATCACCGCCAAGAGCAGGGCCACCACAGCCGCGGCAAGCAGCACCAAAGAACGCGGCACTCCCAGAGGGACCAGGGGGGTCTGGGCTTGTTCAATGATTTTTACGCTCGCGGGGCCGATGGCGTCGAAATTCGAGACGGTCTGGCCGTTTAAGTTCCTGCTCATTTTCTCTATGTTGTCTCTAAGTTCGATGATCGCAGGGTGCTTCTCGCCGTACTTCAATTCCAGTTCGGCCATCTGCTGTTCAATGTCGAAGATCACATAGGCCCGGCTCACCACGTTGGCGCTTCTCACGGCTTCGAGCGGGCTGGATGCGCGCACCCCGATGGTGAACAATTGGGTGTCCACGATGGGCTCCACCTTGATGTTCTCTCTTAAATTTTCTTCCGCCTGGCGGTTGAGCAAAGCTTCCCTCGCCTGCGGGCTCAAATTCTCAAGCTTTTCGTTCAGCCCTCTGTTTTTAAATGCAATCCACTTCCTTTGGAGAGGGTTTTTGATCGTTTCATCAATAGTGAGAGCCTGTTTTCCATACAGGCCCAGAGCCTTGACGGCTTTTTCGATGACGGGGTAGGACGTCACGATCGCGCTTTGCGTCAAAGTGATGGGAACGTTCCGGTAGCCGTTGATTTCACGATAGTAGGACGCTTCCACCTGCTTTTCCCCTGAAATGAGCATCTTGACCTGGGATTCATACATCGGCGTTTCAAGATTCAACCCCAGCCAAACGAACAGCATGACGGAAGCGACGGTGGCGATGATCACGGTCTTGTGGCTAAAGAGGATGTGCAGGTAATCGCGCACCGTGCTTTCGGGTTCCCCGTGAATCTCCTCGGAATAAAATTGATCACCCGGCCTCGTGCGCAGTTTGAGGGCTCTGCGAATGGCGTCATTATAGATGATGTTGGCGGCTTCCAGCTGAACTGAAGTCAACTGTCCGCGGTCGGATTTTGTCGTGAGTTCGGTCGTGGCGTCTTTTGTGGGTTCCATGAATAATCTCCTGTGTTATGATTTAAAACATGCCTTCTGAAACGACAATGGTGTCTCCGGGCTCAAGAACTGTGTCTCCTTCTTTGTTCGAACCCTTCATAATCTCCTTGATATTTACCTGGATCGTTTCATGCCCGGCCTTATCTTTTCTGGGCCGCAGGATTTTGACGCGGTTCGCAGAGCCATACTTGGTGAACCCGCCGACCATGGAAATCGCTTTTAAGACCGTGGTGTTCTCTTCGATCGGATAGGTCCCCGGCTTGGTCACCGCCCCATAGACGTGGAACTTGTCCTCGGAGACGACCACCGTGTCTCCCGGCTCGAGCATCATGTTGGTGTCGTCGGACGTCCCGGCCATGATCCCTTTGATGTTGACATTGAAGGTTTCATAATCCGATTCATTCTTTTTGGGCCGCAAAACCCGTACGCGGCTCGAAGGTCCGTTTTTAGTGAAGCCCCCCACCATTGAAATGGCCTTTAAAGCCGTGACGTTCTCTTCCATCGAATAGGTCCCCGGATTGCTCACGTCGCCATACACAAAAAACTTGTCTTCAAGGATCACCAGAGTGTCTCCCGGCTCAAGCCTTCGGTTGGCGTCATTCGAAGGATCGTCCGAGATTCCCTTGATGACCAGTTTATGGGTTGTCTGCGCGCCATTTCTTCCCTGGCGCATCAGTTTTCCCCTGCCAAAAGATCCGTTTTTGGCGAACCCGCCCGCCGTCGAGATCGCTTTCAGGACCGTCATGCTTTCTTCGAAGGGATACGGCCCCGGTTTGCCCACTTCCCCTGAAATGAAAATCTTTTTGCTTTTGGATTCCTTAAGCGCCACGGAAACTTCGGGGTATTTGATGAAGCCGTCGGCCAGCCGCTTCCGAACCGCCTCCTGAACCTGGTCCAAGCTCATTCCTTTGACAAAAACGCTCCCAATATAGGGGAAAGATATCGCTCCGTCCGGACTCACGGTCACGATGTTGCTTATTTTTTCCGGCCGCAGCACGCTGATTTCAATGATGTCGTCCGCTCCCACCGCGTAATTGGAATTTGCTCCCGCCGTCCCGCATGCCGCAAGAACCCCGAAGAACGACAAAACGATTGAACTGATTTTGAACGCATTTTTAAACATAATCCCTTCTCCTTTACCCGTCATTATTTAGCGCCGACTCCGAACAACACAACCGGAATCGTTTTTAAAATGATTTTCAATTCCAGCCACAGCGACCAGTTATCAATGTACTCCAAATCCAATTTGACCCATTCGTTGAAATCCGTGATTTTGTTCCGGCCGTTGACCTGCCACAAACAGGTCACTCCCGGAGTCATGCTGAGCCGCCGTCTGTGCCAGCAGTCGTATTTGTTGACCTCGGAGGGGAGAGGGGGCCTTGGGCCCACCAATGTCATGTCCCCTTTAAACACATTCCAAAATTGAGGGAACTCATCGATGCTGAACTTCCTTAAGAACGCTCCGATCGGAGTGATTCGCGGATCATGCTCCATTTTGAACGTGGGCCCGCTCATCTCGTTATGCCCCATGAGAGCGGCCTTTTTGGCTTCGGCGTCGATCACCATGGTTCTAAACTTGTACAGGGTGAACTGCCTCCCGTGCAGGCCGCACCGGAGCTGTTTGAAGAATGCCGGGCCCTTGGACGTCATCTTAATCGCGGCAAAAACCGCCAAAAAGAGGGGAGCCAAAAAGAGGAGGGCCGTCCCTGAGGCCACAATGTCGAAAGAGCGCTTGAGCGCCAGATGGAGGATTTTGTCCGGGGTCGTCTTAAAACTGAGCAGGGGGAACCCGTCCATGTCGGTTTGCCTGACATAGGAATGTCTCAGGCGGAAAAAGTCCACCGCCACGCTCACATTGATTCCCTCATTTTCACAAAAGAGCATGACGTCTTCGAGCTTGCCAATCCAGGAACGGGGCACCACAAAGACAACCTCGTCCACAACTTTGCCATGGATAATTTCCGGGATGTCTTCCAGCGTCCCCAGAATTTCACAATCACGCACGAACGTTCCCCTCTTGCCGGGGTCGGTGTCCACCAGGCCGATGATGTTGAACCCCCATTCCTGATGTTGATGGATCAAATTGATGAATTGGATCGCTCTGGGCCCGGTTCCCGCAATGAGCATGTTGCGGCGGTTCAATCCGTTTTTTCTGGCGTATTTCAAGAATAGAACCA
>MGUQ01000003.1:9798-21426 GCA_001799975.1 Elusimicrobia bacterium RIFCSPLOWO2_01_FULL_54_10 | reverse complement strand
TTCTGTGGGACTTTTTCGAGTCCATCAAATATACACAGGTTGAGAACGGAAAGGCATTGGAAGAGTTGAAATCGAACTACCCGCTTTATGCCGGCATGGTATCGGATGGCCAGTTGATTCAACTGATCAAACAAAATTCAAAAATGAAATATACGGATTTTCTTGAAGCGTACCTTCGCCTTGCGTTGACGGGTAGATATTCGGCCATCGTCTATTTAAACGATATTCACAGTAACGATCTGGCGATTGCTCTTCAAAACGCTGATCTTATTAATAACCCATTTATCATGCATGCCGTGACCGTCGATGTCGCAAAAAATGGCAAGCGTGAGCTTATCTTCTCTCCGCCTGCTTCCCTCACTTCCCGCTTGCCCTGGCGAAAAATCGTCCTCGCCCTTCTCCTTATCCCACTGACTCCCGCCCTTGTGGCCGCGGCTCCCGTCCTAAACCAAGTTCCCATTCAAGAGATCGCGCGCCAGGTGCAGGACGGCAACCTTTGGGGGATTACCTTGGCGGTCGGCGGTCAAGACTTGTGGGGACTGGGAATCTTTGCCATTGGAATGGCGGCCGCTCACATCAACAAACACCGCAGAAAATCCCAGGGCGGCATTCTGCCTCTTATGGGAATTATCGAGACCGCCAATTTGGAAGAGGAGAAAGCCAAGGCCCGCCTCGCAATGCACTATCTAAAGAAACTGCTCGATGAAGTGAATGCTTTCCGGAAACATCACAGCACCACGGGCCGGGGGGACTTGGCCAGCATGGCCGACGGCGCGATAACGTATCTCAGCCGCCTGCAATCAGGCGCTCAGCAAACTGCCGATCCCATGGAACACATTCGGAAGAGCCTCCTGGGGCTATCCGCGAAGAAGGAAAAATTCGCTCCGATCTTGGCCCGTCATCCCATGCTCATCTTGATCCGCCGTCTGGCCGCCCGCCAGGCGCCGCCAGCCTTCTCGAGTTATTTCAATGAAGGTCAAGAACTTGACCCGAACGAGAAACTCCTTAAGAGGTTGGCGGATCTCGGCCTGGAGAAATGGGGTCCTTTGGGAGAGGCAGTCCATGTGGAGCTCCGGCTTGCCCTGGAAAAACAGGGTCAAGACGGCAAATTGGCCATAATGTTGGAAAACCTTGAAAAGATGAGTGACCGCATCCGTGAGGCCGCTGTCTACCGACTCGCCTCACAGATCATTGAGAAGCAAGACGTTGCGGAGTCCCTCGTGCAAGATGAAAACAAGAGGAAGTGGTTGTCCGGAACCTACACGCGCCAGCCCCTCGCCTACCGCAGGAGCGATATGATGGTGTATGAACTTTTTGATGCCATGGGTATTAAAGAGTACACACATGAAGAAATGATCGCGGTCTTTCATTTGACGATGCCAAAAAGCATCACCGACACGCGCCTCTTTGGCCGCGGACCGGCCAGACGGTCCGGAATAGATTATGGAATAGCAGATTCCCTCTGGCCGGATCTGTTCACGGAAGAAAAGACCGCGCAACCCAGGGCCAGCGCCATACCCGGTAAGACGCCGTCCGCCGATGAGGATCCAATCAAATGGAAGAAAGAAAGATCTTTGGAGCTGCAGAAAGAGGCTATGAAAGAGAGAAAGGTCACCGGCAACTTCCTCCGCGCCTATGAATTGTACGCCTTGGCGCTCAGCATCGATCCGAGCAATGAGAATATAAAGCGCGAGATGGCCAAGATCGAGGAGAAGGCCCGCCAACAGGGGCAGGTGAAGGAAAATTATCAGGATGCACGGGATCGGGCCAGGCAGGATGTGGCGCGCGTCCCTCTCAAGGATATATTGGATCAAATCGCCTCCGCAGTCGTCCAAGGGGACGGCCTCCTTGTCCATGCCCTCATCATTGAGCTTCTCTCATCTTCAAAATCCCAGAGCCTGACTCTGGATGACCTCATCTTGGTCAACGTCAATTTCCGCTACTCCAGTTCCTGGGAAATCAAGCATGACCGCCAGATCGCCCTGACCCTGGACTTTCGGATCCGCCTGCGGATCGCCCTGGCCGCGATCAAGGGTCTGCGTATAGGCTCAAGAGCCGAACGGGAAGCGCTTCGACTCTTCCTGCACCGCTTCAACGCCCCGCCCGAGTCTTTGCGCGAAGAACTTTTGAAGCTCATGCCGAAGGCTGACGCCGAGGCAGCCTTGCTGAGCTTTAATATAGGAAAATCCGGATGGGAGGATACGGAGGAGCGCCTCGCCTTTAAAATGAACCTCTTGCTGGATAAGAAGCCCGATGCCGTGATCTCACACCGCGCGGTGAGAAACTCCCTGTCCAACCTTCCGAAATTCATTGCCTGGCTCAGCGGCCGTCCGCAGGCCCATCGCTTGAGCCTGGCTGAAAAAATGCAAGTCATCGAGCAGATCATTCAAGACACGAAAAAATCGGGGGAAATTCTCTCTGCGCGTGAAACCGAGATTCGGCAGGCCGTGGCCGAAATCCATTTCAAGGACAGATACGATATCGATCTAGAAATTCCCTTGGCCGGTGAACCCCGGCTTCTGGAACTGCCTCTGGATGGGGATAACCAGCCGTTGGAGCTTTTCGGTAAAGACGATCTCGAACATTTAATCAAACACTTGAGCGTGATCGACGCCGAGCTGAGACGCATGCCCTACACCTTCACCGGCGCCAACAAGGAAGTGAGGCGTTTGATCCTGGCCAAGAGAGGCCGGGCTGAATATCTCGCCCGACAAAGGCGCGTGTTTTCGGAATCGCCCGATAAATCGACCATCTTGCTGTTCCTGCCCTCAAAGCCAGGCAAGGACAGGGCCGCGGACGAGGCGAATCAGGAAATGTATTCCAACACCTTGATCCACGAAATGGGTCACGGCGTGGGGGGACACTACATGGGCGTGTCCTTCATCTACAGCGTCCTGCGCCTCCAGGACTGGATGCGGAAGAACAAGATCGATGTGGCCCAAGGCGTCGCCATGGCCAAGATCGCGTTGGACGAATACAGGGCCGAAGAGGAGAGCGGCCTTCGGGAAGCCGGGAATGCCGCCTCCCAGCTCCTCTATCTTGTCATCGACCATGTGTATCAGGAACGGCGCCAAAAATATGAGGATGCGCGGAAAAGGGCTTTGAGCGAGGTCGCCCGGCTGAGCCTTAAGCTCATCCAGATCAGGTTTGGATTCCCAGATCCCAAACCTACGAATGAAGATGCCTCAAAACTTGTGGATTCCTATCTTAGCGGGGAGAATCCGGATGACCAGTATGGATACATACAGGATTTCCTCCAGATGAATCCCAATGCGGCGCAATCGCTCCGCTCCAATCCTGCTGCCGCCAACTGGCTTCTGCAGATCCGGGATGCCTTGAGCGCCCGGGTTGCGCTGCAAGTGAGCCCCCTGGCCGATATTCAGAGCTTGAGCCACCATGATGTCGGCAATGATCTTGCTGTTGATTATGTCTATAGGGTCCCGCGGCAGGACGGCGGCCGCCTGGGCACGCAGGAACGCGACCTTCCCAATGAGTTCATCGCGGAATATACGCGGCTTTTCTTCAGATTCCATGAACAGTTCCGAGCCGCCGAGCCGGAACTGTTCGAACTTTTTGCCGTTCTCTTTGATGCGTCCAACCGAGCGCCTCCGGTCATCAGCAAAAGAACAGCTTCGCTCTCTTCTTGGATTGGCAACATCGGAAAGGCGGTCTTCCTGCTCTTATTCCTGCCTGTCCTGGCCACGGCCGCCACCCATGGGGTGTTGGAGGCGCCCAGCTCGCCGCTTCTGCAGTGGGCTTATGTCTTGATCGTGGGCATGGCAGCCGCCGCCCTTGGGGGTTCGGAGGGAAAATCCGCTTCTTATGACTGGGCCGAGATCTTCTCGGAGTCCGGTCTTCGGCACAAGGGCAAGAACGAAGACGCTGCGCTTGCGGGACACATCGATGGGATCAGGGTGGCGGCGGTGTTCGATGGAGTGGGCAACTCAAACGGCGGATTGGCCAGCGCGTATTTTAAAGACCGCCTTCTGGCAGTCCTGAAGGGGCACGGGATCGAGGATGAGGATCTCAAGAAGATTTCCGGGAAGGAATTTGATGCCGAGATCCTGGATGTGCTGATCACAGCGGTCAAGGAAATCCGTGCCCAAATGAGCAAAGAGATCGCATCGGCCACGACAGCGACTGTCGCCCTTCTCGTGCCGTCCAGAGACGGCTCAGGGGCCGAAAAGGCCTATATTTTGAACGCCGGCGATACCCGCGCCTATGCCAGGCAGCCGGATGGACGGCTCGAGCCGTTGACGATCGACAATCTGCTGCCTCCGGACAATGGGCTCGATGAACTTATCATGGATTTAGATGAGAAGCCCACGTTGGTTACAGACTTGATAGAAAATGGCCCTCAAGCCTTTCTTTCAAGGGTTGAGGATGCGAGTCAGTTGGATGCGACGCCCATTAAAGATTTCATTGGATTGGAGACAACCCGCAATGCGCTTTTCAATAGCAGACACTTCGCTATCAATGCCTTGTCTACCGAGCAGGAATACAAGACGGTCGTTACGGTTGTCACTCTCCCTCAAGGTTCGGAACTGCTTTTGGTGAGCGATGGCGTGACCGACAACCTTACGGACAAGGAAATTGCCTCTGCCAAGAACGCTAAGGAATTGGGAGAGCGAGCGAGGGCAAGATCTCTGGACAAGGGTCATGTGCGCCACAAAGATGACGACATCACGGCCGTGGTCGTCAAGATTGGCAAAGATGCGCCCAGAGACATCAACGCCTCTGACGGCCTTCTCCCGCCCATTAAGGGGGGAATCCTCAAGGAAGAAGTCATCGAGGAGTATTATAAGAATATGGGCCGCAGCCGGAATCAGGACAAAAACCCGCAAGAATTTGTCATCACAAAATCCAGGGAATTTAGCGCGGAGGCCGTGGAGATCGGCTCTCACATATCCAGGAATGACGCTCAAAGAGTCCTTGCTCTGGATGTTTCAGACGGATTGAACGCCGCCCAGCTCAGCATGCTCAAAAAGGTATTGACTCAGCATCGAGCTGACGGCGGACAGCGCAAACTTCACATCACTCTGCATGCCCAGCAAGGCGTAAGCGTGGGATATGACTCTCTCCGCCCGACGCTCGACCGTCTGATCAAAGGCGATAAAGATATGAACGTTGAAATACATTGGGGCATCATCACTTCCAAATCCATTCTGTCGGACGATCTGGAAGGCGTTCACAGCCGCACACTTGAGACTCTGAACATTGGCAATACCGGAGCCTGGGTTGAGTTTTTGGGCCCTGAAAGCCTTGCCTATCTTTATAAGGACGGGCAGAATTTTGCGCAGATCCTTTACAACATCATCGGCGGTTCTCTCCTTCTGCGCCAGGCCCCTCTGGACGGCACAATACGCGGAATTGAACTTATTAAACGCTCGGCATAGCCTCTCACTCTTGTCATCCGGCTTGCCTCATGCTATACTTCATTCTTAATCATGTCTGAGAAGGCTAAACCCCAAGACAAGCAAATCCTCGTCATAGATGATGACGAATCCATCTGCATGTACCTGAAAGCCCTATTCGAGCTGGAGGGGTTCAAAGTGGAATTCATGAACAACGGCGAGGACGGCGTGGCCTTTGTGGACAAAAACAAGGTGGACATGATCATCCTGGACTGGATGATGCCCATTTTGAGCGGCTTTGAAGTTCTGAAACTCCTGCAAAAAGATGATCACAAAGGCATTCCCGTCGTCGTCATCACGGCCAGAGTCACGGACGATTCCACGGCCGACATGATCCGCAATGAAATGAATGTGGTGGGGTTTGTGCCCAAACCCATCAAGCACGACGAGCTCATCACGCTGGTGCACGAAACCCTGGACACCATCCCCCGCCAAAGAAAAGACTCCACGGCTTCCTGACCGCCGTGAAAACCGCGGGCCTTGTTTTAGCCGTCATTGCCGCCCTCTATACATTGGTGTATGCCGATGTTGTTCTGCGCGCCCGCGAGGCTTTCTTGCAGGGGGAAAAATACATGGCCTGGCATGAAACCCCCTCTCTTAAAACGCAGTCGCTCAATTCCAAATTTGAAGATGAGAAAGACGCTTTGGACAAAAAATTGGCCAAAGGCAGGATTGCCCGCGAGGAATTTGACCGCAAGCTGGAAATTGCCGCGTTCGACCGCGACCGCATGATGGAAGAATCTTCAATCAAGTATGCCTATGTCTGGTATCAGACAGCGTATGAGCTTTTCTCTCCGCCCGAGTCCAAATGGGTGAGGCTGTCGCGCGAAAAAGCGCCCCTCGCCAGAGAAAAGTGGAAGGAAGAACTCCGCTCCCAAAAAATCCCATTCGAAGATTACATGCTGGACTAGCCCTCGCGGGCATCTGTCTCCTCACTCACCTGCCCGGCATCACCCGTCCCCTGCTGGACCACCATGCCTGGGCCCAAACCTTGCGGGCGTCGCAGTCCAGGAATTTTGTAGCCGACGGCATGAACCTGTTCAAGCCGCGCTATGATTATGTCGAATATGAAAGCCATGAGCGAGCGCCCCAATTCCCGCTTTACAGCTATGCGGTGGCAGCCCTCTACAAGGTTTTCGGAGTCCACGATTTTCTGGGCCGGGTGGTTTCCGCGTTGTTTGCCGCGGCAAGCGCCGTTTTTCTTTTCCTTCTTGCTTCAAGGTTTTTTGACGGCAAAACGGCTTTTTTAAGCGGCCTCGCCTATTGCGTCATTCCCCTGCGCGTTTTCTTCATGCGGGCGTTCATGCCGGATTCCATGGCCGTCTTTTGTTTCTTGGCCGGGTTATATTTCTTTCTTCTCTGGCTGGATGAAGAAAAGTTTTTTCCTTATGGGATCGCGGCGGCCCTTCTGCTGGCTCTCGTGCCCCTTCTCAAAATCGCCTATCTTTGGCTTTTAGTGGCTCCGGTGTTCTATGTTTTGCAAACGAAGGGGACAAGTCTGTTCAAACGCGCGGGCGTGTGGGTCATTTTTGGAATTGTTGCGTCTGCGTTTTCCGGCTGGTACGGCTGGGTTCAGTTCGGCGCGGAGCGGTCTGCAGGATTTGCGGGGCAGATGAACAAGGAAATGTCGTTGTTAAAAGAATGGCTGGACCCGGGGTTCTGGAGCGCTCATTTTTTCTCGCGGTTCCCGGAGCTCCTCACCACTTATGCGGGGCTTGTGTTTTTCGCCGCCGGCGCCTGGAAAATCCGCCGCGAAAGGATCATTTTTCCTCAAATCTGGTTTGTTTCCACTGTTTTCTACATTCTCATGTGCGGCATGTATGGCCGCGTGCATCAGTATGTGTCTCTTCCGTTTGCGCCGGTGAATGCGCTCTTTATCGGCGCGGGAATGGCGTTCCTTTGGGATCGATGGCGTGCGAAGCAGGCCTTTGCCGTCCTCTGGATCCTTCTTGTTGTTTCCATGCCAGTCCACGCGGTCTTGCGCATTAAGCATTGGTACAAGCCGGACCAGGCCTGGGTGTTGCGGGCGCGGGAAGAAGTGGACAAAATCTCACCGCCGAAAGATCTCCTTTTTGTAGCCTCGCCCCACCAGCCCTTTTTTCTCTATCATCTTCAGCGCAAGGGATGGGCAGCTCCCCTTGTTGGGCGGGGGTTGGAAGCGTTTGAAGCTTCACTCAGCCGTGATGTGAAATTTCTTTTTGTCCCTCTGGCACATGCAGGGTTCGATTGGCCCGCATTGCGCCCGTCGGTCGCTTCCCGCTATGCCCGTGTTTATGCCGGCCCAGATTTTGAACTGTATGATCTGATGAAAAAGCCATGACCCCACCACCTGCTTGCGAATCTTTGATTCGCCTAGCGGCGAATAAGCGGGTGGTGGGGTGATGCGCGGCTTGAAAAGTTTTTTCGCGGGCCTCATTCTTTTGCCTTTTATGCTTGCCACCCTCTACCGCCTGCCAGGGGCGCTAATTAACCTGGAAAACCAGGCAAGTTCCCTGGCGCTCATCGTTTCCGGCGCCCTGGCGTACGTTCTGATCGAAGCGCTCTTCGAGAGGCCCATGCGCACCTATGTTTTCGGCCACGAGCTGACGCATGCCCTGGCCGCCCTTGCCATGGGTGGGAAAGTGCACTCGTTCAAGGTCTCCGAAAAGGGCGGCAGGGTCACCCTCTCCAAATCAAATTTTTTCGTGGCGCTGGCGCCTTACTGCGTTCCCATTTATACCGTCTTCACCTTGCTGGTCTATTGGATTTTCCGCAAATTCCATCCGTTCCCGCAATTGGGCACTCTGTTTCTGGTTCTGACGGGCTCAACCCTGGCGTTTCACGCTTCACTCACGCTTTTCGCCATCCGGCAGGAACAGCCGGACCTGAAAAAAACCGGCACCTTCTTTTCCATCGTGTTTATTCTGCTTTTCAATGCCTGGTTTTTGGCGGCCCTCACAAAAATCCTTTTCTGGCACAGTTTTGGCGCCAAGGCATTCATGGAGGGCGTGCTCCGCTCCCAGGCGGACATCTGGCTGTGGATTTGGGCTCAAGGCCGCAATTTGCTAAAATTCACCCTTGCCCGAAGCCAACAACCATGAAACGATCCTTTCTTGAAATTCTCGCCTGCCCCGATTGCGGCTCGCCGTTCGAAGTTTCCGTCCTGAGAGAAGAACAGCACCGCGTCAATGAGATCTGGGAGGGATTGCTCGTCTGCGGACGCTGCGTGAAATCCCACGCCATTGTGGACGGCATTCCCCGCTTTGTGCCCAACGCTCCGCTCCTGTTCCCTGAATTTTTTCAGAAATATCCCGAAGCGGCCAAAGTCATCCCTGGAGCCGGAGAGGCGGATTTTCTCAAAGTGCACGGTAAAACGCAGGAGCGCTTCGGAATGGAGTGGATGAAATACCCCGGGCCCCTGCACGAGGACCGCGAGGTTTTTCTTGCCGAAACGCAGATTCACGCTTCAGACTGGGAGGGACGGCTCGTCCTGGACGGCGGCTGCGGCATGGGCCGCTACAGCCGCGTAGCCCACAACCTGGGGGGAACAATGGTGGCCCTCGACTTGAGCCCGGCGCTGGCGCGCCTGCAGGATCTGGCTAAGGAATCTGAACGCATGCATCTGGTGCAGGGCAATTTGATGCGCCCGCCTTTACGCGCCGAAATTTTTGACATTGTTTACAGCGTCGGCGTCATTCACCACACGCCCTCTGCCAAATACACGTTCTCCCAGCTTGCCCGGCTGGTGAAGCCCAAGGGCCTGCTTTCCGTGTGGGTGTACGGCGCTCCGGGGACATTTCAGAATTTCAAAACCAATCCCCTTCGCTCAGACCGCCAGGGGCTCAAAAAATTCATTTTCCTTGTGTGGCTTACCGTATGGCTGAGGGAAAAAATAAGCGACGCCCTGCGCGTGGTCACCGTGAAAATGCCCCATAATCTCCTTTACTCGCTTTGTTGTCCTTTGGCTGCCCTGGGAAAGGTTCCATTCCTGCAATACTTCACGTTTTCCGTGCATCCGATTTGGCGCGTGCGCCTGCAGGAAAATTTTGACTGGCTCACGCCGCCGTACCAGAGCCACCACACCAAAGAGGAATTGCGCGAATGGTTTGAGCAGAACGGGATTGAGCCCCTCAAAGTCCTGCCCCACGGCGTGGTGCCCAAGCCGGGAATATTGGGTAAGAAAAAATGATTTTAAAAACCGCCGCATCCATCGTTCTCTCTCTCGTCTCATTGTGCGCGGCGGTCGAACCGGGGACATTCCAGGCGGACGGCCCCGTGTCCAAAAAAGCCATCGCCCTCACCTTTGATGACGGGCCGGGACTTTTCACCGCGCAAGTGCTGGAGGTCCTGGACGGCCACAAGGTGAAAGCCACATTTTTCATGAACGGCGACCAGGTAGATTTTCGTCCTGATCTGGCCCGGGAAGTCCTGAAGCGGGGCCATGAGGTGGGCGACCACACCTGGGGCCACGAGAATTTTTATGCCTACGAGAAAAAGCACGGAACGGACAAAACCCGCTCTGCTGTGCGTGCGGCCATCGCCAGATCCAAGGCCAAGATCGAGGAAACCCTTAAAATCCAGGTTAAAATCCTGCGCATGCCCCACGGATACCACAGGCCGTGGATGAAAGAAGTGGCCAAAGAATTCGGATATGCTCTTGTCAACTGGACTTTGGGGATGGACTGGCACAATATGCCCGAAGACAAAATGGCCGCGTATTACCTGAAAAGCATCCGCCCGGGAGCGATCCTGCTGTTCCATGACGGAGGCCGGGGACGGGGAAAGACCGTGCGCATCGTGCCGCTGGTGATCGAAAAAGCCCGCTCAAAAGGATTTCAGATTGTGACTGCGGGGGAACTCCTCACTCCTTAGGCTGTTCGAAAAGAAAAATCTCCCGGAAGGTGCTGAAACGGGCCAGCGCCCGGATGTAGACAATGCGCTCCTGGGAAAATGAGTTCGTGCGGTCCAGAGTCCAGGTGTAATTTCCCAGCGGGTAGCGCGACCATTCTGACAGGCCGAACCGGCTGGAATAAAACAGCGGAACATCGAGGCGGGAGCCGAAATAGTTTGTGCCCGGGCTGGAATACGAAAGGCTGATGATGGATGATTTTGGCGCTTTTCTTATCCGGGAGTCCATCCATTCGTGGCGGATGGTGATGTGGCTCGGGTCCAGAAGGAATTCGTGCTCGGCCAGCGCGAACTGGCGCGGGATCATTTCGTTGATGTCGCGGAGGATGGGCACCAGATTGATCAAGTCAGCCGGTTCATTGTATTTGTAGGTTTCTTTTTGCGGGCGGAGCAGACCTTTGTTCAGCAGGATTTGGTACTGTTGCCGGTGGAGATGGCCTGTATGGTTCAACTTTCCTTTGGCCGTTGCAGAGGATTTTGAAACTGCCGATAAGGATGAATGAGAAAAATGAATAAAAAGAATGGCGGAGCCGGCATAAATAAAAATGCGTTTCATTGGCTTCTAGTATACCAATTCATTTTTCTGGCCGTGCAGGCTGACGCAAAAATGTCGGCCACGGAGCTGGTGGACAAGTCGAACGAACTTCTCCGGGGCCAGTCGAGCCATGCGCGCGTCACCATGGAGATCACGCACCCCCGCTGGCACCGCTCTCTGGACATCGAAATCTGGAACCAGGGACGGAAAAAGGCGCTCATGCGCATCCACGGGCCCGCCAAGGAGCGCGGCAACGGCACGCTCCGCATCGAAAAAGAAATCTGGAATTGGCTGCCCGCGGTGGAACGCGTCATCAAAATTCCGCCCTCCATGATGCAGGCCTCCTGGATGGGCTCAGACTTCACCTTTGATGACATGGTGAAGGCCGATTCAGTGGTGAAAGACTACACTCATAAAATCCTGGAAGAAAAATCGGAAAATGGCAAAACTACCTATTTCATCGAAGGCACGCCTCTGCCGGACGCTCCGGTTGTGTGGGGGCGGGTGCTCCTCACGCTCACGGAAGAATCCGGCGCGGTCCTGCCCGTCAAGGAAGAAGACTATTCCGAGCGCGGCGACCACATCCGCTCCATCATCTTCAGCAAGGTGAAGGAATTGGGCGGGCGGCTCATCCCCACGCGGCTGGAATGCGTTCCGCACAAAAAGCCCGGGCAGAAAACCGTCATCACCTACCGCCAATTCGATGTTGATGTTTCCTTAAATCCCGATTTCTTCGGACTTTCCACCGTCCAAATGCCTCTGCAGTGATCACACTACCTGCTTGCGAATCGA
>MGUQ01000003.1:8135-9772 GCA_001799975.1 Elusimicrobia bacterium RIFCSPLOWO2_01_FULL_54_10 | reverse complement strand
GTAGTGCGATGAACCTGATTTTCAAGCTCGCCTGGCGCAATGTCTGGCGCAACAAGCGCCGCACGCTCATCACGCTTGGAAGCATCGGTTTCGGCCTGGCCGCGCTCCTTTTTCAGCAGAGCCTCATAAAAACTCTCCAAAATCAGCTGGTGGAAAAGTCCACCCGCACCTATACCGCCCACATCCAAATCCAGTCCAATCAGGTGACGGACAACAAAGTGCCCGATTTCCGCATCAGTTCGCCCAAGCCGGTCATTGATGCCGTCCAGAGCATGCCCGAAGTCACAGGTTGGGCGCCCAAAATCATTTTCACTGGGCTGGTATCCTCGCCCTTCATGTCCAAAGGCTCTCTGGTGGTGGGTATCGATGCGGAACGCGAGCCCTCGCTCACCATCATCCAGTCCTATCTGATTGAAGGCAAGTATCTTTCTTCTTCCCGGGACCATGAGGTGATGATGGGAGTAAAACTCGCCAAGGAGCTGGATTTGAAGCTGGGGGAAAAGCTGGTGATCATGGTGCAGGCCGAAGACGGCAGTCTTTCCGCGGAAGCTTTCCGCCTTTGCGGCATATACAAAACAGACAGTCCGGTTTATGACGGCCAGATTGTCTATGTTCCCATTGCCGCCACGCAGCGATTGCTTGTTTGCGGCGAGGCTGTTTCCATTGTGGGCGTCAAAATCGAGGACATAGAAAAAATCGACGCCCTGCGCGAAAAGCTGGCCGCGGCCTTGACGGGAGAGCCGGTTTCCGTGCTCACCTGGAAGGAAGCCGCGAGCGAAATCGTGAGCATTCAGCAGTTCCAGAATGCCGTCCTTCTTGTTGTTCTCTTCATCATATTCGCCATCGTGGCTCTTGGAATTTTCAATACCTTGCTGATGTCGCTTTTTGAGCGCATCCGCGAATTCGGCCTCATGATGGCGCTGGGAGCCAAACCTGCGCATGTGGCGGGGCTCATTCTTGTTGAATCCGCATTTTTGGGATTTTTGGGCATTATGACAGGGCTGGTTTTGGGCTCCGCGGTCATTGTCTATTTCGGGCGCGCGGGCATTCCCCTGCCCATCAGCGACGCCATGGGGTATTGGATGCCATTCGACAAAGTGCTTTATTTGAAATTCACCTGGGTTGAACACTTGTGGTCTTGCGCGGCGGCGCTCCTCACGAGCGTTCTGGCGGCCCTGTTCCCCGCAATTCATGCGGCGCGGTTAAAACCTGCGGATGCGCTCAGACACTATTGAGTCATGATAAAAATTGAAGACGTGAGCAAAAGGAATCAAACCCGGGGCGAAACTGTGGAAGCGCTCCGCGGCGTGAGTCTGATCATCGAGCCGGGGGAATTTATGGCGATTGCGGGCCCTTCCGGGTCCGGGAAATCCACTCTGCTCAATCTGCTGGGCGGATTGGACGCGCCCACTTCCGGTAAAATATTGATTGATGGGCGGGACATCACCGGCCTTTCCTCCGCAGACATGAGCGCCATGCGCTTGAACAAAATCGGGTTTATTTTCCAGGCCTACAATCTCATTCCTGTTCTCACGACCTTGGAAAATGTGGAATTTGTGATGCTTCTTCAGAATGTGCCCGCTGCGGAACGCCGCCGCAGATGCGTGGAGATTTTGGGAGAAGTAGGGCTGGCGGAC
>MGUQ01000003.1:1451-8119 GCA_001799975.1 Elusimicrobia bacterium RIFCSPLOWO2_01_FULL_54_10 | reverse complement strand
GTTTCCGAGCCCGCCATGGTGCTGGCGGACGAACCCACAGCAAATCTGGATTCCCGCACGGCGGGGGAACTGCTCGACCTGATGGCGGAGCTCAATCGCAAGCGCGGGGTGACCTTCATATTTTCCAGCCATGACCCGCTCGTCCTCTCCCGAGCCCGAAGAGTGGTGAAGCTTCATGACGGCCAAATCCAATCCTAACTCCGCATTTTTTAAAATTACTCCTCGGCGACCGGCCTTATGGGAAACCAGTCCCGTTGGTTCCCCGTGAGAAGTCCGGCGTGGAGAAGTAATCGGTGAAAATCACGGGGCTGATACTTATTTATTTTTTGATTCCGGTTAATTTATTGCACGCCTCGACAGAAATTTCGGGTTATCTCAAAACTCTCAACTTTGCTGCGCCAGCGCGGGAAAATGAGGGTGCCAGAGGCCTGAGCGGCAACCGCGCGCGGCTTGAAGGCCGATGGAGCTCTCCCATCAAAACTGTGAACGCGCATCTGATTTCAGACACTGAAGCGCTCTGGGGCAGTCTCCTGGCTTCTCAAAGACATGCGGTGAGCGGATTGATTGCTTCAGACGAACTTTTCGACCTCAGTTGGGATTTTAACGAAAAGCCCAATTTTATCTGGAGAGAAAACATTCACCGCGGCTATGTTCAGGTCCGTTCCGGCGCTCTGGAGGCGCAAGCGGGCCGCATCCGCATGGCTTGGGGACAGGGCCGCTTGTGGAACCCCACGGACGTGATCAATCCCTACAATCCTTTGAGCGTTGAGCGCCAGGAACGCCCCGGCTCTGATTTGGCGCATGTTCGATGGAATTTTTCCGGTCTGGGGTTTTTAGAGGGTATTTATGTGCCCAAGAGAAGCGCCGAGTGGAACAAAAGCCTTGTGCTGGGCCGCTTGCGGGCCAATGCGTTCACCATGGATTTTGAAGTGTTGGGGGGAAAGCGCGGCAGGGAAAACATGGCGGGGCTGGCGCACGCAGCCCAGGTGTGGGACGGCAGTTTGAGGACTGAGGCCGCTTACAATTTTGATTCCGAAATCCGCAGGGATTTTGCCCGGGCTGTGGTTTCTTATGACCGCAGTTTCAGCCTGCCCAACACTCTTTATTTCTTGACGGAGTATTTTTACAACGGCATCGGCGAACGGTCCAGGCACGATTACGCAAAAGTCATTTTAAATTCGCAGGACCAGTCTTTTTTGGGCAGGGATTACTCAGGTTTCGGAGTCAGTTATGACATCACCCCGCTCTGGAAAACAGAAATTTACGGGATTTTGAATTTGAGCGACGGCAGCATTTTTGCCGGCCCAAAAATCACCTGGCAAGCGCGGGAGAGTTTTGAATTTTCTGCGGGATATCAGGTTTTCAACGGGCGGGACGGAACGGAATTTGGGACGCTGCGGGATTTAGGATTTGTTCAGGCCCAGTGGTTTTTCAGCTGGAGCCCCGGAGCGGCAGGGAAAATTTAAACTCCGCTCCTTTGCCCGGGGCGGATTCGGCCCATATTTTTCCCCCGTGCCCTTCAATGATTTCTTTGCAGATGGCCAGCCCCAGCCCCGTCCCGCTTCTCGGTTTGCCCGATTCTTTTTCTCCTACCTGCTGAAATTCCCTGAACAATTTGGGCATGTCATCCCCGGAAATGCCCGGGCCCGTGTCTTTCACGCTCACCACTGCGCAGTCCGCTTCCCGGTCCAGCTGCGTGGTGACGGTGATGCCTCCCCTGGAAGTGAATTTCAACGCGTTCCCCACAAGATTGTGGAGGGTTTGAATGATCTTGTCCTTGTCATAGCGGACGTTTGTCAATGACGGATCCAGTTTTAATTCCAGGGTGATTTTTTTATCCTCCGCAAGGTAGCGGTATCCTTCGCAAACCTCGCGCACGGTGGTGTTCAATATGCCTTCCTTGATCTTGAAGACTGAATTCCCGGACTGGAGCTTGGCAAAGGTGAGTACATTGTCGATCAGGGCGTGGAGCCGGTCCATGTTGCGCCGCACGATTTCAAGATGCTCCTTCTGCATGGTGTTCAGGGGGCCCGCCACTTCATCGATCACGAGGTTGACGCCGGACTTCATGACGGCCAGCGGGGATCTCAATTCGTGGGACACCAGGGTGGCAAAGCGCAGCTTGGAGTCCACTTCCATCCTCTCTTTTTCAATCTGTTTCAGCTGGGCCGTAAGGTCTTCCTTGCTTCCTTCGATGTTTGAGGAGATGATGTGGGAAAAGAGCGCCGCGATCAAAAAAAGAGGAAAGCGGATGATGACAGAAGGGTTCAGAAGCTCCGCCGCGCCGTTGTTCTTGAGAAAAATGAAGCCGTACATGAGGCAGCCCAGTCCCGCCACGCTGAAAGTATTCACGGGTTTGCGGGAAAGCGCGGTCATGAAAATGACGAGGAAATAGATGAGGTAGAGGTCGCTCTCAAACCCCTGGGTGAGATAGATCACCCAGGATATCAGGGCCACATCGAAGAGAAAAATCAGAAAATACAGGTTCCGCTTCACAAATCTCTGGGAGAAAATGACGATGAACACGTTGCCCGCCATGTGCAGAATGGCGGCGCCCACCACCGTGAGAAAAGGCTCGATCCGGATTTGATCGTTGGCGGCAATGAGTTTGCGGTTGTAGATGGCGAAGAAAAGGATGAGCCAGAGGATGATGAGGCGGAAGGCGATGACGGCGGAGAGGCCGCGGAGTTCAAAAACGGCGATTGTCCAGTTTCCCATTCATTCATCAGTATAGTAAAATAATATTATGGAAACCCAGCCCGTCATTCTGCTGGCCATGCACGGCATGCCCGCCTCTGATTTCCCCAAAGATCAGCTCGCGGAGTGGGGGCGGCTCCATTCTTCACGCGCATTTACGGACAAGCGCTATCTGGAACTGGACGGCCGCCTCAGGAACTGGCCCAGAACCCCGGAAAACGACCCGTACCACGCCGCGTCCTACCGCCTTGCCCGCCTGATGGAAAGTCAAACGGGAAAAAAAGTGGTGGTGGGATTCAACGAATTTGACCGGCCGTCCATGGAGGATGCTTTCGCTGATGCGGCCCGCCTGGGCGCGTCCCGCGTGGTGGTGATCACGCCCATGATGACCCGCGGCGGGAGCCATTCCGAATCCGACATTCCGCAGGCCATCGAAAAAGCCAGAAAGAGTCATCCCGGTCTTTCCATCGACTATGTTTGGCCTCTGGACGAAAGCCGGATCGCCGAATTTTTATCCGGAGAGCTCAGGCCGGCTCTCCATCCTTGAAGCCCAAAAACCCGCTTCCCGTCGTTCTGCTCACCATCTTCCTGGACCTCCTGGGGTATGGCATCCTCATCCCCATCCTGCCCCAGCTCCTGGCCAATCCGGCTTTTCCCGGATTTATTTACGGGCATCCGGAAGCTGTGCGCCGGGGCTACATCTTGCTCGGGTTTTTGATCGCTGTCTTCCCTTTATCCCAGTTCCTGGCCGCGCCCATCCTGGGCCAGTTTTCCGACAGGTTCGGCCGCAAGAAGATCATCGTTTATTCTTTGATGGGCACGGCATTTTCCCATGTGCTCTTTGCCTGGGGCATTCATATGGGAAGCCTCCCGATACTTTTTATCGCGCGGTTTCTGGACGGGGTCACGGGCGGCAATATTGCCGCGGTCCAGGCCGCCATCGCGGATGTGACGCCCCCGGAGAACCGCACTCGCAATTTCGGGCTCATTGGCGCCGCTTTCGGGCTGGGTTTCGTGGTGGGGCCGTTCCTGGGGGGAAAGCTTTCTGATCCTTCGGTGGTTTCGTGGTTCGATGCGGCCACTCCCTTCTGGTTCGCCGCGGCTCTGAGCCTGGCCAATGTGATCTCAGTCATCTTTTTGTTCGATGAAACCCACCTCACGCCGGACCACACCCTTGCGGTGAGGTGGCTCAAATCCGTGCACAACATCGTGCGGGCGTTCGGGTTTCACCGCCTGCGAGCGGTCTATGCGACCACTTTTCTCTTCAATTGCGGGTTCAGTTTTTTCACCTCCTTCATCTCGGTTTACTTGATTTCACGTTTCAGCTTCAGCCAAAGCCGCCTGGGGGATTTTTTTGCCTATGTGGGCCTGTGGGTCATTGTCACGCAGGGATTTATCACACGGCGCGTCAGCCGGAGTTTTAGTGAGCCGCAAGTGCTCAGGCTGAGCCTGATTCTGTGCGGCAGCGGGGTGCTGACCTATTTTCTCGTGAAGACTCCATCCCAGCTGTTCATGGTCGTTCCCCTTTTCGCAGTCTTTAACGGGCTGTCCCAGGCCAATTTATCCGGCCTGGTTTCGCGTTCGGTGGGCCCTTCCATTCAAGGGGAGATTATGGGCATTCAATCGAGCATTCAGGCCTTGGGGCATTCCATTCCGCCCATTTTAGCCGGTTTTTTGGCCGCGGGAATCCGCCCGTCGTTCCCCTTGCTTGTTTCGGGGGGCACCCTCATTCTGGCAGGAGTTGTTTTTGTGGTGACGCATCCATCCAGTTCAATGCCGCCTCCACAAGCTTCGCGCGCTTGAGCTTTTCCCAACGGGCGTTGGCGGCATCTTCGTGGTACAAAACATTTCTGAATTTCCAAACGGCGGAAACCCCTGATAGCGACGTCAAAAGCATTTCCCGCAGGCGTCCGGCGGGCTCATTTTCCGCAAACTCCACCATCCACAGGTAAATGTCCTGAGAGGGCAGCGTGGGAATCATCTGCACGTGCCCGGTGCGGGCGAGCCATTCATAAATCGAATCGGGGTCGAACTCGTTGACGCGCACAATGCTGCCCGCCTCCCGGCTCAAATAGGCAAACGAAAGTTCCGCGCCCACTTCCATGTGGGAGGCGACATTTTCAAGTAAGGCATTCTTGGCGGGAATCACTTCTATATTATATAAGTTTTACGAAGAGACGATGAATTTCAGACTGACTCCCACGCCATAAGCCAAAGCAGCGGCCATTCCGCCTATGATCAGGGTTTCCGCGCCTGAGCGCGCCCAACTTTGAGACACAAAGCGGCTTTTTAAGGCGCCTACCAAAAAAAATGTAAAGCCCGTTAGAAGACAGCTGGCCAAAAATGGCCTCTTCACCGTTCCGGGAACAAAAAAATCAATTAAAAACACAATCAGGGGAACTGTGCCGGCCAGCATAAAGGCCGCGAATGTGGCGAGACCGGCTTTCAAAGCTGAATGGGGCCCGGAAGAAAGCCCCATTTCTTCGCGGAGCATAGTTTTAACCCAGCGTTCCCTGTCGGCGGTGATGCTGTCCACCGCGCGTTCCAGGTCGGCGCCCGCAAAACCTTTTTTTTCGTAAATTTGACGGATTTCTTCCCTTTCCCCGCCCGGGGTGATATCTATATGTTCCAGCTCCTGCAAACGGAATCGTTCCCGCATTTCGTTTTCTGACTTTGTGCCCAGAAAATTGCCCACGGCCATGCTGAACCCATCAGCCAGAAGGTTGGCCAAGCCAAGAATGATCACCACGGTGGAAGGCAGTCCCGCGCCAATGGCCCCGGCCGCCACGGCGAATGTGGTGACGGTGCCGTCCATGCCGCCATATACAAAATCCTTCAGATAGTTATTGGGCTCGCCCCTGCCCAGCCTGCGGCGAATGGCATCGGGCGTGTGGTCTTGTTTAATTTTTTCAGCGTCCTGCTTCATGCGCTCATTATAGATTATAATGAATTAATTGATCACATAGGAGGTGGGCCATGAACGCAGCGCATTTGCATTTGGCAATCAATCACTTTCCAGTCGTTGGTTTCATCATCGCGTCTCCGCTTCTCGCCTGGGCGGTATTCAGGAAAAGCGATGTTCTGGCCAAAACGGCTTTTGGGCTTATCATCATAATTGGATTATCAGCGGCTGCCGCATTTTTCACGGGAGAGCCCGCTGAAGAGCTGGTGGAAGGCATGCCGGGAATCTCGGAATCCCTGATTGAAGAACACGAAGAAGCCGCCGAATTTGCACTGATCGTCTCGCTCATTGCCGGCGCGGTCTGCCTGGTCTCACTCATTGTTTTCCGTGGCGGCAGACCCCTTCCCCTCTGGCTGTTGATGGGCGTTTTAACTCTTTCTCTGGCTGCCGCGGGTGCAATGGGCCGCACGGCCAATCTGGGCGGAATGATCCACCACGAAGAAATTCGCTAGCGGTTATGGACTGGAAACTTTTTTGGACAGCGTTTGTCACGATATTTTTAGCCGAGTTGGGAGATAAAACCCAGCTGGGAGTGCTTTCCTTCACAGCCGCCGGAAAGTCTCCCGCCACCATTTTTGCGGCGGCATCCCTGGCCCTGATCCTTTCAACTTTTACGGGAGTGCTTGCGGGGAGCCTGCTGGCCAAATATTTTGATCCCAAAGTGGTGCGAGTGGTGGCGGGCTTGCTCTTCATTGCAGTGGGCCTGCTGGTTATTTTCAAGCGCGGCTGAAATGGATCCGCTTACGCCCATGACCTCATTTGCTATAATTTAAACCTGCCAATGGCGGTCGTAGCTCAATGGCAGAGCACTCGACTGTGGCTCGAGTGGTTGCGGGTTCGACTCCCGTCGACCGCCCCAATTTGGACAAGCAGGACGGCGAAAAAACAAATTAAACGGTTTTTCGACGGAAAAGCGCGCTCGCCCGCCCGCCAAAATGAAGTTCGAGCCAATCTTACGCAAAAAATCTCGCTTTTCTTCCCAGGAAGCGAGATTTTTTGCGTTCTTCGA
>MGUQ01000003.1:0-1431 GCA_001799975.1 Elusimicrobia bacterium RIFCSPLOWO2_01_FULL_54_10 | reverse complement strand
TGGGTTCGAGCCAACCGTCAGTCCCGAGCCCAAAATTTGCGATCCTCTCCTTCAAGCTGGCCTTCTTTTCGAGTAATCCCTTCTTTTTTTCCTGATACTCGGGGAGCTCCAAAGCCCCGGCAAGATGGGCGGTCAGAAGTCTGTCCATCTTGGCTTGAACCTGGGCCAGCTCTTTGTGCAAATTTTGGGCGAGGGGCTCGCGCGAGTGGGCGATATCCAGCCTGTCCTTTTCCAATTGTTCAAGCATCTTGTCCGCCCACTCGTCGCTCAAAGCAACTTTTTGGATGTAGGACTCAAGCTCACGCTTAAGCGCGGCATCAAGGATATACTTTTGCCCGCACTTGGCCCCCTTCTTGGTGCAGCGGTAATAGGTGTAGGATAGACCGGACTTTTTAACGTGAGTCTCGGCGGTGATCATGTGCCTGCATTCCCCGCACCTGAAAAGGCCGCGGAACAGGTAGGGTTTAAGTCCCTTGTGGAGTTGGGGCTTGCCGCGCTGAATAATGACCTTCTTAACCCTATCATAAAGTTGCTTTGTGACGGTTGGCTCGTGTACGCCCTGGTGAAGCTCGCCCCTATAATTAAACAATCCGAAATAGAAGGGATTCTTAAGGATTCTTTCCACTTCCGAGCGAGCCAGGAACCTGCCCCGCCGTGTTGTCAATTTCAGTTTTTGGGAAAGGTTCCGGATTGAATCAAAGGTATGTTCACCTGTGGCATATGTCTGAAATAGGCGCAGGATCAATGGATTACGCTCATTATCTTTAATGATTGTGTGGGTGCGGAGATCGTTAAAATATCCGAGGGGAGCCCAGCCGGGGAATTCTCCCCTCCGCAACTTTTGGCGCAGACCACGGTGAACATTCTCGGAGAGGTTGTCTACATAGTATTTGCTCTGGCCAAACGCGATATTGAGCATGAACTTGCCCTGGGGAGTGTTATCGAACCAAAAGGTAGGGAATTTTAGCGCGGAAATCTTGCCGGTATCCACCAAATAGATCACTTTTCCACCGTCCACGGAGTTGCGGGCAAGCCGGTCCGGGTGCCACGCTAAAATTCCATGACCGCCAAGTCCATTTTCGAGCTTCGCGATCATTTTGTTAAATAGAGGACGACCCGGCTCTTTGGCGGTGCGGCTCTCCACGAATTCATCAACGATTTCAAGTCCCTCGCGGATGGCAAGTTGGCGAAGCTCGGTCAATTGGGATTCTATGGAAAGGACTTGGCGGTCATCTTCGTCGGTGGATTTACGGGCGTAGAGCAAATATTTTGTCATAAGAGTTTCTCCTTATTTCAAAGATTGGCTCTTAAAGGGAATACTTGGCGGCCTTGCCAAAAATCAGGACGCCAAGTTTTCCCTTTGGCGGCCAGTCCAGAAATCAGGACGCCGGAACTTCATTTTGGCGGGCGGGCGAGCGCGCTTTTCCGTCG
>MGUQ01000002.1:25568-28841 GCA_001799975.1 Elusimicrobia bacterium RIFCSPLOWO2_01_FULL_54_10 | reverse complement strand
CAAAAATATCAGCGGCGGCAAGGCCCAGCTGGAAGGCATCCTTATGATGAAGGGCGTGGAAAAGCCCGTTACGCTGGACCTGGAAGTGGGCGGAGTCTCTACGGCGGGCGGCAAGACCAAGTCCGGCTTTTCAGCCATCACCAAGATCAACCGCAAGGATTTCGGAATTAATTACAACAAGGTTTTGGACAACGGCGGGGTGGCCCTGGGCGATGAAGTGGAGATTTCCATCAATATCGAGGGTGATTTGGTTGAAGAAACCAAGCCCGAGACGCAAAAGGCCCCCAAGAAGAAATAAATTTATTTAAAGAATGTTTTTGCCAATTTTAACCATTCTGGCGTAACGATCTTTAATTTTGCCGTTGCCTCTTCCAGGGAAACCCCCACCGCATCATTGCCTCTGAGCGCCACCATCTGGCCAAACTTGCCTTCCTGAACGAGTTCGGCGGCTTTTGCGCCCACACGAGTGCCTAAAATGCGGTCAAAAAGGGTTGGCGCTCCACCCCGTTGAATGTGGCCGATCACGGCCGCGCGCGTTTCAAGTTTGGTCTCGCTTTCAATGATTCCGGCTATTCTGTCCCCGACCCCGCGCTTTCTAAGAAGCATGTGCCCAAAATCGTCGAGAGCTTCCTTGCCCACAGCTTCCCCAGGGATGGTCACGGCTTCCGAAGTCACCACCAGCGCAGTCTTTCTCTTGGCGTGGGCTTTTTTGACATTTTCGCACATGGCTTTGACGTCCACGGGCTCTTCAGGAAGGCACACCCAGTCGGCGGCGCCGGCGATGGCCGTGAAAAGCGCCACCCAGCCCGCATGACGGCCCATCACTTCCAGCACCATGACGCGGCGATGGCTTCGGCCGGTGTCCCGAAGGCGCTCAAGGGCGTCCACGGCAATGGTGGTGGCCGTGTCGAAACCGAAAGTGTAGTCCGTAGCGGAAAGGTCGTTGTCCATGGTCTTTGGAACGCCCACCACGGGAACTTTGTGTTCCTTAAAGAGTTTTGAGGCCACGCCCAGGGTGTCTTCGCCCCCGCAGGCGATGAGGGCGTCCAATTTCAGTTTTTTAAATGTATCGAGGCATTTTTGCACGGCGCCGTCTTTTTTGAAGGGATTTGTGCGGGATGTGCCCAGCACCGTGCCGCCCTTGCCCACAATTTCAAAAACATCTGAAACCTTGAGGGGTTCAGCATTGCCCTCCACAAGCCCGCGCCAGCCTTCTTGAATTCCCAGAAACTCGAAGCCAAAATCCGCTCCGCGCATCACGGCCCCGCGGATGGCGGGGTTCAAACCGGGGCAGTCGCCGCCGCCTGTGAGGATTCCAATCTTTTTAGCCATGGATTCAGGCAATCGTGATACTTTTATCCAGATAAACATCCTGGACGGCGTTGAGCAGTTCCACTCCTTCTTTCATGGGGCGCTGAAAGGCTTTGCGGCCGGAAATGAGGCCCATGCCTCCGGCGCGTTTGTTGATGACCGCTGTTTTGACCGCCTCGGCTAAGTCCGCGGCTCCCGAAGAAGCCCCGCCGCTGTTTATCAAGCCCGCGCGGCCGGCATAACAGTTCAACACCTGGTAGCGGGTCAGATCTATGGGATGGTCCGTGCTCAATTCCGTGTAAACTTTCGGGTGCGTTTTGCCGAATTTCATGGCATTGAACCCCCCGTTGTTCTCGGGGAGCTTTTGCTTGATGATGTCGGCTTCAATGGTGACGCCAAGATGGTTGGCCTGGCCGGTCAAATCGGCGGACACATGATAGTCTTTCTCGGCCGTTTTGAACGCGGAATTGCGGGTATAGCACCACAAAACCGTGGCCATGCCGAGGCGATGGGCTTCGTAAAAGGCCTGGCTCACTTCCACAAGCTGGCGGGCGGATTCGGCGGAGCCGAAATAAATCGTGGCTCCGACGGCCGTCGCACCCATGTCCCAGGCCTGGCGGATCTGTCCGAACATGATTTGATCGAACTTGTTGGGATAGGACAGGAATTCGTTATGGTTTATTTTCACCAGGAAAGGAATTTTGTGGGCGTATTTGCGCGCCACGGACCCCAGCACTCCGAATGTGGAGGCCACGGCGTTGCAGCCGCCTTCGATGGCCAGTTTGACGATGTTTTCAGGGTCAAAAAAGTCCGGATTGGGAGCGAAAGAGGCCCCGGCGCTGTGCTCGATGCCTTGGTCCACGGGCAAAATGGACAAATACCCCGTTCCGGCCAGGCGGCCGTTGCTGAGCATCTGATTAAGGCTGCGCAAAACTTGCAGGTTGCGGTCGGAGCCTCCGTAGTTTTCGGACACATAGTCCGGCGAAGGCAAGTGCAGCCTGCTGGAGGGCACCTTGGCCTTGTAGCTCAATAATTTTTCTGCGTCACTTCCCAGCAATTCTTTAATTTTGGTGGCCATCTTCATTCTCCTGTTGTAGTGTTTTTAAATTTTGTCTTTCTTCGAACGGTGGGCTTTTTTAGCCGGAGGCGCGGCGCTTGCGGCCTGGGATTCCCTCCAGCGGCCGAGCTTGCGGAATTTTTCGTAGCGCATATCGAGCAGTTTGGGCACGGGGATTTCTTTGAGCTCGTTCAAATGCTTTGTGAGCGCATCCGCAACGGCCTCAAACACGGCGGTGTGGTTGCGGTGCGCGCCGCCGGCAGGCTCCGCCACGGCTTCGTCAATCACTTCAAGCTGGAGCAGGTCGGCCGCCGTGAGCTTCAAGACCTTGGCCGCGTCCTGCGCGCGTGCGGCGTCGTGAAAAAGGATGGCCGCGCAGCCCTCGGGCGAGATGACGGAATACCAGGAATTCTCCAGCATGAGGATGCGGTCGGTCACTCCGAGCCCGAGCGCCCCGCCGCTGCCGCCTTCGCCGATGACAATCGAAATGAGAGGAATTTTGAGTAATGACATTTCCTGCAGGTTCAAGGCGATTGCGGACGCCTGGCCGCGTTCTTCAGCTCCGATGCCGGGATACGCGCCCGGGGTGTCGATGAATGCGATGACGGGGAGCTGGAATTTCTCCGCCATTTTCATGAGCCGCAGGGCCTTGCGGTAGCCTTCCGGGTGCATCATCCCGAAATTGCGCATCATGGAATCCTCAATGCTGCGGCCTTTCTGATGCCCCATCACGATCACGGGTTGGCGGCCCAGGAATGCTGTGCCGGCCAGAAGGGCGGCGTCATCGCCAAAAAGCCTGTCGCCGTGAAGCTGGGTGAATTCCGTGAAAATCGCGTTCACATAATCCCAGGTGTGGGGGCGCTTGGGATGGCGCGCCAGCTGGACTTTCTGCCAGGGCGTGAGAT
>MGUQ01000002.1:12064-25471 GCA_001799975.1 Elusimicrobia bacterium RIFCSPLOWO2_01_FULL_54_10 | reverse complement strand
CGGTTTCGCTCTGGTTCAAACTGCGGATCTCCGCAATCTTGTTCTCGAGCTCAACAATGGGAATTTCAAAATCCAGCGCGCCGACTTCATCAGCCATTAAAAGGCCCCCACCCAATTGATGCGGATGATGCGCTCTTTGTCATACTTCGAGGCGATACGGCGGAAAGCGAAATCGACGGCGAGCGAAGGCACCGGGAAAAAGCGCACGCCCGCGTTCCAGCGGTTATTGGGGCCCTTGCGGATGTTGTCGTATTCCATGAGGAGGGCCACTTTGTCTTCAATCTGGTAGGAAAGCCCCGTGAAGCCGTAAACTTCGGCGTCTTTGAACTTGGCGATGTTGGCGCCAAAGTGGATTTGAAGCGCGGGCCAATAAATTTCCCGGGTGAAGGCGGCAAAAAGGCCGCGTTCGCGCTCGGAATATTCATCCACCGTGCGGTCATAGAAGCGGCCCTGGCCGTCATACCCGACCGCGAAAGAAGGAAGAACGTTCCCCCCGTCATAAATGCGGAACTTTGCGAAAAGGGTGGGTGAGACCGTGCGGGGATCTTCAGAGCCCAGGAGTTTTTCGATATCCCAGGTGGCGCCGATGTTCAAGCGCTTGAACACGCCGAAGGAAATGTGGTTTTGCACGCCGCCCGCGGTATAGAGCCGAAAATTAAGGCGAAACCCGCCGTAATCCAGCACGTTTGAGGTGGGCGAATCGACAAGGTCCACCATGCCTTCCGGGTTATCAATGGTCCGCTTTCTGCGGGGTTTGCGTTCGCGCTTGGGCGCTGGGATTTCATCTTCGCTGGCCTTCACGGTGTCCTCTTTGCTTTCCAGGCCGAAATATTCCCGCCATTTGGAGCCAGAGGATTCCGAGCGCGCAAAAACCGGGGTGAGTAGAAGCAAGCACGCAAAAATAATTGATTTTTTTATCATGGGATCAGATTTTTTTCTTGGGTAAATTTTTGGGCGGTGACAATTTGGCTGAAAGCTTCTGGACAGCGGATTTTGCGGATTCCAGAGCTTGGGGGTCCGGGTCAGTTGCAAGGACTTTCAGGGCGGGAAGGTCTTCGGCCGCGCCCATGCCGCCCAGAATGTCGGCGGCGGCCTTGCGGGAGCCGGCGTCCCGGTCTTTCACGTATTTGCGGGCCAGGGGCACTCCGGAATTGTTGCCGAGCAGATAAAGGGAATGAGCCGCGGAAATTTTGACTTTGGCGTCAGCGTCGTTCATGTAAGGGGCAATTTTGGGAATGACGGATTTGTCGCCCAGTTCCCCCAGAGATCTCAAAACTGAGATGGCCACGGTGGCGTCCGCAAAAACCTTGCCGTTGACGGTTTCGGTGGAGCGGGACATTTTGAGGGATTCGAGCAGGGCGGGAACGGTGGCTTTGTCGTTCATTTTGGCCAGAGAATATGACGCGGACTTGCGCATGCGGGGATCCGGGGATTTGAGAAGTTCCTTGAGGGGTTCCATCGCCGAGGGGTCGCGCAAAATCCCCAGGGAATTGACACAGGCAAAGCGCGTGCCGTCATGGGCGTCCTTGAGACCTTTAATCAAGGATGGAATTGTCTGCGGGAGAGCGATGTAACCCAGTGAAATGGCTGAGGCCTGGCGAACGATGGGGTCAGGGTCAGTTTCCAGCATCTTGGCGATTTGCGGCCCGGCAGACTGGATGCGCATTACGCCCAGGGCCTCCACGGCGGAGGCGCGGACCTGCGGGGAAGTGTCTGTCAGAAGCTTTTTGAGGGGCCCCTCAGCCGCGTTGTTGCGGAGGCCGCCCAGGGCTTCAGCAGCCTGTTTTCTGACGGCAGGGTTCTTGTCAGAAAGCTTGGAGACGGCATCCTGATAAGGGTCCGCCCAAGCGGCTCCGGATAAAAGGAAAAAAGCCGCGAAAGCGGCCCAAAAATGACGGCATTTCATAAGCAAGGTATTTTACCAGTTTTCGGGGATTTGAGTCAAACGCGGCGTGTCAGGACGAGCAAACTTTGAGGCCCATCAATTTGAAGTGACGATCGAATGTGAATACTTCCTCTATTCCCAGCCGCTCAGCGACGGCAACGGCGATGGCGTCAAAATAGCTCAATCCCTTTGAACGGCGGCCTTCAACTAGAGTCGCAAGGGCCGTCCACTCGTCTTCCACGGTCGCCCGTTCAATATTGAAATCCTGAATCGTCTTTTGCAGGAATTCACGAGCAGCCAGGTGTCCAATCCGTCGATTGATGAGCGTGTGGGTTTCAGCCAGAATGAAGTTCGGCAGCACCAGTACGACCTGTCGTTGGAGGAGGGATCCATAAATCTCCACAGCTTTGGGGTGGTGATCATCCTCAGGATTGATGAGCGCGTAGAGAGCGCTCGTGTCCGCAAGGACGCTACCCATGGACTTGCTCGACCAAAATGTCGTCCAAATTGCCGACGCGACCGGCCCGATATTTTCCGATCATTGTAGAGAAGTGTTTTCCCGTGTAGACGCGCATCGTTTTAGATCCGCCGTAGCGCAGGGCTTCGCGGATGAGCTCGCGGGCCTCCAGGCTCACAGAAAGACCATTCTTCTTCGCCAGTCCCTTCACTCTCTCAAAAAGCGGCTTTTCCAGCACGACGTGGATTCTTGGATTTTTAGTGGGCATGTTCCCCTCCCTTGCGGCGATGATGTCCAGCCCATCAAGGTTAGCACAAGTGGCGAACCTTGTCAAGAGCGGTTGGAGGGGTTACTGCGAGCGTTCCGTGGCAGTCTGCTCTGCCAGGCGGCTCTGAAGGAGCTGGGTGGCGCTGATGAAGGGCGTGGCTTGGGTGAAGGCCCGGCCTTCCAAAGTTCCGGTATTTATAACCTTTTTCGTGCTGACCATGTTGATATTGAGTTTGGAGAGTTCCAAAGAGAGGGGTGAGTTCAAATTCTGATTGATTTCAGTCGAAATAGGATCCTGCACTGCTGCCTTTGCAGAAGGGGCAGCCGCCACACCCAAAAGATAATAGGTGAAGGGAAGCTTCAAAGATTCTGCAATATGCGGCCAGAATGCCATGGCTAATAGGAGGGATGAACTGCACCATCTTGCCTCTCTCGGCTTCCACTTGCTTGAAGTCGAGGGATTGTTCCATGGCAAGGGCCTTGAGGAACTGGGAGAGATTCGAAAATCGAGATTCGAGATTAGAAAGAGCAGACAACGACTTCACATACTCACCCAACGGAAGTGTACCCTTGCGGTAAGCCGTGACCTGCTTGTCAAAGGCGAGAAGTGCGGGATTATAAACCTGGGGTTTTTTCTGCTCCAGAACGGCTTCCTCATTGGAGAGCTCTTTTTTAAGGCCCTCAGCCTTGCCCACAGAGTCTTTGTAGGCCTGAATGTGAGCTGTATGAAGAAATTTGTCGTCAACGCCGACAAAAGGAGGGTATTTCTCCCTCTCCACGTAGTGGAGAGGGTCGGGGTGAGGCGTCAATGTCAGAGCAGCATGGATTGCTCCCGAGAGTTTGTTATCTTTCAAGAAGTAGTCCGTCACCATTCTGACCGATTCCTGGTCTTCAAAAGTCCTGAATCCAGAGACATCTACATCGGTAAATGCGCCTTCCAAGGCCACCATATCCACTTTGCCTTGATCGATCAATTCTTGCAGGGATTTGGAGATGTTGGTTTGGGCCTCCGCGTTCATGTGGACGTCCTGAATGTTGATGACGGTCAAATCGGAGGGTTTCCAGCTGGCCGGAAAATGGGCGGACTTGAAATTAGAATATGCCAGAGGCAGTTTCAGGCTTGTGAGGGGAATGTGAGACGCGGCGGCAAGGGGCAAACTGTCCAGCACAGAGGGCTGCTCGCCGAGAGAAGAAGATATGTTGGGAAACGCGGCCGGACGGACGCGGGGAAGCTGGGCTACAAGAGTGTCTTTTTTGGCGCTTTCCACCGCGGCGCGGCGCTCTTTCCAGAGGCTGGCTTCGGCATAGGGCACAGCCAAAAAGCTGTAGCAAAAGACAGCAAGAAAAAAGGCAGATAATGCCCGGCGCATTGAACTATGGTATCAGAAGGGGTTATTTTTGTCCTAAACTTTTTGTAAACTTCTTGTAACAAATTGTAATGCCTTCCAGAGTCAAATTGGGGTAGATAGAGGACTTTTTGAGGTGCCGGGAAGCTCCTGCAATCAAAGTGGCGAGCCCGCCCGTTGAAACGGCTTTTGTTCCAGGTCCAAGTTCCTTCAGAAGCCGGTCCAATACCCCGTCAACCAGCGAGACATAGCCGTAAAAAAGGCCGGATTGAATGGACTCTTTGGGAGTTTTCCCGATGATGCGGGCAGGTCTGGCTATCCTGACAAAAGGCAGTTTTGCGGTCTTTAGCCGGAGACTTTCGGAAGCCAGGTCTGGGCCCGGAACAATGAGCCCTCCCGCGTATTCCCCCTTTCTTGTGATGCAGTCAAAAGTTGTGGCGGTGCCGAAATCCACCACGATGACGGGTTTTTTAAAAAGCTCCCAGGCGGCGGCCGCGTTCACAATGCGGTCGGCGCCCACAAGAGCGGGGTTTTTGTATAGATTTTTGACCGGAAGGCGGGATTTGGGGTTGATAAAAATTGGATTTTGGCCCAAACGGCTTTTAAAAAACCGCTTCAAAACAGGATCCGCCCAGGGCACCACAGAGGCAATGGCCACGGGGCCTCTGTAATTCTTTAATTTTACGGAAAGCTTGTGAGAAAAATCTGATTTTTTGGCTGCTGCGGTATCCAGGCGAAAGGTGCGGAGAGATGAACCGTGAAAGATGCCGAAAGTGATGTTGGTGTTCCCAACATCAACGGCGAGCAGGTTTGGCATCTTGGAAATGTTCTTAGGACTTGGCGATGCCGGCGGACATGATCAGCTTGAGCGCTTCTTCAGCCGGAAGGTCCAGGAACTTCACCTGGGATTTTGAAACCACGATCATCTCGCCTGAAATCTGAAAAGAATGAGGCAGATACACCACGATTTTCTCCTCTCCCGCCGCAAAAAAAGTGGGTTTTTCTTGGGTGACGAATCCCACCCGCTGGATGCCCAGCGCCGGAAGATCCACCAGCACAGCCTGCGAGAAGACCTTTTTTTCACCCAGAATGGAGCGCACGGCGTCGCGGATGGTGCCATAGACGCCCTTCATGATGGGGCTCCGGCCAAACTGGCTCTCGACCCAATCAATCAAGCCGGAGGTGAGCCAGAAGGAAGAGCTGTATCCCACGAGGGCGATGAAGGAAAGCGTGGAGAGGAACCCTATGCCGGTGAGAAGGTCTTCACGAGTGATCCACTGTCCCAAAATAAGCCGGCCCAGGCGGTCCATGCGTATGAAAATGAAATAGCCGATATAGAGTGTGAGGGTGATGGGAAGGAGGACGACAACGCCTTTGAAGAAGTTACTGGTAAAGAGTTTCATTATTTTCCTGGCAGGCCAGGCTCTGTAAGCAGTTTGGGATTAAGAATTTTTTTTATTTGCTCTTTGGTGAGGAGTTTGTCTTCCAGGGCAACCTGAGGAATGGATTTTTTCTCTTTGAGGGCCTTTTTCACCACTTCGGCGGCGCGGGCATAGCCGATGGAGGGGTTGAGCGCCGTGGCCAGAGACGGACTCACTTCGGCATAGTGCCTGCAGCGGGCTTCATCGGCCTGGATCCCTTTGACGCAACGGTTCGTGAATTCCCGGATGGCGTTCTTCATGATTTCCAGAGAAAAGTTGATGTTGAAGGCCATCACGGGCATCATGACATTCAACTCAAGCTGGCCCGCTTGGGAGGCCAGGGAGATGGTCTGCTCGGCGCCCATCACCTGAAAGCAGACCTGGTTCATCATCTCGGCCATCGAAGGGTTCACCTTGCCGGGCATGATGGAAGAGCCCGGCTGAACCGCCGGCAGGATGATTTCAGCAAATCCTGTGAGCGGTCCCGAACAGAGGAGGCGGAAGTCGTTGGAGATGCGGCCGATTTCGCCGGCGAGAAGTTTCAGGGTGGCGGCCAACGCCGCGATGGGAAGGTTGGACTGCATGGCTTCCCGCATGTCGGGGGCGGCGCTGAATTCGATTTTCGTCCATTGGCTTAAGCATTTGCAGACTTTTTTTCGGTAATCGGGGTGCGTGTTGAGCCCCGTGCCGGCGGCGCTTCCGCCAATCCCCAGCTCTTCCACCATTTTTGCGACGGCCTCCACTCTCTGGCGGCATTTCTGCACGGATCTGTAATAGGCGGCAAATTCCTGGCCCAGGCGGACGGGAACGGCGTCCTGCAAATGAGTCCTTCCGGATTTCAAGATGGAATCGAATTCCCTCGCCTTGATGCCTAAGGCAGACTCCAGCTCGTTGAGTTCAGGAATGAGCTCAGCCACCAGCAGGCGCGCGCTGACGCGCATGGCTGTGGGAAAAACATCGTTGGTGGACTGGGCCATGTTGACATGGTCATTGGGATGGCATGTATCGTATTCACCCTTTTTGCCTCCCATGATCTCGATGGCTCGGTTGGCCAGGACTTCATTGACATTCATGTTGAACGACGTGCCCGCTCCCGCCTGAAAAACATCCACCACGAACTGGTCCCTGAATTTGCCGGACAAGATTTCATCGCACGCCTTGACGATGGCCTTTGCGATTTCCTTTTTGAGTAGGCCCAATTCCATGTTCACCGTCGCGCAGGCTTTTTTGACGATCACGAATGATTCGATGAATTTCGGATGCTCGCGCAGGCCTGAAATGGGGTAATTTTCGACCGCGCGCTGGGTCTGGATGCCCCAATAGGCGGAATCGGGGACTTCTTTTAAGCCCAGAGAGTCTTTTTCCGTGCGCGTACCGTTCCTGGCCATTAGGAAACCACCTTCATGCGGCGCATGACTTCCACCAGCTCTTTGACGGATTCTGCTGATTTTTGGAGAGCAACGCGCTCTTCCACGGTCAGGTTGAGCTGGATGATCTGCTCGATGCCGCGCTCGCCGAGTTTCACTGGCACGCCCACATAGAGATCATTGATGCCGTACTCTCCCTGCAGGAACGCCGCGCAGGGCAGAATGCGCTTTTTGTCTTTGAGGATGGATTCCACCATGGCCACTACTGAAGCCGAAGGCGCGTAAAACGCGGAGCCGGTTTTGAGGAGCTTCACAATTTCAGCTCCGCCTTCCGCCGTGCGCTTGACGATGGCCGCCACCTGTTCTTTCTTCAAAATTTCGTCGATGGAAACTCCCGCCACCGTGCAATAGCGCGTGATGGGCACCATCGTGTCTCCGTGGCCGCCCAGAACCATGGTTTGGACGTCTTCCACGGAAGACTGCGTGGCCTCCGCAATGAATGTGGCCATCCTGGATGAATCCAAAACGCCCGCCATGCCGATGACGCGGTGTTTCGGGAATCCGGAAGTTTTCAAGGCCACATAGACCATGGCATCCAACGGGTTCGAAACAACTATGAGAATGGCGTTCGGCGACGCCTTTGCCACATTTTCCGTTACGGTTTTGACAATGCCCGCATTGGTGCTGAGCAGATCATCGCGGCTCATGCCAGGCTTGCGCGGAATGCCCGCCGTGATGACGACGATGTCGGAGTTGGCAGTGTCGTCATAGCTTGTTGTGCCTTTGACTTTGGAGTCGTAGCCATACACCGACCCTGCCTGCAAAATATCGAGCGCCTTGCCCGCTGGCATGCCTTCCGTCTGCGGAATATCCAGAACGACAACATCCCCTAACTCCGCTTCGGCCAGCCGCTGGGTGAGCGTGGCGCCGACATTGCCGGCTCCGATTACGCTAATTTTTTTTCTTGCCATAATTCCCCCTTCAGAGTTTGTACAGAATCATAAATCAAAAGTCCAGTCAGAGAAATCAGCACAAGGGCGCTCATCCCGTTCATAAATGAGATGTTCACACCAGAAAATGTGCTGAATGCCCTTGAGGTTTGGATCAGCAGGGACCAAAGCGTAATGCTCATGACGAAAATCATTGGGATAAGGGTGATCCAATAATTTTTCCCGGTTTTTTTCATCCAGACCGTGAGTCCCAGCAGCGAAAGGGCGGCCAGGAGCTGGTTGGTGGTGCCAAAAAGAGTCCAGAACTGCCGATAAGAGCCTGCTCCGGCAAAAGAAACAAGTAAAACCGGGAGAGCAACGGTTGCCGCCGTGGCGATGGCGGCGCCTGAAGGCCCCTTCAGGTTGAAAAGCTCCTGCAAAATGTAGCGGCCCAGGCGGGTAGCAACATCAAGCGTGTCAAAAATAAACGTGGAAAAAGCCATGGCGCCGAAAGTGATGGCGAAGAGGATGTTTTGCTCGCCGATAAGAATGGTGAGAAAATATCCCATGCCGTTGCCGTAAATTTTTCCGGGGCCGGGCATAATGGGCTGCTGAGAAAGAATCATGACCGTGGAAAGCGCAATCATGGCAACAAACGCCTCCAGGAGCATGCCGCCAAATCCCACAGGACGGCAATGGGATTCTTTTTCAATCTGTTTGGATGTGGTGCCGGAGCAAACAAGCCCGTGAAACCCGGAGCAGGCCCCGCAGGCGATGGTGACGAAGAGAAACGGAAAGAGGGCGTCCGTGGCGCCCGCTCCGCTCCAGCCTTTGAATGCCGGCTGTTGAACCTGAAATTGTCCAAAGAAAATGCCAATCACGCCCACGGCGAGGGCCATGTAAAGCACAAAGCCGCCCAAATAACCGCGCGGCTGCAACAGAAGCCATACAGGAAGGAGCGATGCAACAAAACAATAGACCAAAATCGAAAGACCCCAGGTTTTTTGGGTGAAGAGGAGGAGCGTGGAAACTTGAGTGCCTGCCCACACCGCGCCCAGGGTGGCCGGCACAAAAATGAGGGTGAGAAGCCAGAGAGGAGGGTTGAACTTTTTCTGCACGAGGCCCATGAGGATTGAAAGCATGAGATACATCACGCTGGAGGCCGCCACGGCCCCGCCTGGGTTGAAAGAAAAATCCCTTTCTTTAAATTCCTCCGTGATGCCCACAAATGTGCCCGCCGTGATGTCCGTGAAGGCCACAATCACATAGAGGAGCGCAATCCAGATAAAGGCCATCATGGCCAGGTAGGCCCGCCCGCCGATGTTTTCCTTCATGATTTCCGCCACGGACCTGGCCCCGTGGCGCACGGAGGCCACAAGCGATGCGAAATCATGGACCGCGCCGATGAAAATGACGCCAAGGACAATCCAGAGGACGCAAGGCAGCCATCCGAACATCTGGCAGGCGATGATGGGACCCGCAATGGGCCCGGCCGCGGCGATGGCGGAAAAATGCTGGCCCAGAAGGTAAAAAGGCCTGGTGGGAACAAAATCCGCCCCGTCGTTGACCTGAACGGCTGGAGTGGGATTTTTATCAGTGAGTGCAAACTGGCTTGCCACAAATTGGCCGTAGAAACGGTACCCCAACGCGAGGGTTCCAATCACAAGGATTGCCAAAATGGGCAGGGACATGAAATTATTTTTTGAGAATGCCCGCGGCGATAACGCCGTATCCGCCCAAAATCAGGAAGGGCGAGAGGTTCGAAGCCCAGTTCTGGCCTGCGGGGTCCGTGAATGTGAGAACGATGAATCCGACGATGACGATTCCCGCGCCCGCACCGATGATCTTCCAGCCCCGGGATGAAATTCCGGCAGGGCCGGCAGACGGATTTACATCGGACTGCACAATATGAGCCTGACGGTTTTTATTTTTTGCCATGCTTATGCCATTTTGTCAAAAATGGGGTCCAAAGCCAAGATAAAAAACCTGCTCTCCGTCCACGGTGCGGCGGGCGTAATCCGCCTGGATGGAAATGGGGAAAGTTTGAAGCACAAAGGCCTGAAACCGCAAGCCCACCCCGATGGAATGCTTAATATCCTTCAACTGCTGGCGGGCCAGGTCAGGGGCGTGCTCCCACAGAATACCTTGATCCATGAAAATGTGCCCGTAAACATTTTTAAAGAGAAAGTCCGGGAAAAGAAACCAGATGTGGGTGTTGGCGTTCAAGACAATGGGAAAGCGGTATTCCAAGTTGGCAATCGCAAAGCGGCTGGAGGCGTTCTGGAGGCTGAAGCGTTCATATCCGCGGAGCAAATCTGAACCGCCCGTGCGGAAAAATTGCTTGTCGCTGCCGAAGCTGGCCCCGCCCATTAGGCGGAACGCCACCGTGCCTTCGGACGGCGCGGGCACGAAGTGGTTGTAATCCCAAAACAAGTTGCGGTAGTCCAGAGTGCTGCCCAGGGCATCGTCAGACTCTTCCCCGTTGATGCTGAATCGGTATCCGCTGGTGGTTTCCAGATAGCGGCCCTGGGAAATGTTCCTCACAAATGACAAACCCGCGACATTTTCGCGCCCCACGGCGCGCAAGGCCACAAAATCATCATCGGTGTACTGCACATTCCTCTGCGTGGTCAGGAATCGGGTGGTGAGGCTGTCAAAGCGGTTCAAAGGGTAAGTGATGCCCACGAACTGGGCGTCTTCGCGGCGGCGTTCGCGCGTGGTCACAAAAACATTTTCCTGCGTGTCGCCCTGCACGCCCACAAAAAACTGCGGGCGGAATCGGAGATATGAATAAAGAACCTGATAGTTGAGAAAATCAAGTGCGGAAGCGTATGTGACGGCGGTTTGAAGCTGGTGGTTGCCCAGCATTTCTGAGGCCTGCCAATAAGCGGAGAAGAACAGCCCGTCCGTAGACGAATAAAAGAAAACGGGAAAGAAGAAGTCAGTGGAAGCTCGGAAGCGGTATTTGCGCACGGGCTGGGTGATGGACCAGGTGCTGGCTAGGGCGGCGTAGGTTTCGACAGTGGATTTCACTTCGGCGCGAGCGCGGATCTGCTCCATCAGGTCTTGCGCCGTGGAGGCCGCCGGGGCGGTTCTTGCCGGGGTCAAGTAAATCTGCTGCTGTCCTTTGCGAAATCCCGTAAAAACAAAGAGATCCTGTTTGGGATGATAGGTCGGCTGAAAACTTCCCCCGATCGAGCGGGTGAGCTGTGCGGGCTCCTTCCCGCTTTCCATGCGGTAGATTTCAAACCGGCCCGTGCCGTCCCCCACGAACAGGATTTCGCGGCCTTTGGAGTCAATGGAGGGCTGGGTTTCGTTGCCCGGCATGCGGGTGATCTGGGTTTCCGCGCCGGTGACCGCGTTGTGGGTCCAAAGATCGCGCTCCATGTGGCCGGGTTCGCCTTCGGCCAGCTTCTCTCTTGAGAAAAGGAGGGTGATGCCATCCGGAAAAATGCGCAGGTCCCCTTCGTCCTCTTCTGTTTGCTTGAGTTGTCTCAAGTTCCTTCCCTCGATGTCGCAAATGTAGAGGTCGTTCAAGCCGTCTTTCATGCCGATAAAGGCGATTTTTTTTCCGTTGGAAAAAAACTGGGGCGATTTGACGCCGTCCAGGGCGATTTTTAGAAGGCGGAGTCGGTCCCTCGCAATGTCATAAATATAGAGGTGGTCCCGCTGTTTGTGCTCGCCAGCAAACAGGATTTTTTTTCCGTCCGGCGATATGGAAAGGGCGGAGTTGTCCCGCCGGATGGCTTCGAGCTTGTGCGACCAGCGCTTCTGAATGTCCAGCGGCACCGCGCGGCGGTCGGCAAAATCATGCCGGTAAATGTCGTCAAAACCGTTCTTGTCGCCAATGAACGCCAAACTCTCGCCGTTGGGAAAAAACGCAGGCTGGGCGCTGAAAACGGGATAGATGGGATCCAGAGGTGCTAAGGGCTGGCCGTAAAAGGAAGGTTCGTTCAGCCCCTTGGTTTCCTCCTCATAACGCTCTTCAAGGTCTTCCACAAATTTTTCGTCCAGCTCTGTGAGGGAGATGCCCAAGACTTCGTGCAGGGCGCCGTTGATGTCGAATTTGTCCGTGACGCTCTTGAGAAGCAGCCCAATCTTCTCTTCTCCATATTCTCTGGCGATGTATTCCATGGCCGCGCAGCCCGTTTTATAGGCCAGAGTCACCTGGTGGGGCTTCACATGATTGAATCCGTGCAGGAGGCGGAGCGGAATGAGAGACTTGGAGGTGACGGCGTCGCGGATGACCATTTCCTTCTGGGGCTCGTCGCGGTGGGCGGAAAAATATTCGGCGGACCCTTCCATAAACCAGAGCGGGTAGAGCACGCTCTTGAGCAGGCGGGCGGACTTCCAAAATCCGGCATAGAGCACGCGGAACTGGCAGACATGGACGAATTCGTGGAACACGACGTGTTCCAGCCAGGTGCGGCTGCCGTCGTTAAAAACCAGGAAACGGTCCTTGAATGCTTCCGTTACGCCGCCGGTGCCTTCACCCACATCTACGATATTGTTCTGTTCGAACTCATTGTGGTTTAAATAAAGATAAAAAGCCGAGCGTTTTGGGATTTGGACGCCGAGCGGCCCGGTGATGCGGGCATAGGCTTCTTCAAGGATTTTGGCGGTGGGCTCAAGCAATTTTTCGGAGCCGGGGATGTGATAGATGTCAAAATGCTGGGTGCGGGCCACTTTCCAGTTGAAGCGCTTGACGATGACCTTGTTTTGCGCCGCCCCTTGCAGGGGTGCCGCGGCAAGCGCGCAGACGGACGACAGCAAGCCAGCGGCGAGGAATCGCAGCTTCACTTGGCCTTAAGCTTGCGTTTAAGCGCTGAGATCTTCCCGGGGAGGGAACGGTTCTTGGGGTCTGCCGCCGCCCATTTTTCATAGGTATTGAGCAATTCTTCGTTGCGGTTCAGCTTTTGCAGCGCCTGGGCCTGAAGTGCGAGAGCGGCAGTGTCGGCTGCTCCCGGATATTTAAGGAGTTCATTTCCGGCCGCCTGCAGGGATTTTTCCCACTCTTCAGAGGCAGCGTACATTTCGGCGAGAGCAAGATGAATGCCCCGGCTCAGATCCGGACTTAAAGTTTTTGCCTGTTCCAGCCGGGCGATGCCCTGATTTAAAAACCCGCTGATTTCGGCGTCCGTCATCCTGTCTTTGCCTTTGAGAGCGGATTCGGTCTTATGCCGGGCTTGGTAGGCCAGGCCCAGATTGACCAGGGAAGTGGAGTCTTTCGGGGTTTTTTCGGCCAGCTTGGAGTATTGTTCCACCGCTTGTTCCCAATGGCCCTGCCGGAACAGCAGGCGGGCCAGGCGGAGCAAAATTTCCCGGTCATCCGGATGGTGGTTTAAAAAGCGGCGATATTGCTTTTCCGCTTCTTCATTGACGGTGATGTTCTCATAGAGCACGCCCAGATAATAAAAAATCCGTTCGTCAAAAGCTCCGCCCGCCCAGGCATCGGAAAGTTCGTTCAGGGCTTCATCGTAAAATTCGGGGCCCATGTGAAAATGGGCCACACCCATGTCCACCCGGGCGGTCAGGTCGGAGGGGTTGTTTTCAATGCTCTTAAGTGATTTTTCTACAATCCGTTCCAGCTTGCTCCTTGGAATTTCAGGGCCGCTCACGCGGGGAAAGAAGGGTGTTGTGGAACGAAGGCTTAAGTAGATGACTGCAGAAACAACGGCGAGGGCGGCTATTTTCCTCAAGTATCCAGGAGGTCGCCCAGATTGGGGCGGGGCGAG
>MGUQ01000002.1:7104-12006 GCA_001799975.1 Elusimicrobia bacterium RIFCSPLOWO2_01_FULL_54_10 | reverse complement strand
TTTCTCTCCTTGGGTTCAACATTGATCACTTTGGCTTCCACGCGGTCGCCTTCTTTAAAGATTTTTTTGGCGGAGTCCGTTTTGTCCATTGACGCCTCAGCCAGGGGAATGTAGCCTTCCACGCCGGGCTCGATTTCCAGAAGCGCTCCCTGGTCTGTCACCTGCGTGATGGTGCCGGAGACGGAGACTCCCTTGCGGTAGGTTTCGAACGGGTTGGGCCTGGTTTGTTTTAAGCCCAGGGAAATTTTTTCCTTGCCCAGGTTGATATCCAGCACCTTGACTTCAACTTCCTGGCCGGTTTTGACCATGTCCTGCGGGTGTGCCACGCGCTTGATCCAGGAAAAATCGGATATGTGGATGAGCCCTTCAATGCCTTCAGGCAGGCGGGCGAACGCGCCAAACGGCGTCAGGTTGCCGATGACCGCTTTCACTGTGGCCCCCACGGGATATTTGGATTTGATGGTTTCCCAGGGATTTTCAAGCGTGCGTTTAAGCGAGAGTGAGATTTTTTCATCCTTGCGGGACACGCCGATGACTTTGACGCGGATTTTTTGCCCGGCCTTGAACAAGGCGCGGGGTTTGGGCATGGCTTCTTTCCAGGATATTTCGGAGGCGTGCAACAGGCCTTCCACCTGGGGCGCGATTTCCACAAAACAGCCGAAGTCCGTCACGCTGGTGATGCGCCCCTCCACCTCCGTGCCCGCGGGAATTCTTTCCTCGATGTTGTCCCAGGGATGAGGCATGAGCTCGCGGCGAGAAAGGGAGATCTTTTCGGTTTCCTTGTCGAACTTGATGATTTTGACGGAAATTTCCTGGCCGGTTTTGAGCACGTCGGAGACTTTCCGCGTGCGGGCCCATTCCAGCTCGCCGATGTGGAGCAGGCCTTCAATGCCGCCCAGGTCCACGAAAGCGCCGAAGCTGGTGATGCCCGTGACCACGCCTTGCCGGGTATCGCCTTCTTTCAATTCCGCAAGGGTCTCAATTTTTTTCTTCTGATTTTCCTGGGAAAGCCAAAGCTTGCGCGAGAGCAGGAGCTTGCCTTTCGGCCGGTCGCACTCCACGATGTAGGTTTGAAAAACTTCGCCTTTGAATTTTTTTAAATCCCCCACAGCCCGGACGTCCACATGGGAGGCCGGCATGAAGGCTTCCAGCACCCCCTCGCATTCCAGCGTGAGCCCGCCCTTGATTTCGCCAATCACCACGGCCCGAACGGGCAGGTTTCTGGCCCTGGACTGCTCGATGTGTTCCCAGGCCATTTGGTCCACGGCCCGTTTCCATGAAACTTGCTGGCCTCCCTTGCGGCCGCTGTTCAAAAGAACGGGAATGGATTCCCCTGTTTTAAAGGCGGGGTCAGTGCGGAATTCGGCGCGGGGAATGAGGGTTTCCTTTTTCTGGCCGATGTCCACCATCACGCCTTCGGAGGAGACGGAGACCACTTTGGCCATCAGGATGGAGCCCGTTTCTGCCTGATTGGCCTGGGATTGGGCGTCATGCTCAGCCAGGAGCTGAGCCATGTCCATTTCCTGCGAATCCGCCTGTTCGAGTTCAGTTGTCATTTAGATTTATTTTTTCGACGAGGGTTCATTATACATCTTTGATTTCAGAGCCGCAATAGCAGCCATGATCTGCGCGGAAAATTCCTCATAATTTTCCTGCCGCAAAATCTCATCCGAGGGCCACAAAGGCGCCCCAAAATCCAATCGGAGCCTGGAAAATTTCAAAAACTTGTGGCTGTTGGTGATGTGAACGGGAATCACCGGGACGCCGGCTTTGATGGCCAGCATGCCTGCGCCCGGCTTGGCCTTTCCCAGTTCCCCCGTTTTGCTGCGGCGGCCTTCCGGAAACATGAGGAGGCCTTCCCCCGCGGCCAGCACGGCGCGGGCTTTTTTGAACGCGCCGATGTCGTGCTCATAACGCTTCACGGGGAACGCGTTGATCTGGGCAATCCACCAACCCAATACGGGAATGCGGAAAAGCTCTTCCTTGGCAAAATAATAGATAGGACGCCACAAGGACGAGCCGACAAGAGGCGGGTCCATGTTGGAAAGATGGTTGGATGCCAGAAGATATCCGCCTTTTTTGGGAATATTTTCACGCCCGTGCACGATAAGCAGCCCCAATGTGCGGAAAAGGATTTGAGAGATCACCTGGCTTAATCTGTAGAGAAACCGCTGAAGCAGGGTGTGATTTTTCATGCGGCGACGAATTTGAGGATGCGTTTGGCCACCTGGGCCAGGGAAAGACGGGTGGAGTCGATCACGACGGCGTCCGGAGCCTGCCGCAAGGGTGAAATGCCGCGGGTTTTATCCTTATAATCCCTCTGGGCCAGGGCATGGGCGATCTTTTCCAGGTTCACCCGTCGGCCCTTGGCTTTGAGCTCCAAAAACCTCCGTCTGGCCCTCTCAAGCGGGGACGCGTCCAGAAAAAATTTGTATTTGGCTTTCGGAAAAATCCGCGTGCCGATGTCGCGGCCTTCCATAACGACACCGCCCTTTTTGCCGAGGGCTTTCTGCATTTCATTCAAGACTTTGCGCACGCCTTTGACCTTGGCGATTTCGTTGGTGTGAAAGCTCACGCGCTCTGAGCGGATTTGGGACGTGACATCCGTTCCGTCGACAAAAATGTGGTTCCCGCCGCCTTCCATGGTTTTAAAATTCATTTTTGTGTTCTTGGCCATCTCCGCAAGCGCCCAGGCATCGTGCAGGTTGACGTGATTCTCGAGGGCCTTCCAGGCGAGGCCGCGGTACAATGCTCCGGAATCCACATAAACGAGCCCCAGCTCGCGGGCCACCATGCGGGCGATGGTGGATTTTCCGGCACCCGCGGGGCCGTCAATGCAGATGATGGGCTTTTTTTTCACCGGGGTTTTGGGTGCAGGAGGGAGGCCAGATCGTTCACAAAACCGGGATAGGACACGCGGGTGCAGCTAAAATCCTTGATTTTGGTTTTGCCCGCAGCGACCAGGCCCGCCACCGCGAGCGCCATGGCCATGCGGTGGTCTCCGCGGGAATCCGCGGGAGCCCCGCGGAGCGAGCTGGGGCCGGTCACGGTAAATCCGTCCAGCCGTTCTTTAATGTTGGCGCCCATTTTTTTAAGCTCGGAGACAATCGCCGCAATTCGGTCGGATTCCTTCACGCGCAACTCGAGCGCGCCTTTGACGATGGTTTTTCCTCTGGCTTGGGAGGCGGCGACGGCTAAAATGGGGATTTCGTCAATCAACAGCGGGATTTGAGCGCCTGAAACCCGGGTTCCCTTAAGCATGGAATGCCTGACGTCGAGATCTCCCACGGGTTCAAAATCTTTATTGGATATCCGCAGAACTTTTATTTTTGCCCCCATTTTTTTGAGCACCGTGAGCAGGCCCGTGCGCGTGGGATTCAAATTGACGTTGCGAAGGATCAAATGCGAGCCGGGCACAATGAGGGCCGCCACAATAAAAAAAGACGCGCTGGAAAAATCTCCCGGAACAGAAATGTTAAATCCTTTTAACGCCGCCCCTCCCGTCACCGTGACCCTGTTTCCTTCCACGCCCACTTTCACGCCCAGGCCTTTGAGCATCCTTTCCGTATGATCGCGGGATTTTGCGGGTTCAATCACGGTCGTTTTCCCGCTTGCGGAAAGCCCGGCCAGAAGCAGGGCTGTTTTCACCTGTGCGCTCGCTATTGGGGAACCCCAGGTGATCCCGCGCAAAGAGCTGTCTTTGTGGATGCGGATGGGGGCAAAATTGTCCTTGTGAGCGGTTATTTTTGCGCCCATTTTTCGCAAGGGCTCTATCACGCGCTTCATGGGACGTTTTTTAAGGGAAGAATCACCGCTTAGCACGGCTTCCACGCCCTGGGAGCTCAAAATGCCTGTCAGAAGCCTGATGGTGGTGCCGGAATTGCCGCAATCGATGGTGCGGCGGGAATTGCTCTGAAGCCCGCCTTTCCCCTTGACTGTCCAAATCCCCCGGCCTTTTCGAATCGAAACGCCCAATTTCTGAAGGGCGTTCAAAGTGGAAAGGCAATCGCCCGTTGCTAGAGGATTTTTTATTTGGGAAGTTCCCTTGGCCAGGGCGGCCAAAAAAAGAGCCCGGTGGGTGATGGATTTGTCCGGCGGAGGCGTGTATTTTCCCCGGAGGGAGCTCACAGCAGTTTTTTGCGCCCGGCGCGCGCTTCTGAAAAGAATTGTTCCCATTCAGAGGTGCCGGCTCCGGGCTTTTCAAATGTCTTCAATAAATCAAGCAGGATGTCGCGGTATGATTTCAACGCGCCCAGAATAAATTTTTGGTTGGCTGCGGAAATTTCAGCCCACTGGCGGGAATCCGAATCCGCAATGCGCGTCATGTCGCGAAAAGAGCCGGCCAAAAGCTTTCCGGCTTGCGGATCGCGGTGGTTGAGCCCGCTCACCAAGCGCACCAGAGCCGCGGCCAGCACATGGGGCAGGTGGCTGGTCTGCGCCACCAGAATGTCATGGATTTCCGGCGCCATCGCAAGAGGTTTGGCGCCGAGAGATGCCCAAAATTTGTTCATGGTTTGAAGGTCCGCGGCCGATGCGTGTGGCGCAGAGCAAAGTGCGACGGTGGCTCCCTGATAGAGATCCGCTCGCGAGTTTTCAAAGCCGGTTTTTTCCGAGCCGGCCAGTGGATGGGCGCCAATAAAGCGCGCGCCGGGCGCGGCCTCAAAAATTCCGTCCATGATGACGGATTTCACGCTTCCGATGTCGGAAACCAGGGCGTTTGGTTTTAAGAATGCTTTGATTTTGATAAAAGAAGGAACAATTTCACCCACTGTGGTGCAGAGAATGACCATGTCCGCTTCACCCACCCGCTTAAGATCTGTGGAAAAATCATCGAGCAGTTTTTTCTTTTTTGCGGCGGCCAGGCGTCGGGCGTTGCGGCCCAACCCAAGAATGCGGAAGGGG
>MGUQ01000002.1:0-7092 GCA_001799975.1 Elusimicrobia bacterium RIFCSPLOWO2_01_FULL_54_10 | reverse complement strand
TTTTTTTTGAGGGCAAGAGCAATGGAGCCTCCCATGAGCCCCACGCCGAGAATGGCCAGAGTGCGTTTGGCCATTTCGCTTTAAATCGTGCGTCCCACGGCAAACGCCACTTTGCGCATATCGTTCATGAGGGCGTCAAAGGTGACGGGCAGAAGCGCTTGCGGCCCGTCGGAAAGGGCTTCCGTGGGTTTGGGATGCACTTCCACCATCACGCCGTCTGCGCCGGCGGCAATGCCCGCGAGCGCAATGGCGCCGATGTAGTCCCTCACGCCCACGCCGTGCGACGGATCGATGATGACCGGAAGGTGCGTCAAGTGCTTGATGGCGGGAATGGCATTGATGTCCATGGTGAACCGCGTCGCGGTTTCGAACGAACGGATGCCGCGCTCGCAGAAGAACACATTGCTGTTGCCTTTGGAAACAATGTACTCGGCGCTCATGAGCCATTCTTCAATGGTGTTGGCCATGCCGCGTTTGAGCATGACAGGCTTTTTGCAGAGGCCCACCTCGCGCAGCAGGTCAAAATTCTGGGCGTTACGCGCGCCGATTTGGAGCACGTCCGCGTATTTGCACACAATGTCCACCTGCCGGGTATCCATCACTTCTGTCACCACGGGCAGGCCCGTGGCCTTGCGGGCCTCAGCCAGATATTTGAGAGCGGTTTCGCCGTGTCCCTGGAATGCGTAGGGCGATGTGCGCGGCTTGTAGGCCCCTCCGCGCAAAAAATGAGCGCCGGATTTTTTTACCGCGCGGGCGCAGAGGAGAAGATTCTCCTTGGTGTCCACGGAGCAGGGCCCCGCGATAATGGCCACCTGTTGTCCGCCAAGTTTCACTCCCTTGATGTCAATGACCGTGTCATCCTTGCGGAATTCCCGGCTCACGAGCTTGTAGGGCTTTAAAATGGGCGTTACGCTTTCTACCCCCTCCAGAGCCTCCAGCTGTTCTTTATATTTGTAATCGTTGCCGCCGATCACCCCGATGATGGTTCTGACGGCGCCGTGGGACACATGGGGTGTGAGTCCGAATTTTTTGATACTTTTTTGGATGGCGTCAACTTGCGCCTTGTTGATGCCGGATTTGAGGGTAATGATCATGATAGAAGCTCCTTGAGCCTGGTAATTAAAAATTTGTTCTCTGGCATTGTGCCCACGGTCACGCGCACGCGCTCCGGGAATCCGTATTCGTCCATGGCGCGCACCACGAGGCCTTTTTTAAGGAGCGCCTGAAAAACATCCCTCCCTTTGCGGGGCGACACATCCAGAAGCAGAAAGTTGGCGGCAGAGGGCAGAAACGGAATGTTAAGCTTTTTCAGTTCGACCGCAAGATATTTGAGCCCTTTTGCCGCTTCCGCAACGCTCTTTCTCACGTGAGTTTGATCTGTCAATGCCGCCCGTGCCCCAGCTTGGGCCACCGAAGAAACATTGAAGGGAGGGCGCACCCTGTCCAGAACCTGGATGACCTCGCTTTTTGCCACGCCGTAACCCACGCGAAGGCCGGCCAGCCCGTAGGCTTTCGAAAATGTGCGCAGGACCACCAGGTTCACGCCGCGCTTCAAATATTCCAGCATTTCCGGGTAATCTCCGGCCAGGGATTTTGCAAATTCATAATAGGCCTCGTCGAACACAATGAACGGCGGGCGCTCGGAGCTTCCCACCCGCTCCGCATAAGTTTTCATAAACGCCGCCACCTCCGGCTTTGTCACATAGGTGCCGGTGGGATTGTTGGGATTGGCGACAAAAATGGCTTTTGTGCGCGGGCCGATTTTTTCGGCCATGGAACCAAGATCGTGCTTGAAATTCTTCATGGGCACTTCGATGGTCTTGGCTCCCATCAGGTCCGCGGCCATCTTGTAGCGGATGAACGCGTGGCGGGACACGATGATCTCATCCTCGCGGTTGAAAAATGATTTCGCCAGCACCTCGATGATTTCGTCCGAGCCCGCGCCCAGGATGATTTCTCCCTCAGAAACACCGAGCTTTTTGGCCAGGTCCCGCTTGAGCAGAGTGCCGGGGCCTTCCGGATAACGGAAAGATTCCGCCGCTGAAGCCGCAATGGCCCGCCGCGCTTTGGACGAAGTCCCCAGGGCGTTCTCATTGGAAGCGAGCTTCACGACTTTTTTCAGGCCCAATTCCCGCCGGACTTCCTCAATGGGTTTGCCGGGCAAATAGGGCTCAAAATCCCGCACTTCGGGACGGATCATGGCCGATAAATTCATAGCCAATAAGTTTACAAAATACTGTCTATGGGGGCTAGGGTTTAGAGGCCTAAATCTCCCTCAATGCTTTTAAAAACTCAGAGGGAAGCAAAATGGGAATTCCGCGAAAGCGTTTGAGGGCAAGCAAATGCTGGTCTCCGGAAACGATAAAATCAGCATGACATTCCACGGCAACATCAAGAAATTCATTGTCAGAAGGGTCTTGGTGAATGATAGTGAAATGTTCAGAGGGAATGACTTTGAGGGCCTTATTTTCGATAAGTCGGAGCATGCTTTCAATATTTGCAGTCGACAGGTCAAATTTTTTCCGCCTTAAAACCCTGCCATATTCTTCCAAAATGGCTCCTGAAAGAACCAGAATCCATTGACCGTCCCTAAAATCCCTTAAAATTTCTGACGGGACGCTTCCCTGAACCAGGAGTCCGGATACCAAAACATTGGTGTCCAGCACCACTTTCATCGTTGGCGACCCTTGCGGGTTTTTAGAATCTCCTCCTGAATGATTTCTTCAGTAATCTGCTTTTTCCGCCCGGTTTTTTGAAACCCCATCCAGAGCTTGTCAAAACGTGAGATCCAGCCGCTCTTTTCCCGCATCCATTCCCGCAAAATGTCTTCCCTGATCCGCCACTGGTTTCCCACCTTGAAACCAGGGATGTGGCGTTTGACAAGCTCACGGTATACGGTGATGGGCGAGAGCCTCAGGATATTTGCAACTTCTTCAACTGTCAGAGTCATCATGTTCATATATTCTATTATCAGTAATATACTCTATTTATTAGTATTTGTCAATATAAACAGATTATTCTGAAGAGATTTTCATGTTTTCCCAGGAGCGCTCCAATGATGGAGTCGTCTGGATTGACTGCGACAGTTGGTTAGAAAGATAATATACGCGCATCAGCATCCTCTTTCATTTTCCGCATTAGTCCCTCAGGAATCATTCCTTTGTAATGAGACCAGCCTTTAGGCAACTGTTTTGGTTCCCATGTTTCAATCCATTTTTTTACATCGATATTATTATTATCCATGAATAACAGCCAATCACATAGAGCTTTTGATAATAATAGATTTGATTGATGCGGCTCACCGTGAGTATCAACGACAAGCCAAAATAAATCTGTAATCTTATCGGAGGGATCTGGTTTTTCACCAGACTGCACCATAAGAACTATCTCGTATTCAAGTGGAGAATTATTTTTTGATCTGCCACCTAACCCATGCTTAGCAGTATCGGCCACCTTAATAACAAGATTGACCGCATGACTCTTTGTGCAAAAATCCTCAACTTTATTTGAGTCAATGCCGGAAACTTTAGCCCAGCGGTTGACGTCATCTTTGAGATGGGCAATATTTATAAAGAGAGATATAACTCTGTTCTTATGTATGTTTTGTAAAAGGGGATCGTTATATAAACCGGCAGTCCGATTACCGCCTATTATAGCAATGCCACAGTCTGAAAAACCTGCCTTAATTCTGTTAAGCCGATCAAGAATACTTTTGACTGCCACCTGAGTCTTGTTCATTTTCCATCCTATGTCTTCTGATCCCCTGGCGCTATTTTATGAGGCTTTACTTGATCGACTTGCAGCTTATAATAATCCGATTTTAGAAATATTTGAATCAGGACTTGATCTGATCCCATGGATTCACGAAGAACCGTCAACGATATTTTTTTAATTCGGAAACGATATTGCGTACTAAAGATCCAACGGTAGGAGTAACAAATCGAGTGTTAGCTTTAATGCTGAGTATCATGGAACCAGTTTTATTATCCTTGAAATCAAGAAATGCCCTGTCAGCTATCCATCCTGTCAGAGGGTCATAACGGACGGTGCCGATGGAGAACAAAGCTATTGCATCAGCTTCGCCAGTTTTTTCAATAGTATCGAACCCCATATCCCGCAGGGCGAACGCGATATCTTGAACCGCCATATTTATTTGATCGTTGCCAGACATTACGTGACTCGCAGATAACCCTAATCCAATCGCACCCGCGGAGACTCCAGTTGGTGTTGCGTTGGCTGAGGCAGTGCCACTTCCCATACCAGCACTGGTGACCGATATTCCACCTCCCGCGGTCGCAATCATCAGGTGAACCTTTTTACAGTCCCCCATCCGAGCATCTTTCTTCACCAATTGGGAATGAATTGTTGCACCACAACCGGTGAGAGAAATAAGCAATAAAATGCAAATATATTTGGACATGTTAATCAGTCTTGGGGTAAGAGCCGAGGATTTTGAGCGTCAGACAGGACTTCTTAAGCTCTTCCAAGGCTCGTTTGATGGGAAGGTCCGACATGTGCCCGATGAAATCCACAAAAAAGAGGTATTCCCAGGCCTTTCGCTTGGTGGGGCGGGACTCAATTTTGGTGAGGTTCATGGTATTTTTCTTAAAAATCTCCAAAATATCATTCAGCGCTCCCACTCGGTCTTTGATGCCGAGCAGGATGGAAGTCTTGTCCTTGCCGGAAGATCCCGGAGAGTGCTTGCCGATGATAAGAAACCGGGTGAAATTTTCCCTGAAATCTTCGATGCCGGCGGCCACGGTGCGCAAGTGGTGCAGTTTGGCGGCCAAAGGCGACGCAATGGCCGCGGCTGAAGCGTCCAGGGACGCCTGGAGCGCGGCATCCGCCGTGGAGGCGGACTCGCAAATTTCAACCTTGGGCAGGTGGCTTTGCAGCCAGTTGCGGCATTGGGCCAGGGCCTGCGGATGAGAATAGACGCGCTTGATCTTGCCGATGCTGCCCGACGGCGAGAGAAGATGGTGCGAAATGGGCTCTTCCCGCTCGGCGCAGATCATCAAATCCGAATTCATGAACATGTCGAGCGTGTGATTGACCACGCCCTCGGTGGAATTTTCGATGGGCACAACGCCGTAATCCGCGCGGGATTTCTCCACATCAGGGAAAACATCCGAAATGGATTTTTGCGGGATCATCTCCGCGCCCTTACCGAAGTGTTTCCGGGCCGCCTGGTGCGTGAAAGTGGATTCGGGCCCGAAAAAGGAGACACGCAGGCGCTTCTGGACATTCCGCGAGGCGTTGATGATCTCCTGGAATATGGATTCAATGTCTTCCGCGCTCAAAGGAGCGACTTTTTTGGACAGAAGGCGGTCCAAAATTTCGCGCTCGCGCGTGCTGGAATAAACGCCTTCGCCGATCTCGGATTTCACCTGCCATATCTTTTTGGCAAGGCCGGCGCGCTTAAGCAGCTGTGCCAGGATGGCGTCGTCGATCCTGTCGATTTGTTTGCGGATTTTGTTTAAATGATCGCTCATTTTATAAGAATAAATGATAGCATTCTTTCCGCGGTTTTCGTCCGTCGGTAGGAAAAAAAACCGCCTCCGCAGGCAGTGCAGCGGGCATCCGATGTCCTGTTTTCTTCAGGGATGCCGTGAGCCGCCGCTTGCTCCAGCAGTCGCTGTGTCAAATCCACTTCATAACAGCATTTGCGGATGTGCGGCCCCAGGTGCAGGACCGTGTTTTGGGAGTCCACTCCCCACTTGTCGCGGAACTGCTTCAAAGCTTGGGGAAGAATGCCCGCCGCCGTGCCGCGCCGGCCCGCATGAAGAATTCCAATCACCTTATTGTCCATGCTGGAGAGAAAAACAGGCGCGCAATCTGCGGAAAAAACGCCCAGCGCGACTCCGGGGAGGTCCGTCATGAAGCCGTCTGTGTCCGGATGAAGATTGGGCAGAATGGATTTTACGGCGGCAATGTTGATTCCGTGGGTTTGTTCCCCCAAAATGATTTTGGAAGGGTCCACGCCGTGCTTAAGGAGGATTTTTTTTCTGACGACGGAGTCTTTGGAGTTTCCGTCCCCAGCAACAGAGGCGTGGCGGATCAACGCGGAGGTTTTCGTCTTAGAAAAGCGGGGCGACGCAGATCCATGGGGTCTGCGACGGTCTCAGGTTCGCCCTGAGAATCAATGAGAGTCTTGCGGCGCTCGACGAACCGCCTGTTGTGAGCGGACGCAGGGAGCGGTGAGCGCGCGCCGCGGCTGACGGGAAACCCCGTGGCAATCACGGTGATTCGGATGGAATCCTCAAGGGTTTCTTCCGTGCCCAGGCCGCCGAAGACTTTGGCGTCGGGAGACACCACGGAATAAATGTGGTTCATGGCGTCGCGCACTTCGTGCATGGTCACGCCGCGCTTTTTGCCGCAGATGTTGATGAGGAGCCCCTTGGCGCCTTCAATGGAGACATTTTCCAGGAGCGGCGATTCCATGGCAAGCTGTGCCGCGCGGATGGCGCGGTCAGAGCCCGTGGCTTCGCCGATGCCCATCAAAGCATCGCCCGAATTGGCCATGAGGGCCTTCACATTGGCGAAATCCATGTTGATTTCCTGCGGGCGGGTGATGACGTCCGAGATGGCCTGCACGGCTTTTCTCAAAACATCATCCACAATGTGGAAGCAGTCTTCCCAGGGGGTGTCCTGCTCAATGACGGAAAAAAGGCGGTCGTTGGGAATGACCACAAGCGTGTCCGTATATTGTTTTATATTTTTTATGCCGATTTCGGCCTGATTCTGTCTGTGCCGGCCCTCAAATTCAAATGGCCGGGTCACAACGCCCACCGTAAGAATGCCCATCTCGCGGGCGATTTTTGCCACCACGGGAGCTGCCCCCGTGCCGGTGCCTCCGCCCATTCCGGCCGTGATGAAAACTAGATCGCAGGCGGTGAGCGCGTCCCGAAGCTCCGCTTCGCTTTCTTCGGCGGCGAGACGGCCTTTTTCAGGGTCTCCCCCCGCTCCCAGGCCCTTGGTCAATGCGGATCCCAGCTGAATTCTGTGAGGCGCCAGGGAGGAATGCTTGAGCCATTGCGCGTCGGTGTTGGCGGAAACGAATTCCACGTTCTTGATGTTGGACTGGATCATGCG
>MGUQ01000001.1:3160-5143 GCA_001799975.1 Elusimicrobia bacterium RIFCSPLOWO2_01_FULL_54_10 | reverse complement strand
CCTCTCTTTGAGTCCACGATTATCGTAAACTCAAGAAGAGGAACGAGCGCGACCAAGCGCTCGTTCCAGTTAACCTACCGTTTAGCTCTGGCACATTTGGCCAGTACATTCCGAAGCGAGAACGGCGCTCGCTTCAGCTTGGAGGTTGTTTGGCGTCCCCACGCCGGTATGGTTCTCACCCTGCGGAACTTCAGCCCAGCATACGCGGGCCTTCGCTTTCCTTTCGGCAAAGCACCTGACGTAACCTGGCTTGCGCCATACGCAGTTACGTCGGCTTTCCACAACCATCGCGGGAGTCCTTCTCGCGGACCATACGCTCGTGCCTTAGGACCTTAGGGGTATCACGAGATGCTCACTACACGCCTAACCGCGCCGGAACTTTCTGTGTGCCGGGTCCGGGCCAGCTTTCTTCTAGGGTGGTGCGCGAATGTAGCGCATTTTCGCCTCCTTTCTTTTAGAACTTTTCGATCCCAACTCCACCCGTGGAGCGAGCGAACTCCACGAGCGATTTGTTTGCGACCTCCATCGCGAAGCCGTGGACCCGAGTGCCTGGGATCTCCGACTTCTTCAAAGCCGCGACCGAGGTGTCTTCGTCTGTGAGGACGACGACTTCGGGGCGATAGAGCATCGCCCCTCCCTTGATCTGCTCTGCTATGTACGTATGCGCGGCGCGAATCGCAGCGGCTATGTCGGTTCCCCCACCCCGGAAATTGCCAGAAGCAAAATCCTTGATGAGAGTCCGAGCCTCTTCCGGCGTCGAGGCAGAGCGGGGGTCACCCATCTCCGTATCGAACACCGAAAGATAAACTACCGCGTCACCGGAGAGGACGGCTTTGAGGCGGTTCATCACCACCCCGGTCGCCTTCCAGTGTTTGCGACCACGCATTGAACCCGAACCATCAAGCAAAACGAAAATCGTCTGCTTGCGCTCGATCCGGGTTGCACGTTCGCGTACGGGAAGCTGTCCGCTCACTGCTTGGTAGAGGAAGTGAGTGGAGGCTTCTTGGCGCATTGCCCACGCGGCTTTGGACACACGTGAGAGCTCGGATATGGAACGAATTGGGCGACTCCGAACCTCTTCGCCCATCGGATCTTGCTCTAGGCGTACTTGCTTGCGCGCCTGAAGCTTCGTGAACTGGTCGAGCGTGCGAGAAATGTCGAGCATCACCCGCTTGTCCGCACCAGGCACGAGATCCTCGGCCACCTTTTGCCGATTAAGCTCTTGGTGGCCGGAGCGCTGACCATCACCCTCCGGCGACTCCTCTACGTAGTTGCCGTCGGGATCGAGCATCTCCTGCTCGATTTCGGACATGGAGTCAACCATGTCCATCACCTCATGGAGCTGCTCGGCAACCTTTTCAGGGTTGTCGTTATTTTGGAAGATGGGAATCATGAGGTTGCCCCCATTCTCCCCACCACCTGCGCCATTCGGCATTTTCGCCAAAAGCTTGAGCACGCTCATCGCTTGCTCAAGCGGCGAGTTGCCGGGGAACCGCGTGAGGTCAATAGCCTCCAAGAAGTCCTGGACGGCCTGATGGTATTTCATCAGATCGTTGAACTTCGTTTCGACCTCTCGCTCGCGATTCGGCTTGTCTCGCGGAATTTGTTCTTCCGCGAAATCGCGCATTCGTGCGCGATATGACGACGGAGGGTTGATAGTTCCCCCCGCCGCCAGATTGCACAGGTCAGTCACCAGCCCGATTTCGAACTGGCGAAGACCAACCTGTTGCGCCGCCACTCGCATCTCCTCCGTATTCGGAGGAATGTAAGTGGGCGGCGACGTTGTTCGCATCGCCATTCTCTCCTCCTAGATGCGAGTATGCTCCAGGGCGCGGGATTGCGCCTCGGTGATTTTTGCGGCTACGGATTCACGGAGTTGCTTGCGCCGCTCCGCGAGCCCGTCGGTTACTTTCAGCTTGCTCATCTCGTCTTGCAGCGCGACGAGCTTCTTGGCGCATTGCAGCGCCTTGATCGGCGAGTCGG
>MGUQ01000001.1:0-3131 GCA_001799975.1 Elusimicrobia bacterium RIFCSPLOWO2_01_FULL_54_10 | reverse complement strand
GAGAAGCTGCCGCAGTTTCGTCTCGGCGGCGGCGATATTCGCCTCCGCCGCAGCCCTTTCGTAGGCGGCATCGAGTTCCTCGCGGATGTTCGCCGCGAATTCCTCCATGCCGGGGAGGAAGCAAAGATCGAGGAGATCCTGCTTTTCCACGCGGCTGGAAGCACGAATTGCCGCAGCCGTTTTCATCACGCCCAGGGCGTGGACGGCCGTGCGGGGCGATATCACATCGTCCCCGTCGGCACCCGCCTTGGCGAAGAGTTCCGCCAAGACGTTGGTTGTTCCGTTGAGGTCTGCGCCCGACAAGGTCGGACCGACTTTACGGAACAACGCGAGATAGTCGACCGACTCGTAGCTCGGCCACTCGACCTTGAGTTGAAGCGGAAACCGCTCCACCAAGGCCGCCGCGGCCGGGCCGAGATCGCTGATCTCGCCAGGATCCTTGTTGGTGATACCGACGATGACTTTCGTCTTCATCGGGAACACCTGTGAACCCTTACGGAGCTTACGCGCCGTAAGGGTGTCCTTCAGGGCGAGAAGAACCGACGCCGGAGCGTCGAACAGCTCCTCAAAAACCGCGAACGGCTTGTTGAGGAAGCTGTTCTCCGGGTGATACCGGAGTACTTTCTCGCTCTCGAGAGCACGGAAGTCGAGGCCTCCCCAGAGGGTGGCCTCATCCATGCCTTCACCAAAGGACTGGACGTACATGGCGTCCTCGTTCGCGACGACGGACAAAGCCGCCATCACCATCTCGGACTTGCCATGCCCGCCCGGGCCCCAGAGTAGAACGTTTTTGCCCGACTCTACCGCAAGGGTCAAGATGCGGGCAATTTGCTCGGAGCGGATGAACCGCTCCGAGAGTCGCGTGCTGATTACTTCGAACGTGTTGGCCATTGCTGGCCTCCCTTCGAGTTTGAGCGCTCGGTCAGTGCTTCATTGTGGGCACTGAACGACCTTGCACTCCCCTCCGTCTTGTTGGTGGAGGTTTACCCAGGAATCGCACGCGCCTACTCGCGTGCGTCCTGATTTATTTTCAAGACGCCGAGTAGGCGGCGTTAGCTCACCACGGACACACTGCCGTCTCCGTACCTGGGACGATGGGTTCGCTCCCCCATATGAGGGCATGCGAAGCCCAGAAGTCCTGGGCGCGGAAGAGTTCATCCGGGTCGCGGATGTTTGGGTCCCACGGCTCTTTCTCAGCCGTGGCCCCACACCACGCCGCGATGAGGACGTAGTAGTCCTCACGGCTGTCCTTTTTGAGGACAACCGTCACGGCATCGGTCGGCTCGGCTTCACGGTTTTTGACAAACCGCGAGAGCCCGCGCCGACCCTGGCGCTGGGCGTAGACAATCTCGTCTGCGTCGGTCGTCTCGACGCAAACACTTTTTCCGACCGTGGAGTCGAACTCCACGGTCTCCACGATAAACGGACGCCCTTTGCTCTCGACCCGATAAAGGGTCGGTGCAAGGAAGCGTGCCGCATCCTCGTGGATGTGGCTCTTGTGCCGGTCGACGACCGGCTCGTTGGAACCGAGAATCCAGTCTGCTTTCACTGGACCCTCCTTTCTCGTGCACATGATTGCGCACGAAGCGGGCGGCTATGCATCACCGCCCATTTCGTGCGTGAGTTCTATAACTCCTTCTGAATCAGCAATACTTGCGGACTCAAAAGGAGCGGCGACGATAACCAGTCGTCGCTCCAACCAAAACCGTGCGACAGATTTTCTCACAAGGGAGCTGTCGTTCTTCCTCCGACCAGTTCAAATGTCGAACTGGTCGAGCTCCTCCATGGTTGCGGGGATCACGAGGACGGAGGTGTTACCCTCCTGAACCTCGTTTACCGCTTCCATGAAGGAAGGCGTGGAAAGGGCGCGCAGCGAGAAGCGCGCGCCTTTTTGCTTCATGGGCAGCATACCGAGCCGCCCGAGAAGCTCGGCACGAGTGATGTCACGCCGCCTCATATGGACGGGAAGCTCGACGCTTCGACCGTCCGCAGCAAGGCGGAGCTGCACACGCACCGGCTCGGCCGCGCGACTCTGCGCGGCGAGCATCTTGAACACACCCACGGCAGCGACGATGCCGCCGGCTGCGCCGGCGATGTTGCTGATATGGGCGACGACTTCAAGCAGGGTCCAGAACATTTCTCTCTCCTCTGTTTGGAATCCCGGCGCAGTGTTCGCCCAACTTCAAGTAATTTATTTGTAATTGTGATTTGGGAACACTGCGGCGGGATTGCGATCCATAGGATCACATCCCATTAGCTGATAAGGTTTTACATCCTGTCTGCGATACTCTCTCCTCTAAAGAATAGTAATCGCACAGGGTTCGTAATCTTTCCGTACATTTCTGCACGTCGTGCGCCCGTCACTGCATCTCCGCAGAGTATGCATAGGGCGGTCATGGTTAGCCGTTCGTGTGGCTCAACGTTTATCAATGTGCAATCCCTACTCAATCCCCGATCTATCTTCTTTGGGGTAGCAGAGACATTTCTGAAGGCGAAAGTTGGTTTAGGTTTTCACCTCCAGCCGATGTCTCGACCAATGCCGAAACTCATTGCCAATCCTTCCTCCATCTCCAATGAGCGAGGGAAGGCGCAATGCGGGTGGCAGACCATCTTGCGGATGAATGGGAAATAGGGAGGGGTGTTTGCGACCCAGTCCTCTATATCCACGCCTGCCTGCAAACGAATGTATTCCGAGCTGTGCCTCATTCCCCACTCCCTCCTCAAGTCTCTCCTCGAAATGAGAATGGGGGACACTTCGCAACACATTCCAAGATCAACTAGCGACATCATAGCACCTGCTTGACAGTTTGTCAATTCATTGGATACAAAGTTGTTTTTGTATATATAGCTCTATATAGATAGATAAGCAGAATCAATATATTTTTGTCATAGTATCTTGACAAAAATATATTTACCTATAGAATGGCGGCATGACAGAACTCGCGTACAAGGAATCACTCACACAGGCGGGTCTCGATAAAAATCAAGCGGCCATCTACGAAGCGCTCGTCAAAATGGGTCCCCAGCCCGCGAGCGCGGCCGCCCGGGCCGCGGGCCTCGGGCGGCCGCTCGCCTACAAAGTCCTCGACGAACTCGCGAGCATCGGGCTTGTTGAAGAAAAGAAGGAGCCG